>NZ_JAWRYM010000001.1:0-444015 GCF_046534555.1 Bacillus sp. SIMBA_074 | reverse complement strand
CTATTGAATTTGGAACTAAGGCTGCTTAATGAAAAGACACCTAATCTATTACTGTCTACTTGACTGGGGTAAGACCAGGATACAGAAATCATCTCCTTGATGTTGCCTAACTTTTTTCAAAATGTCCTTTACAAAGGGTACAGATTACTCTTTCTTTATTTTTTTTTTTTTTTTTGAAATGTAAAGGATAAGTGAATTTTAAGTCTCTTTTCTTGACAAATGGGCTAATTTGTAAGAAGTTAGTTACAGAGGAAAAAAACTGTCAGAATATATTCGCTATTATATTTCAAATCATACTTTCTTCAAGATGATTTTGCTGTATACTATTTATATAGATTTAATATAGTTTCTTGTGAACTGTATTGAAACAGAATATGTGATGATAAATTCTTAAACATGCAAATGAAAACATTTGTTTTCATTTCGTATATACATAAAAATGCTTTGTCAATTCTGTAGGGAGGTATTTCCATGGTAGAGAAAATGAATGAAGAAGTTATGAATTCAAAAGAATTACAAGTTGGTGACGTTGTTACAGGTTCTGTAACGAAAGTTGAAGAGAAACAAGTTCTTGTAAATGTTGGATACAAAACAGATGGCGTAATTCCGATTAGTGAATTAGCTAACGTTCATATTGAAAAAGCAAGCGATGTTGTAGAATTAGATCAAACACTTGAATTGAAAATTATTAAATTAGAAGATGATGATCTTGTTTTATCTAAGAGAGCTGTTGACGCAGAAAAAGCGTGGGTAGAATTACAAGAAAAATTTAATTCTGGTCATGTATTTGATGTTACTGTAAAAGATATCGTGAATGGTGGGTTAGTTGTGGACCTTGGTGTTCGTGGTTTTATCCCAGCTTCACTTGTAGAAGTACATTATGTAGAAGACTTTGCTGACTATAAAGGAAAAACATTAGCGGTGAAAATTGTTGAATTAGACCGTGAAAAAAATCGTGTTATTCTTTCACATAAAGCGGTAGTAGAACTAGAACTAGATTCTAAGAAAAAAGAAGCAATCTCTTCGTTAAAAGAAGGGGACATTGTTGAAGGAACAGTACAACGATTAACGGATTTTGGTGCTTTCGTTAACGTTGGTGGTGTGGACGGTTTAGTTCACATTTCACAAATTTCACACGAACGTGTAGAGCAACCTTCTGAGGTATTAGAGCAAGGTCAAAAGGTAAAGGTAAAAGTGTTATCTGTTGATGCTGATACGCAACGTATTTCTTTATCAATTAAAGCAGCTCAGCCAGGACCTTGGGAAAATGTTGCTGGCGAAATAAAAGCTGGAGATATTCGTGAGGGAGTAGTAAAACGCCTTGTTACATTCGGTGCGTTTGTTGAAATTTTACCTGGTGTTGAAGGGCTTGTACATGTATCTCAAATTGCAAATCGTCACGTGAAAAATCCAAATGAAGTATTGGAAATGGGACAAGAAGTAAAAGTGAAAGTACTTGAAGTCCATGTAGCAGAAAAACGTATTTCTTTAAGCATAAAAGAAACGCTTGAAGAAAATAATGTAACAGAAGATTATAGCCAATATGAGCCAAATGCTGATTCGGCTACTTTCCAGTTAAGTGATATTATTGGTGAACAACTGAAAAAATTAAAGAAATAAAGAGGGGTACAAGTGGTAAGGGCAAAACGTAAATTAGATCATATTGAATATGCTCTTTCTACTGGTCAGTCTCGTACGCATGGCTTTCATGATATTGATTTTGTGCATCAAAGCTTGCCAAATTCAAGTTATGACACTATAACATGTGAAACAAAAATCGGCGAACTTTCACTAAGTTCGCCGATTTTTATCAATGCGATGACTGGTGGTGGAGGAGAGCAAACATTACATATTAATGAGCAATTAGCATATGTAGCGAAACATCATAACCTTGCTATGGCTGTAGGTTCGCAAATGGCAGCTTTAAAAGATGAAAGTGAAGCGGCTTCGTATAAAGTTGTTAGGAAAGTAAATCCGAATGGGATTTTTTTCGCAAACTTAGGAAGTGAGGCAACTGTCGAACAGGCAGAGCGTGCCGTTGATATGATTGAAGCGAATGCACTGCAAATTCATTTAAATGTCATACAGGAGTTAACGATGCCAGAAGGAGACCGTGATTTTACTGGTGTACTTCAGCGGATTGAGAAAATAGTTTTAAAAAGTAAAGTACCTGTCATCGTAAAAGAAGTCGGTTTTGGAATGAGTAAGGAAACAGTACAACAGTTAGCGAATATAGGTATAACAGCAATTGATATTGGCGGACAAGGTGGTACGAATTTTGCTGCTGTTGAAAATGAAAGAAGACAGCGAATGCTTTCTTATTTTAATAACTGGGGCATACAAACAGCTACCTCGATTATTGAAGCAACCTCTACAAATAATAACCTCTCTTTTATTGCATCTGGGGGTATACAAACAGCACTTGACGTGGCGAAGGCAATCGCATTAGGGGCGAATACAACTGCGTTTGCTGGATACTTTTTACGTATTTTAATGCAAGATGGTGTTGAGAATTTAGTGGATGAAATTGATCTTTTACATACAGATTTAAAGTTTATTATGACAGCTCTTGGCGTGAAGACGATAGAAGAGTTACAATCTGTACCTCTTGTTGTAAAAGGTGAAACGTACCATTGGTTAGCGCAGCGAGGGATTGACACTGCACATTATAGTAGGCGATAAAAAATCAACCATCCGGTTGATTTTTTTGCGTTTTATTTTCGTAAAATGAAGAGGGGAGGCGAGAAGTTATCATTCTATATAATTCTATAAATGGAAAAAAGAGAGAGTTTATATTATGATAAAAGTATATATAAATATCGTACAGAAAAGCTAAAATTGAAAAAAAGGGTTATAAAAATGAAGAAATGTAGAAAATATGCCGCTGAATTATTGGAGTATTCTTACTTTTTCCGTGTTTGTGGAGAGAAACATGGAAAAAGTAAGAAAGTATTCCTCTCTATATAGCTGGTTAGCGATAAAACAAGATAAGAGATTGCTATTTAAGAGTCAAAAGAAACAAGGAAAAATTTACGATAATTTAGGGGATGAGGATGTTAATAAAAAAGGAGATAATGTATCTTCAAATAGTAAAAATACAATAGGACGCATTACATATAATAGTGAAGATTTTAACATCCATGCACGAAATATAAGAGAAGATACAGCGGTTTCTGGATATAAGAAAAAGGTTGAAATTTCATTAACTTCAAATGTAAGAGAAGGAGATTCTAGTTCAACAACAGCACAATCAGCAATTAAAACGGCGAATATTGCAATCGCAGTCGGGAATAAATTGTATAGGAATCCAACGGTGAATGCAGGAAGTGGAATAGAAGCACTAATTTTGCCAAGGGAATTAGGAGAAGACAAAAATCCATCGGAAGATTCGTATGCAATTTATTATTTTAATATATCAAATGAAGTGAGTTTAAGTAATGCTGAAGTAGTATTGCTTTCTGATCAAGGAAATACCATTGTGAGTAGGGAAATTAAAGGAGAAAAAGAAGATATTGTAGGTGCGAAAAAAGAGGTTGAGCGAAAGTTAAATGAGATAGGAGAGACGGATTATGTACGTGTAGAGGTAAAGAGTAAAAATCCTTCTCTACATACGTATATGTTATTACATATTCTAAAAAACCAACAGGTGTAGTTACGATTGATGCCTCGTTGAGTGATAGGGTTTATAATGCGAAAACAAAAGAGTTATATTACGAGTAGAAATAAATAAAATAATTGTGTAAAAAGACGGTTTCGTACAATATCGAAACCGTCTTTTTGTATTGCCTATTTGAGGGCAGCTTAATTGGTGTGGGTTAATAATCAGTGGGGATGGATACCCCCCCACTGAGGTTTCACTTTATTTAATGCTGATTCTGCTTTCGAGCTTGCTCCGGTGTATCAAGACTTGTTGCACCGGGATATTGAAGTGATTGGTCGCGATCAGATTCAACGCGGCGTGATTCTCTTAGTTTTCGTTCTTGGCGATCTTTACCCATTGTGAGTTACACCTCCTTATTAAAAGTTTTGCTGTTATGAGAAAAACTATGCACAAAGAAAAGGAGGATTAACTTTCATAAAAAGTTCCCATAATGGAAATCATAGGAGGTGAAATGATGGATGGGAGTACTTTTTATTTTGTTGCTTGGATAGGGTGGATTGTCGTGACCTTTTTTATGAAAAAGGAATCTATTCGTTGGAAGATAAGTGCTTGTATATTAATTTTTATTATTTGTTCTCCGTTAAATGTGACGATTGCTTCTTTCACAATATCGGTAAATGCCCTTTTGCTTTGTATTATTTCTTTTGTAGGTATCGCGTTATATTCTATTTGGAAAAAATTATATACCTTACTTTCGGCACTTATTATTGCAATGTTATATACAAGCTTTCATTTGTTAGAAGTATATGATCCAATTTGGATTGTGGTTGATAGGTTGTTGCTGTTAAGTGGTGCACTTGTGTATGCATCGGTTTTATTGCACGGGGATCGCATATTACGATTATGCTCCTTATATATAGGGATGTTACAAGGAGAATTATTGGTGACGCTGATTTTTCGTAAATTACATTTTCCTTATGAATACGGCAGTTTAGCTTTTTTAGATGTTGCTGCTGTTTCCACTTTATTTATGGCGATTTTACTTTGGATTACAAAGGCATCGGTATATATGGAACAATTTAAGAGGAAAACACGTAAAAGAAAGGCGAGGGTAATACATGACTGAATATACACCAGCTATTTTATGTGGCGTAATTGCAGGTACAATAACTAGGTTGTTAATGCTTCGTACCGATACGAGGCAATATCCGACGAGGCTTCACGGGAAAATTATTCATATCGCGATGGGATTAATTGCGGCTGCCTTAGGAGCAATTGCGATTCCGTCTGTTTTGAAAAAAGATTTCTCTGCAATTACATTTCTTACGTTAGCAGCGACGCAATTTCGTGATGTGCGCAATATGGAAAGAAATACACTTCAACAATTAGATGGATATGAGCTCGTACCACGTGGTAATACATACATTGAAGGAATTGCATTAGTATTTGAAAGTCGTAACTACTTGGCGATGTTAACGTCGTTTGTAACAACGTTTGCGTATATAGGATTCGATTCATGGATTGCCGGGGTAATTACTGGTATAGTAAGTTTTTTCATTGCGAAAAAATTAATGTCAGGTAAAAGACTTCATGACCTTGTAGAAATAGAGCACGTTCCACTTCGTTTTGAAGGAGCGGGACTTTATATTGATAATATTTACATTATGAATATTGGATTGCCAGCAAGGCAAGAAGAAATTATGAAATATGGAATGGGATTTATTTTAAAACCGAAATCGATAGATGCGATGGTTACAATCTCAAACTTAGGACAACGGCAAGCTATTTTACATGATGTTTCGGTTGCTTTAGGAATATATAGAGATTCTGGAACGCCGGCACTTGTACCGTTAGCGAAGCGTGATTTAGAGGATGGGAGAGTTGGGATTTTTGTTCTGCCGCAAGATCAAGATGCAGAAAAAGCGATAGGGGTAATCGGAAATGTACCAACATTAGAGAGTGCTGTTCATATGTCATCAGAAGCTCCGAAAGGAAGGGGAGATAAGAGATGATGTTAGAAAGTGTTATTCTCGCAGTCATTACAACAACGCCAGAGAAATTTGCAGGTGGTGCCCCTTTATTTATTTGCGAGTCGACAGAGGAACTGGAATTTGTTGCAAATAATTTAGAGGCTATTTTAGATGGTATTGCACATCGCTTACAAGATAATGTATATATTATTGTGAAACATTAGTAAAGTGTGGTATAATGTGAGGTGTTTTGATACGTTGAGAAATATTCTGGAATGCAAATCCCTTCTTGCACAAAGAAGGGTTTTTTACATAATAAACAGAAGCAAGTTGAAAGGATGAAAGTATATGCCGAAACCAGTAATAGCGATAGTAGGCCGCCCGAACGTAGGGAAATCTACTATTTTCAATAGAATTGTTGGAGAAAGAGTTTCAATCGTAGAAGATATACCAGGTATAACGCGAGACCGTATTTATAGTGCGGGAGAATGGTTAAATCATGAGTTTAACATTATTGATACAGGTGGAATTGATATTGGAGACGAGCCGTTCTTGACACAAATTCGTCAACAGGCGGAAGTAGCGATTGATGAAGCGGATGTTATCATTTTTATGACGAATGGTCGCGATGGTGTAACTGCAGCAGATGAAGAAGTTGCTAAAATTTTATACCGTTCTAAAAAACCAATTGTACTTGCGGTAAATAAGGTTGATAATCCAGACATGCGTAGTGATATTTATGATTTTTATGCATTAGGATTTGGCGAGCCATTCCCGATTTCAGGTACACACGGTTTAGGACTTGGTGATTTGTTAGATGAAGCTGCAAATCATTTTCCAAAGATTGAAGAAGAAGCGTATGACGATGAAACAATCCGTTTCTCTTTAATTGGACGTCCAAACGTAGGGAAATCATCACTTGTAAATGCACTTCTTGGTCAAGAACGTGTAATTGTAAGTAATATAGCGGGAACGACACGTGATGCTGTTGATACACCATATAGTAAAGATGACCAAGATTATGTAATCATCGATACAGCTGGTATGCGTAAAAAAGGGAAAGTATACGAAAGTACAGAAAAGTATAGTGTACTTCGTGCACTTAGAGCGATTGAACGTTCTGACGTTGTTTTAGTCGTTTTAGACGGAGAAGAAGGAATTATTGAGCAAGATAAAAAAATCGCTGGATATGCTCATGATTCAGGACGAGCTGTTATTATCGTTGTAAACAAATGGGATGCAGTGAAAAAAGATGAAAAAACAATGAAAGCATTTGAAGAAAACATTCGTGCTCATTTCCAATTTTTAGAGTATGCACCGATTGTATTCTTATCTGCGAAAACGAAAAAGCGTACACAAACGTTATTACCGGTTATCAATGAGGTAAATGAAAGCCATAGCATCCGTGTACAAACGAATGTATTAAATGATGTAATTATGGATGCGGTAGCGATGAATCCAACGCCGACACATAATGGTAGCCGTCTGAAAATCTTCTATGCGACACAGGTTGCGGTAAAACCACCAACATTTGTTATATTTGTAAACGATACAGAATTAATGCACTTTTCATATGAGCGCTTCTTAAAGAACCGTTTACGTGAAGCGTTCGGTTTTGTAGGAACGCCGATTCACATTATCGCTAGAGCAAGAGACTAATGGAGAGGATGTGATTTTATGACAAAAATCACAGTAATAGGAGCAGGTAGCTGGGGAACAGCGTTAGCGATGGTATTAGCTGACAATGGGCATGATGTACGTATTTGGGGAAACCGTCCTGAACTCATGAATGAAATTAATACGAAGCGTGAGAACAGTAGATATCTTCCAGGGATTACATTGCCAAGCACAATCGTAGCCTACTCTTCTTTAGAAGAAGCATTAGTAGATGTAAATACAGTACTGCTAGTAGTACCGACGAAAGCGTACCGAGACGTATTGCAAGAGATGAAAGAAATTGTTACAGAGCCAATTACTTGGATTCATGCAAGTAAAGGAATCGAACCAGGTACGTCAAAACGTATTTCGGAAGTGATTGAGGAAGAAATTCCAGAGAGCTTGATTAAGGATGTTGTTGTACTATCTGGGCCGAGTCACGCTGAAGAAGTTGGATTGCGTCAAGCGACAACTGTTACGTCTGCAGCAAAGCGTATGGAAGCGGCTGAGGGAGTACAAGATTTGTTTATGAATAGCTATTTCCGTGTATATACAAACCCAGATATCGTTGGAGTTGAACTTGGTGGTGCTTTAAAAAATATTATTGCACTAGCTGCGGGGATATCTGACGGGCTTGGATTAGGTGATAATGCGAAAGCGGCATTAATGACACGTGGTTTAACAGAGATTGCTCGTTTAGGAAGAAAAATGGGCGGAAATCCGTTAACGTTTGCTGGTCTAACTGGTATGGGAGACTTAATTGTAACTTGTACAAGTGTGCATAGCCGAAATTGGCGCGCTGGAAATATGCTTGGAAAAGGGCACTCTTTAGAAGAAGTGCTAGAAAGTATGGGTATGGTTGTAGAAGGTGTAAGAACAACGAAAGCTGCTCATGAATTGGCGGAGAAAATGGAAGTTGAAATGCCGATTACAGCTGCTTTATATGACGTGCTGTTCAATGGGAATAATGTGAAAGATGCAGTAGGCTCATTGATGGGACGTGTTCGAAAACATGAAGTTGAAGCGATACCTGATTTGTTATAAAGAAAGCGGTAGAAGTACATTTCGTACTTCTACCGTTTTTTATTTTTTATGGGTCTTTTCACCAATTTTTCATCTCTGCATAGGATGAAGAGTAACTTGAGGAGAGGGTGAAAAGAATGGATAACAACATTTTTAATAACATTGAAAAAGAAGCGAAAGTGAACAAAGAAGATATTTTTAAATTAGCGTCGTCTGTTCAAAATGCGAACTTACGTGATGAGACAGTGCTTCGCCAATTGATTCATCAAGTTGCTCTAATGGCAGGACGCGAAGTGCCGAAAGAGCAAGAGGATCAAATTGTAAAAGCGATTATTAATAATAATATGCCGGCGGATTTTGGTTCGTTAAGTAAAATGTTTAAAAAATAAATTATGAGAAACAAAGAGTTTAGAGAATGCATATGATAGTTATGAAAGAATGGGAATAGAGCTGTTAAGGGCATATTTGGTCAACCGAAGCGCATCATTTCGTGCTTCGGTTTTATTATTTTAAATAAAAATCATCAATTCACGGAAAAATGATGATTTTTATTTGTTTAAAGATTTTAATTTGTTAAAATAGTATAAAAATAGATTGAAAGTAAAGGGGTGTATATATGTCGGAAGGGCTTATGAAAATGTGGTTTGCTTTAGGGGCAATTGGATTTATGTTTCTTGCAGTAAGTTTTATTTTATTGAGTAGGCATAAAATGAAGAATAAATTTTTGAAAGGGATTACAGCTTTAGTAGCGTACACCCTCATGATTGTATCGGGAATTGTTATTTTCCTTGTTGTATTTAGTGGCCCTATTGAGCAATAAAGGATGTGTAGTCGGTAAATGTTACAAAAGCAACAGTCCATACTAGCATGAAAAGGTGATTGTCAGTGAAAAAAATCCATATTATTTTAATATTTTGTTGCATGAGCATTTTAACAGGGTGTATGTATCCAAGAGAAAATATGAAACAAAGTGCTATTCCTTATGAAGACCAGTTGCAAGTTGTACAAAAAGCCATTAATACATATAAGGAGCAAACGGATGGTTTATTACCAATTAAGACGCGTGATATGAGTACGCCGATTTATCAGAAGTATCCAATTGATTTTCAAAAAATTGCTCCAAGGTACATACAAGAGGCACCAGGGAATGCGTATGAAAGTGGTGGAGTATATCAATATGTATTAATAGATGTTGAAAAAAATCCGACAGTAAAGTTAATTGATGTGAGAATGGCGGAACAAATTCAAGAAGTGGCATTGAAGCTAAGAATGTATCGTGATGAACATCAATATCCACCTTTTAAAAAAGTGATCACAGATGGTGTTTATGAATTAGACTTCAAAAAACTGGGATATAAAGATGTACCACAAGTGACAAGTCCGTACTCAGGAAAAGGTCTCCCTCTTGTAATTAATGAAAAAGGAGAATTGTTTGTTGATTATAGAATCGACTTATATGAAGCGTTGAAAAAAAATGAAGGACAATTTAAAGAAGGTGAAGATATCCGGAGTATACTATCGAAGGATTCCCCGTTTGTTCCTGCATACTCTTTGCCGTATACAGTAAAAAATGGAGAACCAATTTTTTTGAAATCATAAGTCATGAACCTTTCTTTTAGTGAATAAGTTCTAGAAGAAAGGTTTTTTATGTTATACAACTTGCGATGCAAACAAAAGGTATTTTTAAATAGTCATATGAAATTGGACAAAATTATATGATATATTGTCCGAACTTCTAGAATACCATTATATTATATCAGATATTATAGGCAACGTTAGAGAAGGTATTAGTTGACTATAAACGTGGAATTATTCCCAAAAATATTGAGGGAGGGAATCACTTGGAAAAGGTAGATATTTTTAAAGATATTGCGGAACGCACAGGCGGTGATATTTATTTTGGAGTTGTAGGAGCTGTTCGAACAGGGAAATCAACATTTATTAAAAAGTTTATGGAACTTGTTGTTATTCCCAATATTGAAAATGAGTCAGACCGTCAAAGAGCGCAGGATGAACTGCCTCAAAGTGCTGCTGGTCGTACAATAATGACGACGGAACCGAAGTTTGTTCCAAACCAAGCGGTTTCTATCGAAGTAGATGAAGGTCTTGAAGTGAATATTCGATTAGTAGATTGTGTTGGATATACGGTTCCAGGAGCAAAAGGCTATGAAGATGAGAATGGTCCGCGCATGATTAATACTCCTTGGTATGAAGAGCCTATTCCATTCCATGAAGCTGCAGAAATCGGAACACGTAAAGTAATTCAAGAGCATTCAACAATTGGTGTCGTTATTACAACGGATGGAACAATTGGTGAAATTCCAAGAAGAGATTATATAGAGGCAGAGGAACGCGTTGTAAATGAGTTAAAAGAAGTAGGAAAGCCTTTCATTATGATTATCAATACTGTACAGCCATATCATCCAGATACGGAGCAGTTACGTCAAAGTTTATCAGAAGAATATGATATCCCAGTAATTGCGATGAGTGTAGAGAGTTTAAGAGAAACAGATGTGTATAACGTACTGCGAGAAGCATTATTCGAGTTCCCGGTTTTAGAAGTGAATGTAAACCTCCCGAGCTGGGTAATGGTGTTAAATGAAGGGCATTGGTTACGCCGAAGTTATCAGGAAGCGGTTCAAGAGACTGTAAAGGATATAAAACGTCTTCGTGATGTGGACCGTGTCGTTTGGCAGTTTAGTCAATATGAATTTATTGATCGAGCAAGTCTAGCTGGCATCGATATGGGGCAAGGTGTGGCAGAGATTGATTTATATGCGCCAGATGAATTGTATGATCAAATTTTAAAAGAAGTAGTAGGAGTAGAGATTCGAGGGAAAGATCATTTATTAAAGCTTATGCTCGATTTATCTCATGCGAAAACAGAGTATGACCAAGTGGCGGATGCCCTGCGGATGGTAAAACAAACCGGATATGGAGTAGCAGCGCCTGCATTAGCTGATATGAGCTTAGATGAACCGGAAATTATTCGTCACGGCTCAAGGTTCGGTGTTAAATTAAAAGCGGTTGCGCCGTCTATTCATATGATTAAAGTGGATGTAGAATCAACATTTGAACCAATTATCGGTACTGAAAAACAAAGTGAAGAACTAGTTCGTTACTTGATGCAAGATTTTGAAGATGACCCGCTATCAATTTGGAATTCTGATATATTTGGGCGCTCTCTTAGCTCTATTGTTAGAGAAGGAATTCAAGCGAAGTTATCTCTAATGCCAGAAAACGCTCGTTATAAATTAAAAGAAACGCTAGAAAGAATTATTAATGAAGGATCTGGCGGATTAATTGCGATTATATTATAAGAAAAAAATCCCTCTAATTGTAGAGGGATTTTTTTCTTTTTGAGTACGTAATAGAAAAATAAACAGTCATTATCTAATATTTTGTTGTAAATTGTCAAGTTTCATCAGAATTTCACATTTTTAGAGTAACAATTTCTTTAAAAATATTGAATTATAAAGGAGAATCGTATAATATAGGCGTTGATAATGATTTATCTACATCTTTGTAGTATAGAATTTGTAAAAATTGCCTACAAATGAAAGTAAGACTCATTTTATGATCATTATACAGTCTTATCTTTGGGAGGAGGTGAATGGCATGAACAAGACAGATTTAATCAATGCTGTTGCAGAAGCAAGTTCCCTTTCTAAAAAGGACGCAACAAAAGCAGTGGACGCTGTTTTTGATTCTATCTTAGAAGCTTTAAAACAAGGTGATAAAGTACAACTAATCGGATTCGGTAACTTCGAAGTTCGTGAGCGTGCGGCTCGTAAAGGTCGTAACCCACAAACAGGTGAGGAGATTGAAATCGCTGCAAGTAAAGTACCTGCATTCAAACCTGGTAAAGCGTTAAAAGATGCGGTTAAATAATCCTTACATATTAACAGGGAAGAAGAGTTTCCTTTTTGGAAACTCTTCTTTTTGCTTTT
The DNA here is from genome assembly GCF_046534555.1 of Bacillus sp. SIMBA_074. Taxonomy (NCBI): domain Bacteria; kingdom Bacillati; phylum Bacillota; class Bacilli; order Caryophanales; family Bacillaceae; genus Bacillus; species Bacillus sp. SIMBA_074. The sequence goes on along the minus strand of NZ_JAWRYM010000001.1, from coordinate 431,815 downwards.
AAAAACATAAATATGCTAGAATGTGTTCGTATCACTTTTAGGTTTTTCGGGAGGGCTAGCGGATGGCAAAAGTTAATTTAGAACAAATTGAACATGCAGTACGTCTTATTTTAGAGGCGATCGGAGATGACCCAAATCGCGAGGGAGTACTTGATACACCGAAACGTGTTGCGAAAATGTACGCAGAAGTATTCTCAGGAATGCATGAGGATCCGAAAGAGCATTTACACAAAGTATTCGGAGAAGACCACGAAGAGCTTGTGCTAGTAAAAGATATACCATTCTATTCGATGTGTGAGCATCATCTTGTTCCGTTTTATGGAGTTGCTCACGTTGCATATATTCCGCAAGGTGGAAAAGTAACGGGACTAAGTAAATTAGCTCGTACTGTAGACACAATTGCGCGTCGTCCGCAACTACAAGAACGTATTACATCAACAGTAGCTAACTCTATTATGGAAGTACTAGAGCCGCATGGTGTAATGGTAGTAGTAGAAGCAGAGCATATGTGTATGACGATGCGTGGTGTGAAAAAGCCTGGTGCGAAAACAGTAACGACTGCAGTGCGCGGCGTGTTAGAAAATGATGCAGCAGCACGTAGTGAAATTTTATCGTTTATTAAGACGAATTAAAGAAGAGCGGGAAACTGCTTTTCTTTTTTTTATATACAAAAAAATGATATAGTTTTAATGTTAAAGAGCAAGAATATAAAGGTTGAAAATTACTTCTGCCTTTTGTGTAAATGAATGTTTGTAGTTGTTAGAGACGAAGATAACTTGTATGAATAAAAGTTGAGGCTTTATTCGGTGGCAGTTTGGCAGAAGTAGCCAAGTTTTGATTATAGAAAATAGAATGTATGTGTTATAATAAATTTTATGAATTAGAAAACAAGGGTGATTTTTTGTGTGTGACATCTACGGAGGGTATGCGGGTATTAAAGAGAAATTGATGGAGAAATTACGCCATCCTTATTTTATAAACTATATTGAAGAACCATTTATTGATGAAGAAAAAATAGCGCTGTTATACGGTGCATTAAAAAGTGCAAATATACATAAAGAACAAATTGATCATTATGTCGTAACGATTATGCTTGTACAAATTGCTCTTGATACACATGAAAAAGTATCAAATAAAGCAAACGAAGAGACGAGTGGATTCCATAAGCGTCGTCAATTGACAGTTCTTGCAGGGGATTATTATAGTGGTCTATACTATTACTTATTGTCAATGAATTGTGATATTATCTTAATTCGTGCACTTGCTGAAGGAATTAAGGAGATTAATGAACATAAAATTATGCTGTATCAAAAAGCACATGTGACGATTCAAGACATAATGGAAAGTGTAGTAATAATTGAATCTGCGCTTTTGCAAAAAACATGTGATCATTTTCAGTTATCTAATTGGAAACCATATATAACTTATGTGTTAGGAAAAAATCGTCTTCAAAAAGAGTGTCAATTGTATGCTGATAAACAAAATTCACCTGTTTTTCAAGCAGTCCAAAAAATCTCATTGGATGATGATAAAAATTTGGAAACAGTTATTAATGAATGGCTTATGGAAATGAGAAAGCAAGAAGAAAAAATTTTAGAGAATCATACAGAAGTTAATGAGATAATTTCTATGTTAAGAGATAAATCAAGGACATAAGCAACTTTACATTGGAAGAAGGTACGAGCATGCAACAATCAAAAGAAGAAAGAGTACATGACGTATTTGAGAAAATTTCTGATAAATACGATGTGATGAATTCTGTAATTAGTTTTCAAAGGCATAAGGCATGGCGCAAAGAAACGATGCGAATTATGGATGTGAAACCCGGGAGTAAGGCACTTGATGTATGCTGCGGGACGGCAGATTGGACAATTGCACTAGCGGGAGCTGTAGGTGAAGATGGGAAGGTTTACGGTTTAGACTTTAGCGAAAATATGCTAGCTGTCGGTAAACAAAAGGTAGAAGCTTTAGAATTAAAGCAAGTAGAACTTATGCATGGAAATGCAATGGAACTTCCTTATGAAGATAATACGTTTGATTATGTAACGATTGGTTTTGGGTTACGTAACGTTCCGGATTACATGCAAGTATTAAAAGAAATGACGCGTGTAGTAAAGCCTGGTGGAAAAGTAATTTGCCTGGAAACATCTCAACCAACGATGATAGGTTTTCGTCAAGGATATGTCTTATACTTTAAATATATCATGCCGTTATTTGGAAAGATGTTTGCGAAAAGTTATAAAGAATATTCATGGCTTCAGGAATCTGCTAGTACATTCCCAGGGATGAAAGAGTTAGCACGTATGTTTGAAGAAGCTGGGCTTAAGAATGTGCAAGTGAAACCATTTACTTTTGGTGTAGCAGCTATGCATTTAGGTATTAAACCAGAATCAAAATAGAAAATAGAAAAAAGACGTTTTAGGTTAAGGTGAACAATATGAAGTTACAACTTATGTACTCTTTTTTACGATCGGATATTAATGTTATAGAAAAAGAATTGAAGAAGACAGTTGCTTCTGAGCAGCCGTTAGTAGAAGAAGCGGCATTACAGCTTATTGAAGCAGGTGGGAAGCGGATTCGCCCTGTTTTTGTTTTGCTTGCAGGGAAATTTGGGGATTATAAGTTAGATGCAATTAAGCATGTTGCGGTTGCATTAGAACTAATTCATATGGCTTCGCTTGTTCACGATGATGTCATTGATGCTGCGTTTTTACGACGCGGTAGCGCAACAGTGAATGCGAAATGGGGAGATCGTATTGCAATGTATACAGGAGACTACTTGTTTGCGAAGTCTCTTGAATGTATAACAAATATAGAAATTCCAGATGCACATCAAGCGTTGTCTCATACAATTTTAGAAGTTTGTAAAGGTGAAATCGAACAAATTAAAGATAAGTATAACTATGATCAAAATTTAAGAACGTATTTAAGAAGGATCAAACGAAAAACAGCATTGTTAATCGCCGCAAGTTGTCAGTTGGGAGCGATTGCTGCTGGTGCTAATCGTGATACTGTAAATCGTCTATTTTGGTACGGATATTTTGTTGGTATGTCTTATCAAATTATTGATGATATTTTAGATTTCGTATCGACAGAAGAGAAGCTTGGAAAGCCTGCTGGTGGTGATTTATTACAAGGTAACATTACATTACCTGTTTTGTATGCCATGGAAGATCCAGTTCTTCGTCAAAAAATTACATCTGTGCATGAAAATACAACAGCAAGTGAAATGAAAGAAATTATTGATGATATTAAAGCGAGCGAAGCTATTGATAAAGCATTTTCGTTTAGTGAACGTTATTTACATAAAGCATTAGAAATAATAAAACCACTCCCTCGTGGACAGGCGAAGTATGCGTTGCAAAATGTCGCAAAGTATATTGGAAAACGAAAATTTTAGTGTTTTGTCTAAAAAATAAAATAATCTCTCTATTTCAAAACTATTGCGCAATTGTGATAAGGGTGTTAATATGTGTGTGGGGATATACAATTACATACATAATTCAGAAGTGGAGAGATTTTTTATGGAAAAAACATTTCTAATGGTAAAACCAGACGGTGTACAACGTGCCTTCATTGGGGAAATTGTAGCTCGTTTTGAGAAAAAGGGCTTTCAATTAGTTGGTGCAAAATTAATGCAAGTTACTCCGGAAATTGCTGAACAACACTACGGTGAGCATAAAGAAAGACCTTTCTTTGGTGAATTAGTAGACTTTATTACATCTGGTCCTGTATTCGCAATGGTATGGCAAGGTGAAGGTGTAGTAGATACAGCACGCAATATGATGGGTAAAACACGACCACATGAAGCTGCTCCTGGAACAATTCGTGGAGATTTCGGTGTAACTGTTGCGAAAAACATTATCCACGGTTCGGATTCTTTAGAAAGTGCAGAACGCGAGATTGCTATTTTCTTTAAGGAAGAAGAATTAGTAGACTACTCAAAATTAATGAATCAATGGATTTACTAATTATTTTGAAATAATTTGTAAACGCTTTAATAACTGTGATAATAGTAAAAAGTGCGAGAAGAATAGGGGTATTCTTCTTGCACTTTTTTTATTTCAATCAGTTACGAAGTTAGGACTGTTATGATATATTGGTATGTAAAGTAAAAGGTCTAATATTATGAAAATAATCGAACAATTACAAGTAGGGAAAGCAAACATTCGATTTACTATATAATTTCTTTGTATTTTAAAGAGTGATGGAAGGTAATATAGCTGCTTTATGTAGCGGGATAAATACATATGCGAAAAGAGGAATAACGTATGCGATATATTACAGCTGGTGAATCCCACGGTCCGCAACTTACGACAATTTTAGAAGGTGTTCCGGCAGGGTTATCTTTAGTAGCGAATGATATAAATGAAGAATTAGCTAGAAGACAAAAAGGATATGGACGCGGTAGACGCATGCAAATTGAGAAAGACCAAGTACAAATTGTAAGTGGTGTTAGGCATGGGAAGACGATGGGGTCACCGATTGCACTTGTTGTTGAAAATCGTGATTTTACACATTGGACAAAGGTTATGGGTGCAGAGCCGTTAACTGAGCAGGAAGAGAAAGAAATGAAAAGGCAAGTTACGAAACCTAGACCTGGACACGCAGATTTAAATGGTGCGATTAAATATGGTCATAGAGATATGAGGAATGTATTAGAGCGTTCTTCAGCACGTGAAACGACAGTTCGTGTTGCAGCTGGTGCAGTTGCAAAAAAAATATTAGCGGAATTAGGTATACAAGTAGCGGGACATGTTATCGAGATTGGTGGTGTACAGGCAGCAAATATTAAATATAACTCTATTGTGGAATTACAAAGTACTACAGAAGCATCTCCTGTACGTTGCTTAGATGAAGAGGCCGGTAAAAAGATGATGCAAGCAATTGATGATGCGAAGGCAAATGGTGATTCTATCGGTGGTATTGTTGAAGTAGTTGTAGAAGGAATGCCAATTGGAGTAGGTAGCTATGTACATTATGATAGAAAATTAGATGCAAAATTAGCAGCGGCAATTATGAGTATTAACGCTTTTAAAGGTGTTGAAATTGGAATTGGTTTTGAAGCAGCACATAGACCTGGAAGTGAAGTGCATGATGAAATCCTTTGGGATGAAGTGCAAGGGTACAGAAGAAAAACGAACAATGCAGGTGGATTAGAAGGTGGCATGACAACTGGTATGCCGGTTGTTGTGCGCGGTGTTATGAAACCGATACCGACATTATATAAACCGCTTCAAAGTGTTGATATTGATACGAAAGAACCTTTTACAGCGAGTATTGAACGTTCAGATAGTTGTGCAGTGCCAGCAGCTAGCGTTGTGGCTGAAGCTGTTGTGGCTTGGGAGCTCGCAACAGCTTTAATTGAACAATTTGGATTAGATCGTATCGATCTTATACGTGAAAATATTAAGAAACATAATGAATATGCGAGGGGATTTTAATGGAGAACATACATATTCAAACGAAATCAAAAGAATATGATGTACATGTTGGAAGGGAGGCGTTGTCACACTTAACAACGCTTATTCAAAAAATGAATCCTGCAGTATCTAACATAATGATCATTTCTGATGAAGCTGTTGCATCACTGCATTTACAGACAGTTGTTGATGCATTGCAAGTAGAGCAAAAAGTATTTTCGTTTGTTGTACCGAGTGGCGAAAAAGAGAAGTCTTTTGAAAATTTCTATGAGGCTCACACTTCGGCTCTTGAAAATAAATTAGATAGAAATTCTTTAATCATCGCACTTGGAGGCGGAATGATTGGAGATTTGGCTGGATTTGTTGCCGCGTCGTTTATGCGTGGTATTCGCTTTGTCCAAGTTCCAACGACTTTATTAGCTCACGATAGCGCAGTAGGCGGGAAAGTAGCAATTAACCATCCACTAGGAAAAAATATGATTGGAGCGTTTCATCAGCCAGAAGCTGTTGTATATCATACGCCATTTTTACATTCACTTCCTGAAAAAGAGTGGCGATCAGGTTATGCAGAAGTGATAAAGCATGCTCTTATTGGTGATGTAGAGCTATATCATTGGTTAAAAGAAGAAGTGCAAACGTTAACGGATCTTCGTGATGAAAAGTTAATTCATATATTAACGAAGGCGATTCCTGTGAAAGCGAATATTGTGTCGCAAGACGAAACAGAAAAAGGTGTACGTGCCCATTTGAATTTTGGGCATACGTTAGGACATGCTCTTGAAAAAGAGTTAGGATATGGGAATATTACTCACGGTGATGGAGTAGCGGTTGGCATGCTATTTGCTATGTTTTTAAGTGAGCAAGTGTACAAAGTTGATCTTTCTTATGAAGAAATGAAGCAGTGGTTCTTGAAATACGGTTATCCAAAAATGCCAAGTGACTTGAATGTAGAACGTCTCGTTCAGTTGATGAAACAAGATAAAAAAGCAAATGCTGGAACAATTCATATGGTGCTTATGCAGGAATATGGGGGAGTGAATGTCGTATCTATTTCAGATGAGACTGTTCATATTGCGTTAGAAGCATTTCAAAAGGATATGGTGTAAAAAAGTCATAGAACAGGTATGAAATGCATATTTAAAGGTATTCTCGTAATGGTGACGGTTATGATTAAAGATGACAGTAAGACATTATAAATCATATCAATGACTGGGGGAAGAAAAGTGAGAGTAAAAGAGCAATTGTTAACTTTGAGAGCATATGTACCTGGGAAAAATATTGAGGAAGTAAAAAGAGAATATGGATTGTCAAAAATTGTAAAACTAGCATCGAATGAAAATCCGTTTGGCTGCTCTGCGCGTGTGACAGAAGCATTAACTTCGTTAGATAATCAATATGCACTCTATCCGGACGGGGCGGCATTTGAGCTTCGTGAGAAAGTAGCAGAGCATTTAGGTGTAAAAGCGGAACAACTTTTATTTGGTAGTGGGCTAGATGAAGTCATTCAAATGATTAGTCGTGCTTTGCTACATAATGGAACAAATGTTGTAATGGCGAACCCTACGTTCTCGCAATACCATCACCATGCTGTTATTGAAGGAGCAGAAGTTCGTGAAGTACCACTTAAAGATGGCATTCACGATTTAGATGCAATGTTACAACAAGTAGATGAGAAAACGAAGATTGTATGGATTTGTAATCCGAATAATCCGACAGGTACATATGTAGAAAAACAAAAATTACTTTCATTTTTAGAATCAGTTCCAAAGTCAGCGCTCGTTATTATGGACGAAGCATATTATGAATATGCTGGGGCAGAAGATTATCCGCAAACATTACCTCTTCTTGAAAAGTACGAAAATCTTATGGTGCTACGCACATTCTCAAAAGCATATGGATTAGCTGCTTTTCGTATTGGATATGCGATTGGTGATGCAAAGCTTATTGGGCAGCTAGAGGTAGCAAGACTACCATTTAACACATCAACTATCGCCCAAGCGGTAGCATTAGCGGCAATAGAGGATCAACAGTTTTTACAAGAGTGTGTGAAGAAAAATGCCGGAGGATTAAATCAATATTATGCATTTTGTAAGGAATATAACGTATTCTACTATCCATCTCAAACGAATTTCATTTTCTTGAAACTTGGTATACCTGGTAATGAAGCTTTCGAACGATTAATGAAAAAAGGATATATCGTTCGTTCTGGTGCAGCATTTGGTATGCATGATGGTATTCGTATTACTGTTGGATTAAAAGAAGAAAATGATGAGATTATTGAATTACTTACGGAACTTGTAAAAGAACAAGTGAAGAAAGAAGAAACGTATTCTTAAGAAATGGTGGAGGCTCCTGTTACAGGAGCCTTTTTCATTTGAACTGCAATAAGGGGAGTTGTTTGCACGTTCAAGAAAGAAAACGTTACAATAGAAGTAGACGTATAAGAAGAACTATTGTACATATAACTTATTTAAAATGTGAGGAGGATACAGTTTGAAACTAGTAGGACGAAAAAATAGTTTGAATGGGAAAATTGTTGTTCCAGGTGATAAATCTATTTCGCATCGCTCTGTTATGTTTGGAGCGATAGCGGAAGGGACGACGAAAGTATCAAATTTTTTATTAGGAGAAGATTGTTTAAGTACAATTGCATGTTTTCAAAAACTAGGTGTCCAGATTGAACAGTTTGGTAACGATGTCACGATTTACGGTAAAGGATTACATAATTTACAAGAACCGAAAGAAGTATTAGATGTGGGGAATTCAGGGACGACTATTCGTCTTATGCTTGGGATTTTAGCAAATACGCCGTTCCATAGTACGATAATTGGTGATGCATCAATTGGAAAACGTCCTATGAAACGTGTTACAGACCCGCTTAGTAAGATGAATGCTCAAATTGATGGTAGAGAAAACGGACAATATACACCTTTATCTATTCGCGGTGGTAAGGTAAAAGGTATGCATTACCATACACCAGTAGCAAGCGCACAAGTGAAGTCAGCAGTTTTACTTGCGGGTTTGCAAGGGGAAGGGATTACTACGGTAACAGAGCCTATGCAATCTCGTGATCATACGGAAAGAATGTTGCGTGCATTCGGTTGTACCGTAGATGTTAATGGACGGACTGTTTCATTACAAGGTGGACAACAACTTAAAGGTGCAGACATAGAAGTTCCAGGAGATATTTCTTCGGCGGCATTTTTCTTAGTAGCTGGTGCAATTGTCCAAAATAGTAAGCTTGTATTGGAAAACGTTGGTTTAAATCCGACGAGAACAGGGGTTTTAGATGTATTAACAAAGATGGGTGCACTTATTTCTATCGATCATATTAGAAATGAAGAGTTTGAACCGTGCGGGGATATTACGATTGAAACATCTAAACTAAAAGGAATAGAAATTGGTGGAACTCTTATTCCAAGATTAATTGATGAAATTCCTGTAATTGCTTTATTAGCAACGCAGGCAGAAGGAATTACTGTTATTAAAAACGCTGAGGAGTTAAAAGTAAAAGAAACAAATCGTATCGATACGGTTGTAGATGAATTAGGCAAATTAGGTGCGAAGATTGAAGCTACACCAGATGGTATGATTATATATGGTAAACAAAGTTTAAAAGGAAATACTGTTAATAGTCACGGCGATCATCGTATTGGGATGATGCTTGCAATCGCATCGTGTATTATAGATGGAGAAGTGAAAATAGAGAATAGTGATGCGGTCGCTGTATCGTATCCGGAATTTTTCGAACAATTAGCTGCGCTATGAGAGAAAGTATAGGAAGAGGTAGCTCACTCAAAAGGTTGCGTTCTTACACCTAGTTGCTTATGATAAATGAACAGAAGAGAATATTTTTTGAATTAAAGGAGACGTTTATGCAAAAGTTTGAACAGGCTGTTTCTTATATTGAAAACGGTGAAGCAGAAAAAGGATTACAATTATTAAAAGAACAACTACGAGTTGCTAATGATGAAGAGAAGTATGATATCGCTCGTTACTATCATACACTTGGGTTTATGGATGAGGCGTTAGCAATTACTGAAGACTTACGCTTGCTATATCCGGAAGAAAGTGAATTTACGGTATTTTTAGCAGAATTATATATTGATTTAGATAAAGAAGATGAAGCGATTGAAGTGCTTCATGATATTCCAGAAAACGATGATTTATATGTTCAATCGTTATTACTTGTAGCGGATTTATTCCAAATGCAAGGTTTTGATGATGTAGCAGAACAAAAACTATTAAAGGCGAAAGAAATGATGCCAGACGAACCTGTTATTACGTTTGGGTTAGCAGAATTATATAGTAGTAAAGGTGAAGAGCAAAAGGCGATCACTTATTATGAATCGTTACTAGCAGAACATAAAGTTATGGGTGGTGTTGTCATTGCGCTTCGTCTAGCAGAAACTTTAAGTGCTATTGGAAACTGGGAAGAGGCAATCTCTTACTATGAAGCGGGGTTAGAAGAGCAAAAAGATATTCACTCATTATTTGGATATGCCTTCACATTATACCAAGGAGAAGAATATCAAAGAGCAATTGGTGCTTGGCAAGAATTAAAAGAATTAGATCCTGAATACGCATCGTTATACATGTATTTAGCGAAAAGCTATGAAAAAGAAGGCATGCTTCAAGAAAGCTATGAAACACTTCAAGAAGGAATTAAAGTAGATGAGCTGTCTGTTCCTTTCTATGTAGAATTAGCGAATATTGCGACGAAATTAGGTAAAATAGCGGAGGCAGAAGAAGTGCTTCAAAAAGCGCTGGAGCTAGATCCGGGACATTTAGGTGCGATATTAAAATATGCGTATATTTTAAAAGAACAAGAGAAATACGAAGAGCTAATTGCAGTTGTAGAGCGTGCAATTGACAGTGGAGAACCAGATACACAACTACTTTGGGATCTTGCATTTGCAAAAAAACAATTAGAAATGTATTCGGATGCATTAAAACACTATGAAAGTGCATATACTTCTTTTAAGAATCATCCAGATTTCTTGGAAGAGTACGGTTATTTCTTATTAGAAGAAGGAATGCGAAAAGAGGCGAAAGAAGTATTTACGCAGTTAATACAACTAGACCCGACACAAATTCATATTGAAGAATTGTTATATAATTTAGAGGATTTTTCATAAGTTGGAAGGAAACTGAATGCCGCTTCTTGAATCTAAAAAGAAAAGAGAAAGACAGAGGAGGGACTTAATCGCTATGAATACCCCTGTTTCTGTAAACGAGAAGAAGGATTTTGTAAAATGGTTTTTGAATAATTACCAACTGAAACAGCGTGAATGTGTATGGATTTTGAATTATTTAATGAGTCACGATCAATTAATGCATAAAGTCCACTTCGTAGAACATGCAAAATATTGTCCGCGTGGCTTAGTAATGTCAGCAAATTGTGTGAAAGACACACCGTTTCACTTTTTCAAACAAAATGTAATGACAACAGATGCAGAAAAATCGTTTCATGATATTCGTTTGAATCGAGATGAGGATATTTATATTCAGCTTAATTTTAAATCATCGTTCCAAAATGCAAACTATGTAGCTGTATTAGAAGAAAACCCATATTTGCCAAAGCATATTGAAGTGAATGAAAAAGATCGATTGCTTGCAGAACGATTTTTAGAAGAAAGTGTATTCTCATTTAGAAGAGAACGTCTTTTGAAACAAATTGATGAAGCTTTGGATAAGCAAGATAAGGAAGCATTTCATAGGTTAACAGCAGAGTTAAAAATTTTATAGAATTCATTTTGATTATGTAATCTTTACGAAATTCAGACTTTTTAAGAAAAACTACTTAATAATAGGTAGTTTTTCTTTTTTTACCTCTTTTAGTATGGTTTAATATATATAAAGTGAAAGTTCTGTTATTTCGAATGGAGGAGGGGAGAAAAGGTGAAATGGATTGTAAAAGATGTAGAACAGTTTGAGCAAGCGAGGGAGTATGTAGATACAGGGATTATACCCCTTTTGTCTATTTCGGCAGCAAAAGAAATGAAAATGGTTGTAGAGCAAGGTGAATTTATTGAGGCTTTGAGTATGGAGTTGGAAAGGGAGTATAAAGGAAGAGTGCTTTTACTGCCCGCATTTACGTATTTGGTAGAGAGCCAAAAGAATGAAAAAGACCGTTTGCAAGAATGGACAGATCATTTGCAAAGGCAAGGTTTTAAGCATATCGCCTATGTGACAAGTGACTTTTCATGGAAAGAAGATATGAGAGATGTGCGGGGTGATTTATTTTGGTTTCCATCGTTATCATTAGAGCAATTTAGTGACCAAGCGAAAAGGGAAGTTATTCGTGCACACATAAAAAATATTATGGAAATGTTGGAAGAAAGATGGATAAAATAATAATAAACAGAAAGTTCTTATTATTATGAGTAGTATGATATTGACCTATACAAGAGGGTATTATATCATGATAGTGTCCTAGTTTTTATTTTTTATATAATTTTTTCACGAGGGGACAATTTCTGATAGAGGGGGGAAATTTTCGTGAGCGAGAAAGAACATCGTGTGTCAAGAAGACAGTTTTTAAATTACACACTTACAGGGGTAGGAGGCTTTATGGCGGCGGGTATTTTAATGCCGATGACGAGGTTTGCGCTTGATCCGGTGTTAAGAAAAGAAGCGGGAACAGATATGGTTGCTGTTGGACAAGTAAAGGATATTACAACAGAGCCGAAGCGCTTCGATTTTAAGGTGAAGCAGGTTGACGGGTGGTACAAGTCTGAAGAGCCAAAATCTGCTTGGGTGCATAAAGATGAAAGTGGAGAAATTGTTGCGTTTTCGCCAGTATGTAAACATTTAGGTTGCACAGTGAACTGGAATTCGGACAAAGCACATCCTAATCAATTCTTTTGCCCGTGTCACGGGGGACGTTACACAAAAGATGGGATGAACATTAAAGGCACACCGCCTCTTGCTCCGCTTGATGTGTACGAGTCTAAAGTGAAAGATGGAACGCTGTATTTAGGAAAAGCGAAGCCAAGAGGGGGTGCAAAGTAGATGCTAAATAAAATTTATGATTGGGTGGACGAACGTTTAGATATTACACCGATATGGCGTGATATCGCTGATCATGAAGTACCTGAGCATGTTAACCCGGCACATCACTTTTCTGCATTCGTCTATTGCTTTGGAGGACTTACCTTTTTCGTTACAGTAATTCAAATTTTGTCCGGAATGTTTTTGACGATGTATTATGTGCCGGATATTAAAAATGCTTGGGAGTCGGTTTATTATTTACAAAATGAAGTAGCTTACGGGCAAATTGTTCGTGGTATGCATCACTGGGGTGCTAGTCTCGTAATTGTAATGATGTTTTTACATACACTCAGAGTTTTCTTCCAAGGTGCGTATAAAAAGCCTCGTGAGTTAAACTGGATTGTTGGTGTTCTTATTTTCTTTGTTATGTTAGGTCTTGGTTTTACCGGATATTTATTACCGTGGGATATGAAAGCGTTATTTGCTACGAAAGTAGGGATTCAAATTGCAGAGCAAACGCCGCTCATTGGTCCTTATATTAAAACATTACTCGCTGGTCATTCCGAAATCGTTGGAGCTCAAACATTAACTCGCTTCTTTGCTATTCACGTCTTCTTCTTACCAGCAGCACTTCTAGGTTTAATGGCCTTCCACTTCATCATGATTCGCAAACAAGGTATTTCCGGTCCGCTATAAGAGATTGCTAAATTAAAGGGGAAAGAACAAAAGGAGGGAGATTATGCATCGCGGCAAAGGGATGAAGTTTGTAGGAGATTCTCGGGTACCAGTAGCCCGGAAACCAAATATTCCAAAAGATTATTCTGAATATCCAGGGAAAACAGAAGCGTTTTGGCCGAATTTCTTGTTAAAAGAATGGATGGTTGGTGCAGTTTTTTTAGTCGGTTATTTATGTTTAACAGTGGCGCATCCGTCACCGCTTGAGAGAATGGCGGATCCTACAGATGCAGGATATATACCACTTCCAGATTGGTATTTCTTATTCTTGTATCAGTTATTAAAGTATTCGTATGCTTCAGGCTCATTTACTGTAATTGGTGCGTTTATTATGCCGGGGATTGCGTTTGGAGCGTTACTATTAGCTCCGTTTCTAGATCGAGGCCCAGAAAGAGCACCATTGAAGCGTCCTGTAGCAACGGGGTTTATGCTTTTAGCAATTGCATCGATTATTTTTTTAACTTGGGAATCTGTAGCACACCACGATTGGGAAGCTGCAAAAAAACAAGGAGCAATTGTAAAAACAGCACCAGTTGATAAAAATGATGACGGCTACAAGTTGATGCAAAAAAATACTTGTTTAACATGTCATGGTGACAATTTACAGGGCGGAGCGGCAGCACCGGCTTTGCAAAACTTAACTTTAAAACCAGAAGAAATCGCTAAAATTGCGAAAGATGGAAAAGGTTCAATGCCTAAAGGTGTATTTAAAGGTACAGATGAGGAACTGAAAAAGCTTTCGGAATTCGTTGCAAAGTATAATAAAAAATAATAGAAAAGCTGACTACAAAATCTGTGGTCAGCTTTTTATTTTGCGTGCCCAGCTAAGCTGGGCACTGTTTGATGGTGAAAGGTTTAAATAGAATTCTACAAGGATTCAAAAATTATTATAGCCTATCTTCAATTGGACAGGAGTGGCTCGGTAAAATAGATTGGTACTTCTTAGAAAGGCTTAACCTTTTCTGGAATAAGAAAAGAAATGTTCGAAAGAAACATGGCCGTATCAAGGGCTTGATGAAGAAAATAACATACACACTCGTGAAAGTAGGAAGCTAGAACAAACTGAAAGCTAAAGAAGGAAGAGCATCGGAGAGCCGTATGAGGGAAAACCTCACGTACGGTTTGATGTGGGGAAGCTGAAACAGAAAAGGGATAGCAAAGCCATCCCTAAAGAAAATTTAATCTGTTTCAGTTTTCTACTCTACGATGACGGAAAGTTTGCTATATAATAGAGTAGAGTTCGATGAAAGAATTACTTTGTTTGAAAGGTGTTGGACATACAGATTGGCTTACTTGTATGCAATGTTAAGGCAACGTTCGGTACTATTATTTTTATTGGTTGTTAACATATTAGGTACAATTTACGGATTCATATGGTATGGAAATCAATTAAAAGAAACCTCACCTATATTTTGGCCGTTTGTACCAGATAGCCCTATGGCGACTCTCTTTTTTGTCTTTGTTTTAATTGCTTTTTTGATGAAGAAGAACTGGGGGTTAATAGAAGCGCTAGCGATAGTTACTTTAATAAAATATGGTGTTTGGGCTGTTGTTGTAAATGCAATTATGATTTATGTAAAAGGCCCTATTGGCCTTATGGGATATATGTTAATGTTATCTCATTTTGCGATGGCAGTGCAGGGAATGTTATATGCTCCGTTTTATCGGATAAAAAAATGGCACTTCACTGTAGCTGGCATATGGACATTACATAATGATGCAATTGATTATTTATTTTGGCAAATGCCGAGATATGGGATTATGCATTTATTTGTAGAGAAAATTGGTTATTTTACGTTTTGGTTAAGTATTGCTGTACTGTGTATTACATATTATTATTGCATACGTGAGAACCGAAAACAGTTTTCTTTATGATGGTGAGGACATTTAGGGGGAGAAAATGAAGAAAAATAAGAGCGGTATAAACATATTGGATCGATTGATCACTTTAGTAGTTTCCTATAGCATAGCATTTTCTGTTTTCGCTCTCGCGACAACGGTAGTTGTATATGGAAAATGGTTGTATTATTTTGAAATTGATTTTTTAAATATTCCAGATTTAGCGGATATGACGAAAGATGAAATTAAGAGAAACTATGATGTGCTTATTACATATTTATCGCCGTTTTATGAAGGTGCATTACAATTGCCGACATTAGATATGTCCACAAATGGACGCATTCATTTTGTAGATGTTAAAAATATTTTAGTAAAGATTCAATATATAATGTATGGAACGATTGTAATTGCTGTATTAGGAGGAGCGTATTTATTAAAAAAGAAAAAAGAAAAGTTTTTACTTCACGGAGCGATTCTTACAATTATTTTTCCAATAGCTCTTACGTTACCAATTGCTATTAATTTTGAAAAGAGTTTCGTATTATTTCATAAGCTTTTATTTAGCAATGATTATTGGATGTTTGATATTGAAACAGATCCGGTTATTTTAATGTTACCGGAAGAATTCTTTATGCATGCTGCATGTATTATTTTATTATTGATTTTAGGTGGTAGCATGCTTTGTTACGGTGTGTATAAATATTTAGTGAAAAAGAAAAGGGTTTCAAAGAAAAAATTCTCTGTTTAAAGAGAATTTTTTTGTTTTCATAGAGATAATATATTTTTTGGTTTTGTTCTGTTCTATTCTTGTCCAATTCCACATATTTTGTACTAGTAGTTATAGGGGGGACCGGGATGAAGAGAACATTAATTGGACTGATAGCATTTCTAATTATAATGTTTCCAGTACGTATATATGCTGAAGAGTGGAGTGAACTAACTGGATTGCTAGATGACTCTTTGCAGTTAGTGAAGAAAAAAGAAGATGAAAAGGCAATACAAGTACTGTACCATTTCTCAGAGCAATTTCTATCAAAGGAGAATGAAAATAATTCAAAAGTAACTCCGGGACAAATTAGAGTCGTTTCTTTAGCATACGATAAGGCGAAACAATCTCTCGCGGAAGATTCAGATAGGCAAGTTAAAGTGGATAATATGTTAGCGTTACAACTTGCTGTTGATGCACAAGTATCTAAATATCAGCCACTTTGGATGGAAAGAGAAAGAAAGATAATGAATGCTTTTTCTCAAGTAGAAAAGGCGATGGAAAAAGAAGATGATGGACAGTTCCAACAGACGCTAAATACATTTTTAAATGAATTTAATATTATTTATCCTAGTTTAATGATTGCTCTGCCAGAAAACGAAGCGCAGCGTGTAAATGCACATTTATCTTATTTGGATGAATTTCGTAACGTTATGTTAAAAACGAAAGGTGGACAAATGCAACTAGGGATTATTAAAGGTGATTTGCAAAAAATATTTCATACAGTAAAAAAAGATGAGATTGCTCCCTCTCTCATTTGGTTTATGACAATTACTGGAGGACTTATTTTGTTCACTTTAACGTATGTTGGATGGAGAAAGTATAAAGGGGAGAGAGAGAAGCGGAGAAGCAACTTGCATTCTAAAGATAGATAATACGCATAAATAAAGATACGGATTGTAAGGTTTATTTATTGACAACGGTGGAAGAAAAAAATAGAATGAGAAGTACTATAATTAAAACTTCAATGGAGGTTTATGATGTTTTATTTAATTTACTTCGCGATCATTTTGATCATACCGTTGTATGCACAGTCAAAAGTACGTAGTGCCTATAGCAAGTATTCACAAGTTTATTCAACATCAGGTATGACAGGAGCGGAAGTGGCTCGAAAAATTTTAGATGAAAATGGATTGTACAATGTAGCCGTAGAAGAAACGCCAGGTCATTTGTCAGATCATTATGACCCGCGTGTAAAGACGGTTAGATTATCGACAGATAACTATTATGGTCATTCAGTTGCTGGTACAGCTGTAGCAGCACATGAAGTAGGACACGCAATTCAAGATGCGAAAGATTATAACTTTATGCGTGTACGCCATTCGTTAGTGCCAGTTGCTAATTTTGGTTCAAACATGTCATGGGTTTTTGTCCTAATTGGTGTATTTGCACAAATGTCTGGTTTGTTGTTACTAGGAATTATTTTAATGGCAGCAGGTGTTATTTTCCAACTTGTTACATTACCAGTTGAGTTTGATGCATCAAAACGCGCAATGCAACAAATTGAAGCACTTGGTATCGTATCAACAGATGAGTACGGTCAAGCTCGTAAAGTATTAAATGCGGCAGCATTAACATATGTAGCAGCAGCTGCTGTAGCAGTATTTGAATTATTACGTCTCGTATTAATTTATACTGGTATGCAGCGTAGCGACGATTAAAGACTATCAATTTTGATAGTCTTTTTTGTTTTGTGGATTGAATCTTATAATATGTTACAAATGGAAATAATAGAGAGAATATGGGGTATAGAACTAGTTAAAATAAAGATAAGTATGGAATGATGAAAGAAGGTGACGGACATAGAATATCCATATTATTTAGTTAAACAAGTGAAGGAGCGTAGTGCTACATACCAATTAGAAGGTTTTTTAAGTGGACAGGGCCCTAAAAACCCGAAATTAATGCTTGTTGGAGAAGCACCTGGTGAAACAGAAATTCATAATGGGATTCCATTTAGTGGGAGAGCGGGAAAACATTTAATGGAATTTTTAGAACGTATTCACGTTGCAAGGGAAGAAGTATATATTACGAGTGCGGTCCGGAGTAGACCTTATAAATGGAGAGAGAAAAGGGAACGAAATGGCGAAATAATACAGAAGAAGTACAATAGAACACCGAATCAAGGTGAGATACTTGCCCATGCACCTTTGCTAGATTATGAACTGGAATTTATACAGCAGCCGGTTATTGTCACACTTGGTAATATTGCATTACAGCGTTTAGTTGGTAAAAATAATAAAATTACGGATGTTCATGGAGAATTGTTAAAGCAACCTGTGCAGCGATTGAAAGATAGCAGCAGTACAGAATTTATTTGGTCAGAAAAAGAATATCATATTTTTCCGACCTTTCATCCAGCTTCTATTTTCTATAATCGGAGTTTGTTGGAGTTTATTTATGAGGATTTGGAGAAACTTAAAAGATTTATAATAAAAAACTAGAAAAGCTACAGAGCTTTTCTAGCTGAATTTAATTATGTAACGGTTTTTTATTTTCATCTAATGTAAATCCTTCACCAACAACATCGTGTACATCACTTACAGCGACAAAGGCATGTGGATCTACTGAAATAATGATATTTTTTAATTTTACGATTTCATTTTTAGCAACAACACAATATAGTACATTACGTTCTATTTTTGTATAGGATCCAACTGCTTTTAAAAAGGTTGCTCCGCGCTCCATTTCTGATAAAATTTTTGAAGCAATTTCATCGTTTTTATCAGAAATAATAGTTGCTCCTTTTGCTGCATAAGCACCTTCTTGTATGAAATCAATAACCTTAGCCCCGATAAAAACAGCAACTAACGTATACATGCCCTCGCGATATGATAAATATGTAAGAATAGAGATAATGATAACGACCGCATCAAACATAAACATCGTTTTTCCCATACTCCAGCCAACATATTTGTGAGCTAGCCTTGCGATAATATCAACACCGCCAGTAGTCCCGCCGTATTTGAATATAATTCCAAGTCCTATGCCGATAAATGCCCCAGCGAATAAAGCAGCCAGTGTCATATCATTTTGCAAGTTTAAATGTAAGTTGAGAACCTCGTAGCGCTGAAACACCCAAAGGAATAAAGAGACGCTAAATGTACCGATTAATGTGTATAAAAATGTTGTTCGGCCGAGTAATTTCCAGCCAATGAAAAATAGAGGGACGTTTAAAATTAAGTTTGTATAGGAAGGATCAAGTGAAAATTTAAAATATAATAATAGCGTAATGCCGGTAAATCCACCCTCTGCAAGATGGTTTTCAATATTGATATTCACAATACCGAAAGAAAAAATAGCGGAACCGATTAAAATAAAAATGATATTTCGAATCTTCAAATTTGATGTCATTTAGAAATCCCCCTAATTATGTAATGATTGCATTGCTCCTCTTGAACGATAGAACATAATAATAAGTTATTTCTAGTTGATAGTAAAAATAGAGAATGGTATAAGAGCTTAATTAGTTCAGCCTGATATTGTGCGGAAAAACTGCAAAAAAAAGTTTTACTTTACCCCGTCCCAACGGCTGGTAGAGGGAAAAGCGAAGAAGAAAAGGTCGAACCAGCTGCAGGGACCCGATTGGTTCAGGCTGATCTTTTGCAAAAATCACGCAAAAGAAGTTTCACTTTACCCCGCTCTAACGGCTGGTAGAGGGTAAAACAGTGAAGAAAGGTCGAACCAGCCGTAAGAGCCCGATTGGTTCAGGCTGATTTTTTTGTAAAAATCACGCAAAAGAAGTTTCACTTTATTATAGTCTATCCTAAAAAGAGTCGTAAATAGTGATATGAGGGAATAATATTTGTCAAATCGCGATGAATTGGCTAACATGAAAGAGGAAGGAATAAGAGGTGACTAGTATGGAAGCAAAAACGATGAAAGATATGCAGAAAGAAGTAGATGCATATATCGGTCAATTTAAAGAAGGTTATTTTAGTCCGCTTGCAATGATGGCTCGTTTAACTGAAGAAATGGGAGAGCTTGCAAGAGAGGTTAATCATTATTATGGTGAGAAACCAAAGAAAACGACTGAGAAAGAACGAAGTGTTGAGGAAGAGCTTGGAGATGTTTTATTTGTTATGATTTGTATGGCAAATAGTTTAAATATTGATTTAGAAACAGCGCATAACATTGTAATGAATAAATTTAATACACGTGATAAAGATCGTTGGACACGTATTGATGAGGGAGAGAAAGACGCATGAAAGAAATTAAAGTAATTATCGCTGGACCACGAGGACGCATGGGATATGAAGCAGTCCTTCTTATGGAAAGAACAGCGCATTTCAATTTAGTAGCAGCAATTGATTATAAGCATGGCGGAGAAAAAATTTCTGATTTACCGGGAATGCCAGCGCTAGATGCACCTATTTACGCGGATTTACATACTTGTTTAGATGAAGTAGAAGCAGATGTATTGTTAGATTTAACAACACCAGAAATTGGAAAGAAACATGTGACACTTGCAGTTGAACGTGGACTTCGATCAGTTATTGGTACAACTGGATTTACTGAAGAAGAACTAAAGCAATTAACAGAAAATGCAAAAGAAAAAGAAGTAGGAACAATCATTGCTCCAAACTTTGCGATTGGTGCAGTACTTATGATGAAGTTCTCTCAAATGGCAGCGAAGTACTTCCAAGATGTTGAAGTAATTGAATTACACCATGATCAAAAATTAGACGCACCATCTGGTACAGCTGTAAAAACAGTAGAATTAATCCGTCAAAATCGTGTGCCAAAAGAGCAAGGGCACCCTAATGAAACGGAACAATTAGAAGGGGCACGTGGTGCAAATGTAGACGGTATTCACATTCATAGCGTACGTCTACCAGGGCT
This sequence comes from Bacillus sp. SIMBA_074, assembly GCF_046534555.1. Lineage (NCBI taxonomy): Bacteria > Bacillati > Bacillota > Bacilli > Caryophanales > Bacillaceae > Bacillus > Bacillus sp. SIMBA_074. The sequence continues at coordinate 411,217 of NZ_JAWRYM010000001.1, read as the reverse complement.
TATTGCACACCAAGAAGTAATGTTCGGCGGAGATGGACAAATGTTAACAGTTCGTCATGATTCATTCAACCGTGCATCATTTATGTCAGGTGTAAAACTATCAATTGAAACAGTAATGAACCTTGATCATCTTGTGTACGGTTTAGAAAATATTATCGACTAAAGGGGGAGACAACGGATGAAAATTGCCTTAATCGCACATGACAAAAAGAAAGATGATATGGTTTCGTTCGCATACGCATATAAACCAATTTTTGAAAAACATGAACTTTTTGCAACAGGAACGACAGGACTTCGTATTATGGAGGCAACTGGTTTAGTTGTAACAAGATATCAATCCGGTCCTCTTGGTGGAGATCAAGAAATTGGTGCAATGATTGCAAAAAATGAGATGGATATGGTGATTTTTTTCCGGGATCCACTAACAGCCCAGCCGCATGAACCAGATGTTAATGCGTTACTTCGTTTATGTGATGTATACGCCATCCCATTAGCAACAAATATGGCAAGTGCTGAAATGCTAATGCATGCATTAGAGCGGGGAGATTTAGATTACCGAAAGTTAAGAAAATGAGGGGAACAATTATGAGTGGATTACATATATTAGCGTTTGGTGCTCATGCCGATGATGTTGAAATCGGCATGGCAGGTACCATTGCAAAGTATACGAAGCAAGGATATGAAGTAGGCATTTGCGATTTAACAGAAGCTGATCTTTCTTCAAATGGAACGGTAGAACTAAGAAAAGAAGAAGCAAAGGCTGCAGCTCGTATTATGGGAGTAAAAACGAGAATTAATTTAGCAATGCCAGACCGTGGTTTGTATATGAAAGAAGAATATATACGTGAAATTGTAAAGATTATTCGTACATATAAACCAACACTAATTTTCGCACCGTATTACGAAGATCGTCATCCAGACCATGCTAATTGCGCGAAACTTGTGGAAGAAGCTATCTTTTCAGCGGGAATTCGTAAATATATGCCTGAACTTCCGCCGCACCGTGTAGAGTCTTTTTATAATTATATGATTAATGGTTTTCATAAACCGAATTTTTGTATAGATATTAGTGAATACCTTTCTAAAAAGGTGGAAGCGTTAGAAGCGTATGAAAGTCAGTTTTCAACAGGGAGTGATGGTGTTAAGACGCCATTAACCGAAGGATACGTTGAAACTGTAATCGCTCGGGAGAAGATGTTTGGGAAAGAAGTTGGAGTGCTGTATGCCGAAGGATTTATGAGTAAGAAACCGGTTTTATTACATGCTGATTTAATAGGGGGATGTAAATGAAATTGAAAATAGGTATTACATGTTATCCTTCTGTAGGTGGTTCTGGGGTTGTTGGGACAGAGTTAGGAAAGCAATTGGCGGAACGCGGGCATGAAATTCATTTTATTACATCGGGTGTACCATTTCGGTTGAATAAAGTGTACCCGAACATTTATTTTCACGAAGTAACAGTAAATCAATATTCTGTTTTTCAATATCCACCTTACGATTTAGCATTAGCGAGTAAAATGGCAGAGGTTGCTCAAAGAGAAAACCTTGATATTTTACATGTGCATTATGCAATCCCTCATGCTATTTGTGCATATTTAGCAAAACAAATGATTGGGGAGCGTATTAAAATTGTTACGACCTTACATGGAACGGATATTACTGTGTTAGGTTCCGACCCTTCGTTAAATAATTTAATTCGCTTTGGTATTGAACAATCTGATGTTGTTACAGCTGTGTCACATTCGTTAATTGAAGAAACAAATGAACTTGTAAAACCAGATAAAGAAATTGAGACGGTATACAATTTTGTAGATGAACGTGTTTATTTCAAACGTGATATGTCTCAATTAAAAAAAGAATATGGTATACGAGAAAATGAAAAAGTGTTGATTCATATTTCAAATTTCCGAAAGGTTAAGCGTGTACAGGATGTTGTGCAGTCATTTGCCAAAATTGTAAAGGAAGTAGATGCGAAATTGCTTCTTGTTGGTGATGGACCAGAGTTCTGTACTATTTTACAATTGGTGAAAAGTTTACATATTGAGGAACGTGTCTTATTCCTAGGAAAGCAAGATAATGTTGCAGAGCTTCTTGCGATGAGTGATTTAATGCTACTTTTATCAGAAAAGGAAAGTTTTGGTCTTGTTATATTAGAAGCGATGGCGTGTGGTGTGCCTAGTATCGGAACGAGGGTTGGGGGCATTCCAGAGGTCATTCAACATGGTGAAACAGGATATATATGTGAAGTTGGAGATACAGACGGAATAGCTAAGCAAGCAATTCAGCTACTAGAAAATGAAGAACTTCACCGTAATATGGGAGAGCGAGCGATGAAATCTGTATATGAGCAGTTTCGTTCGGAAAAAATCGTTTCACAGTATGAGGCGATTTATTATGACATACTAAGGGATGACAAGAATGGAAAGATTTAAAAAAGCTAGTTCAATTATTGAGATGTTAAAACAGCACGGACATGAGGCTTACTTCGTTGGTGGAAGTGTACGCGATCTTATTATCGATAGACCGATTGGAGATATCGATATCGCAACATCTGCTTTACCAGAAGAAGTAATGGCTATTTTCCCAAGACATGTTCCGGTTGGTCTTGAGCATGGAACTGTAATTGTTGTAGAAAATGGTGAACCGTATGAGGTAACTACTTTTCGAACAGAAAGCGAATATGAAGATTTTCGAAGACCTAGTAGTGTTCAATTTGTCCGTTCATTAGAAGAGGATTTAAAACGACGTGATTTCACGATGAATGCAATTGCAATGACAGAGGAAGGCGAAATGGTTGATTTATTTGCGGGGAAAGAAGCGATTCGTCTGAAGGAAATTACAACGGTTGGAGATGCTGCAGACCGTTTTCAAGAAGATGCACTGCGAATGATGCGTGGTATTCGGTTCGTAAGTACGTTAGGTTTCTCTTTGGAAATAAAGACGAAACAAGCAATTGAAACGTATGGGCATTTGCTCGAACATATAGCGATTGAAAGAATTACAGTTGAATTTGAAAAATTGTTGACCGGTACATATTGTGTGAATGGTCTTCAAGAGTTAGTAGAAACTAAGCTATTTTCTCATCTGCCATATTTGCAAATGTCAGAAGAAAGACTCTTGAAAGCTACGCAGTATAAATGGGATTCTTTCGAAACAGACGTTGAGGCGTGGGCATTTTTCTTATATTGTATCGGAGAAGAGCATCCATCTGTCTTTTTGCGTCAATGGAAGTTCTCGAATAAAAAGATTAAAGATATCGTAGCGGTTTTATTAGCAATTCGTTCTAGAAAGGAGAAGGAGTGGGATACAATCCTTCTTTATAAAACTGGGATTCGCATCGCTGAGATGGCGGAAAGAGTATATGAAGCGATAATAGAAAGTTATAATAGTGCGTCTGTTAAGCAAGTACAATCATTATTTCATGCATTGCCGATAAAAAATCGTCAAGAAATGAATGTGACTGGTAATGATTTATTAAGCTGGACAGATAAAAAGCCAGGTCCGTGGGTTGCCGAAATGCTTCAAAATATTGAAGAAGCAATCGTACAAGGAGATTTAGTTAATAAGAAAGAGGATATAAGGGAGTGGCTACAAAGATGCAATCTACTATAAGAAAGCAGTTATTACAAGTTTTTTCTGAAGCAGATGGTGCATTTGTATCTGGTCAAATACTTAGTGACAAACTTGGTTGTTCGAGAACCGCTGTATGGAAGCATATGGAGGACCTTCGTAATGAAGGGTATGAACTAGAAGCTGTACGCCGCTTAGGGTACCGAATTGCTAGTAAACCAGATAAAGTAACTGCGAATGAGATTCAATTAGGATTACAAACAGAGCGTATCGGTAGAACGGTTTATTTTGAAGAATCGGTTGAGTCTACTCAGCATATTGCAGCGAGACTTGCTTATGAAGGCGCAGAAGAGGGAACAATTGTCGTTGCTGAAGAACAAACAGCAGGTAGAGGACGTTTAAGTAGAAAATGGTATTCCCCAAAAGGAACAGGAATTTGGATGAGTATTATTTTGCGTCCCTCGATTCCAGTTCATCATGCACCACAGCTTACTTTATTAGCAGCTGTTAGCGTAGCGCAAGCAATTGAAAAATGTACCGGTGTAAACGTAGGGATTAAATGGCCGAATGATATTTTAATTCAAGGTAAAAAAGCTGTCGGTATATTAACGGAGATGCAAGCTGATCCAGATAAAATTAATGCTGTTATTATGGGAATTGGCATTAATGCAAATCAGAAACAAGAACATTTTGATGAGGAAATTCAGCAAATTGCAACTTCATTAGCAATTGAATCGGGTAAGCCGATTGTTCGTGCGGAACTTATGCAACAAATTTTCTTGCAACTAGAGAAATTGTATGAAGAGTATTTAAAAAATGGCTTCTCTGTTATTAAAATTCTTTGGGAAAGTTACGCAGTAAGTATCGGAAAAGAAATTACAGCTCGAACGATGAAGGAAACTATTAATGGGCTAGCAAAAGGAATTACGGAGGATGGTGTATTGTTACTTGAGGATCATCAAGGACAAGTGCACCACATTCATTCTGCTGATATAGAAATTAAGTAAAAGAAGTTCCTATTTTGGAGCTTCTTTTTGTCATTTAGATACTAAAAAATTTCACATACCGTAATAGGGATAAAAAATTATTTTTTCGAAAAAATGTAGCAATTCCTTTTCAGAGTTTGCTATAATTAGTTCGAATATGGGCAGTATCAAAGCGAACTGCACCATTATTTTACGCAGTATGAAAAAATAATAATTTGGATTCTGCCTTGATCCAATAATGGACTGGGACAGAGGGATGAATAATGCCGACTAACACACAACCCTTCTGCCCTTTTATGGCCAGAGGGGTTTTTTATATGATTTCGGCCATCTCCTCTCTCCTGCATAAAGGAGGAGTAGTTTTTGAAAACAAAAACAGATTTTTTGAAAATGAAAGAGCAAGGTGAGCCGATTACAATGCTAACGGCGTATGATTATCCATCTGCTAAATTAGCAGAAGAAGCTAAAGTCGATATGATTTTAGTGGGTGATTCTCTAGGAATGGTTGTACTTGGGTATGATTCAACAGTTCCAGTAACAGTAGAGGATATGATTCATCATACGAAAGCTGTACGCCGCGGAGCGAAAGAGACGTTTATTGTAACTGATATGCCATTTATGTCTTATCATGTCTCATTGCAAGATACGATGATTAATGCACGTCGCATTGTTCAAGAGAGCGGGGCACATGCATTAAAGGTAGAAGGTGCTGGAGAAGTTATATCAACTATTCACTACTTAACGAATGCGGGAATTCCCGTTGTGGCGCATTTAGGTTTAACTCCTCAATCTGTAGGAGTGCTAGGTGGGTATAAAGTACAAGGGAAAGATGCTGAAAGTGCAAAAAAATTAATAGAAGATGCAAAGAAATGTGAGGAAGCTGGTGCGATAGCACTTGTGCTAGAATGTGTGCCAATGCAATTAGCAGAACTTATTTCAGAGCAGTTAACAATTCCTACAATTGGAATTGGAGCAGGACAAAAAGTAGATGGGCAAGTTCTTGTATACCACGATCTTATCTCGTACGGCGTAAATCGTGTTCCGAAATTTGTGAAGCAATATACGTCTGTTCAAGAGGAGATTGTGCGAGGAATTTCGCAATACGTTACTGAAGTAAAGACAGGGCAATTTCCTGAAGAAAAACATTCATTTACAATGAAAGAGGAAGAGTGCTTAGCGTTATACGGAGGAAAACAATAATGAAAATCATAACTACAGTGCAAGAGATGCAGCAAATTACAAACGAACTGCATGCAAGTGGAAAAAGTATCGGCTTTGTTCCAACGATGGGGTATTTACACGAAGGGCATGCTACGTTACTACGTAAGGCAAGGAAAGAAAATGAAATTGTAGTTTTAAGTGTATTTGTAAATCCACTACAATTTGGACCAAATGAAGATTTAGATCGATACCCACGTGATATTGATAGAGATGAAAATGTAGCAAAAGAAAATGGTGTTGATTATTTATTTTATCCGAGTGTAGAAGAGATGTATCCAGCAGAACAAACGACAACAGTAGAAGTTGTGAAGCGTACCGACGTATTATGTGGCAAACAAAGACCTGGTCATTTCGCTGGTGTTGCGACTGTACTAATGAAACTATTTAATATTACATTGCCAACGCGTGCTTATTTCGGTATGAAAGATGCACAGCAAGTAGCTGTAATTGAAGGATTCGTAACTGATTTTAATATTCCAGTTACGATCGTACCAGTTGATATTGTAAGGGAAGAAGATGGATTAGCGAAAAGTTCTCGTAATGTGTATTTATCACTAGAAGAACGTGAAGAGGCTCCTCATTTATACGGCAGTCTATGTATAGCGAAAGAACGAATTGAGGCAGGCGAACGTAATCCGGAAATCATTATGAATCTTGTGAAAGAGCATATTGAGAAGTATACGAAAGGCACTGTAGATTATGCTGATTTATATGCATATCCTTCATTAAAAGCAATAAATAAAATTGAAGGAAGAATCATTTTAGCGATTGCGGTTAAGTTTGAAAATGTACGATTAATTGACAATATAACATTAATGGGGAAATAAGGGGGAGCATCTATGTTTCGCACAATGATGAGAGCGAAGTTACATCGTGCAACTGTAACAGAAGCAAATTTAAATTATGTAGGTAGTATTACAATTGATGAAGATTTAATGGATGCGGTAAATATTGTAGAAAATGAAAAAGTACAAATTGTAAATAACAACAATGGAGCTCGCTTAGAGACATATGTTATTAAAGGAGAGCGCGGTAGCGGTGTTGTGTGTTTAAATGGTGCAGCTGCAAGGCTTGTACAACCGGGTGATAAAGTTATTATTATTTGCTATGGTTTAGTGGCAGAAGAAAATATTCATAAACAAGAGCCGAAAATTGCAGTATTAGACGATGATAATCAAATTATTGAAATGTTAGGTGCTGAAAGAGCTGGCACGATATTATAAGTAGAAAGGCTATCTCTAATTAAGGAGATAGCTTTTTTGTGCATCTTTTCATTAAGATGAGGTAAAACGTGGTATAGTAACATTATATAATTTTTATGTTTGATAGGTAAGAAATTGAGGTGTTACATATATGAGTAAGCGTTATGTCGTTGTTGATTTAGAGACGACAGGGAACTCCTGGAAGGATGGGAAGGATAAAATCACCCAAATTGCAGCTGTTGTAGTGGAAGATGGAGAGATATTAGAGATTTTTTCATCTTTTATTAATCCGAAGAGAGAGATTCCCCTATTTATTACAGAATTAACTGGGATTGATGAAGATCTTGTAAAACAAGCCCCGTTATTTCGAGATGTAGCCCCGATGATTGTTGAGCTATTACAAGGTGCGGCTTTTGTTGCACATAACGTTCACTTTGATTGGAATTTTTTAAATGAAGAATTAAGGCAAGCTGGATATACAGAAGTACATTGTCCTAAAATTGATACAGTTGAATTGGCGCAAATTCTTTTGCCGACAGCTGATAGTTATAAATTACGTGATTTAGCTAAGCAGCATGAACTAGAGCACGATCAACCACATCGTGCGGATAGTGATGCTCTTGCAACAGCGGAGTTGTTTTTACAATTTTTAAGTGAAATTGAAAAGTTACCACTTGTCACATTACAATCGCTTTATGAATTAAGTGATGTTTTCCAAAGTGATATAGCTGATGTACTTTCTGAAAATATTTTAAAGAAAATGATGCATGGTAAAGAAGAGGCAGAGGAGTGTGAGGTGTATCGAAATATTGCGCTTCGAAAGCGGAATTATTCTTTAAGCCTCAGTGAAACATACTCATCTAAATTTGATGCTTTCTTACATAAGACAATCGATAAACTTGAATTGAATATGCCAAAGTTTGAAAAAAGAGAAAGCCAACAGATTATGATGAAGGAAATATATACAGCGCTAAGAGATTCTAGGTTTTCACTGATTGAAGCAGGAACAGGTACGGGGAAGACGCTTGCATATTTACTTCCAAGTATTTATTTCGCAAAGAAAAAAGAAGAACCTGTCATTATAAGTACACAAACTGTACAATTGCAACAACAAATACTAGAAAAAGAAATTCCTTTATTAAAGAAAATAATGCCATTTTCATTTGAAGTAGCTCTTCTGAAAGGAAGAAAGCATTACCTTTGTCTACACAAATTTGAATATGCTTTGCAAGAGGAAGAGAAAAATTATGATATGGCGCTCACAAAGGCAAAAATTTTAGTGTGGTTATTGCAAACGGAAACTGGCGATCGTGATGAATTGAATATTCCTGAGGGCGGCAAGTTACTTTGGAACCGTATTTGTAGTGATGTACATAGTCCAGGCGGGATGCAAAGCAACTGGTATAGTCGTTGTTTTTATCAAAGAGCAAAGAATAAAGCATTATTTGCAGATATCGTTATTACAAATCATGCGTTATTATTTCAAGATTTTTCAAGTGAAGAACCACTATTTGCTTCATGTGAACATATTATTTTTGATGAAGCTCATCATATCGAGGAAGCGGCGAGTAGAACATTAGGTGAACAGTTCTCATGCATGTATTTTCAATTAGCTTTATCTCGTCTTGGTACGCTAGAAACAGATGATGTACTTTCTAAAGTATATAAAATGATGAAAAAATCAGAGCAAGCATCGCGTTCGACTTTCCGTATGGTGAGTCATAGTTTGAAGGAATTGAAATTTGATGCGGATGAACTATTTCAAATGTTACGGACTTTCGTATTTAAACAAACAAAGCAGGAACAAGGGATGAGCAATATGCCACTCATTTATCGATATAACACGGAAGTAGAGAAAGGTAAGTTATGGGATAGCATTACCGAGTTAACAAATCGATTTGTGTATGATGTAAGAAAGTTATTGACTACACTTGAGAAGCAAGCTGAAATATTGCAAAGTAAATTAGAATGGGAGATGCATGTCGTTACAGGTGAATTTATGCATTTAATTGAGTTGTTGAGAAAGATGGCACAATCTTTACAATTACTCATTTTAGAAAAAAATTCATACGTGACATGGATGGAGACTGAAACGAAGGGAACGATTCATTCAACAGTTCTATATGCGCAGCCTGTTCATATTGGTGAAAGATTTGCTGATGAATTTTTAACCCAGAAAAAGAGTGTTATTTTCACATCAGCGACGTTAACAGTTAATGATTCATTCGCCTATATAAAAGAGGAGCTAGGTTTACATGATTTTGCTCCCAATACATTAAAGGTTCCATCACCATTCCGTTTTGAAGAGCAAATGAAATTAATGGTTTCAACGGATGTACCTTTTATTAAGAAAGCAAGTAATGAAGAATATATTGAGTCTATATCGGCACATATTGCGAAAATAGCGAAAGCTACAAAAGGTAGAATGCTCGTTTTATTCACTTCGTATGAAATGTTGAAAGAAGCGTATACGAATTTGAAAAATGATGAGACATTAGAAGGATATTTATTATTAACGCAAAGTGTGAATAATAAGAGCCGAAGTCGTCTAATCCGCAAATTCCAGGAGTTCGACAAATCGATTTTGTTAGGAACAAGTAGTTTTTGGGAAGGGATAGATATACCTGGAGATGCTCTGAGTTGTCTTGTCATTGTCCGTCTGCCTTTTACCCCTCCTCATCAGCCGATGATGGAAGCAAAAGGAGAGTGGTTAAAAAATCAAGGAGAAGACGTATTCGATAAGTTGGCGCTCCCGCAAGCAATCTTGCGTTTCAAACAAGGTTTTGGTCGTCTTATTAGAACAAATACAGATACGGGAACTGTATTTGTATTAGATCGTCGTTTGACAAGTTCTTCCTATGGAAAACGATTTTTACAATCAATCCCAACTGTACCGCTCTATGAAGGACCGTTAGAAGAATTGTTAGTACAGTTAGAAGAATCGTCAAATGAATAAAATTGGAAGAAAAATACGCCTGAAGTACATTTAAACTTCAGGCGTAAAAAATGTGGGTAGGAGGAATTTTATTTTTCTTACTTCTTGTATACAAAATATATTGCTTTTCGATTTGAAACCTTTTTTTGCTGTACATGTCCTGCTATAATAGATGGGTGATGAAGCAGGGGTTGTAAAGAATGTACTCTTATTGTAACCGCATTGCGTTCTTCTATAATTAGAAATTTTTGTGTAACGGAGGAGTTTTTTCATGGATAAGAAAATCGAAGTCCTATCAACGACGCGTATTAAATATTCGTCTGACTTGTATAAAATTGTTGATGGTTTGAATCGTACGTTAAAAGAGCAGGACCTCATGTTCGGATTAGCATTAGACGAAAAAGATAAAGAAATAGCTGTATTTACGATTTACAGAACGTAGTGATACAATGAAAAAGTGGATCTTTACAATCATTATCGTTATCGTTGCTAGCGGAATATATGGGGCATATGTTTATAATAAAGCGATGGAAAAGAAAATTCCAAAAGAGTCAAAGTCTGTAGAAATTGCGAAAGAAAAGGCAAAGCTTACAAAGGTAAATACCGTTGATTATTATAACGGAAAATCTTCATATACAGTCGTACAAGGTACAGATGAAAAAGGAGAACAACTTATCGTTTGGGTGCCTGAGAAAAAAGGGGAAACTATAGTAAGGAAAAAGAGCGAAGGTATTTCTGAAAAAGATGCTTTACAAAGAACGATTGAACAAGTCGGAGATGAAAGTAAAGAACCCAAAAGTAAGCCGAAAGAAATTTTAAAAGCAAAATTAGGCTTTGAAAATAATATACCATTATGGGAAGTTACATATATTGATGATGACAATCGTTATAGTTACTACTATCTTGAATTTAAAGATGGGAACTTTTTAAGACGATATAGCATTGAAAAATAGATGTAGGGGGAACTACAAATGAAATTAGCAAAGCGAGTAGCTGCTTTAACACCGTCTTCAACTTTAGAAATTACAGCAAAGGCACAAGCATTAAAAGCAGAAGGTCATGATGTAATTGCATTAGGGGCAGGGGAACCTGATTTTAATACACCAGAACATATTATGGATGCTGCGCATAAAGCGATGTTAGAAGGACATACGAAATATACACCAACAGGTGGATTACAAGCGTTAAAACTAGAAATTGTGAAGAAGTTTACTCGTGATCAAGGAATTGCGTATGATCCATCTGAAATTATTGTATGTAATGGTGCCAAGCATGCATTATATACATTATTCCAAGTGTTACTTGATGAAGGAGATGAAGTTATCATCCCAACTCCTTATTGGGTAAGTTATCCTGAGCAAGTAAAGCTTGCTGGTGGTAAGCCAGTTTATGTAGAAGGTCTAGAAGGCAATGAGTACAAAATTACAGCAAAGCAGCTGCGTGAGGCAATTACAGAGAAAACGAAAGCTGTTATTATTAATTCACCGAGCAATCCAACAGGGATGATTTACAGCAAAGAAGAATTACAACAGCTTGGAGAAGTATGTTTAGAGCATGATATCTTAATCGTTTCAGATGAGATTTATGAAAAATTAATTTATGGTGACGCGGAATATACTTCAATTGCCCAGCTTTCTAATGTATTAAAAGAACAAACACTTATTATTAATGGTGTATCTAAATCACATTCTATGACAGGTTGGCGTATTGGATATGCAGCAGGAAATAAGCAGCTTATTAAAGCGATGACGAACTTAGCGAGTCATAGTACGTCAAACCCTACTTCAATTGCTCAATACGGTGCAATTGCTGCGTATGCAGGCTCACAAGAACCTGTAGAAACAATGCGTCAAGCGTTTGAAGAAAGATTGAACATTATTTATGATAAATTAATTCAAATTCCTGGTTTCACTTGCATTAAGCCACAAGGTGCTTTTTACTTATTCCCAAATGTAAAAGAAGCCGTAGCGTTAGCTGGGTATGATACAGTTGATGAGTGGGCAAAAGCATTATTAGAAGAAGAAAAGGTGGCTCTAGTTCCAGGTACAGGATTTGGTGCACCAAATAACGTTCGATTATCGTATGCGACATCTCTTGAGCAAGTTGAGAAAGCATTAGAACGAATTCATACGTTCATGAAAAGTAAAGTACAGGCTTAATCGTCTGTTTCTTGTAGTAAATGGCAAAAAACCTCCCTATATATAGGGAGGTTTTTTTGACGAATTGTGGCAAAAAGAAATGGCTAAAGGTGTGTTATACTAGAGAACGAGGTGTTTGGTGATGAAAAAGAAAATGATGTTACAATGGTTTGAACAGGGAAGCATAGCGATTCCTAAATTGCTTATGATGCATTATAAAAAGCTAGGTTTAAATGAGACGGAATTTATGGTAGTACTTCATGTACACACATTTTTAGAATCAGGTAATTCGTTCCCGACTCCTTCAGAGATTTCAGAACGGATGACGATAACAGAAATGAAATGCATGGAAGTGATTCAGACTTTAATCCAAAAAGGTTTTTTAGCACTAGAAGGTGGACGAAGATCTGAAGCGATGATGTGTGAAAGTTATTCTTTACAACCACTGTGGGAAAAAATATTGCACTTTTTAATGAATGAATCTATAGAGGAAGAGCAAAAAGAACAAAAACAAATTCAAGTAAATTTATATACAGTATTTGAAAAAGAATTCGGAAGACCACTTTCGCCATTTGAATGTGAAACATTAGGGATGTGGGAAGATCAAGATCAACACCATCCGAATTTAATTCAAGCGGCTCTTCGTGAAGCTGTTATGAGTGGTAAACTTAATTTCCGGTATATTGATCGTATTTTGTTTGAGTGGAAAAAGAACGGAATTAAAACGGTAGATCAAGCGCAAAATCAAGGCCAGAAATTTAGAGCGAATCAACAACGCACACAACAAACGACAAAACAAGAGACGAAATTTACTGGGAAAGTGCCTTTTTATAATTGGTTGGAGCAGTAGTGTAGGAGGAAAGATATGTTGAACAAAACGCAAATTCGTTATTGTTTAGATACAATGGCGGATATGTATCCAGAAGCGCATTGTGAATTAATTCATGATAATCCATTTGAACTTGTAATCGCAGTGGCATTATCTGCGCAATGTACAGATGCACTTGTGAATAAAGTGACGAAAAACTTATTTCAAAAATATAAAACACCAGAAGATTATTTAAGTGTGTCTTTAGAAGAATTACAACAAGATATACGTTCCATTGGATTGTTTAGAAATAAGGCGAAAAATATTCAAAAATTGTGCCGGATGTTACTAGATGATTATAACGGGAAAGTTCCAGAAGACCGTGATGAGCTGACGAAATTACCAGGAGTAGGGAGAAAGACAGCGAATGTAGTTGTTTCGGTAGCGTTTGGGATTCCAGCGATTGCTGTTGATACGCATGTAGAGAGAGTGAGTAAACGGTTAGCAATTTGTAGATGGAAAGATTCTGTGTTAGAAGTGGAAAAGACATTGATGAAGAAAATTCCAATGGATGAGTGGGGAGTTACACACCACCGTATGATTTTCTTCGGACGTTATTACTGTAAGGCGCAGCGACCACAATGTGAAGAGTGTCGATTACTAGAAATATGTCGCGAAGGAAAGAAACGAATGAAGGGGAAATAAAGGATGGAGCGAGTTATAGAAATACCGAAAGAGTTTCGGTGCGTACCATTTTTTAAAGAGAGTGCAAATTCGATTACGTATCACACAGACCAATCTTTTGAAGAGATAATACAAAATACTTACTTTATATTTGATATTGAAAGAAAATATGAGCCATGGAATGAAATTGAAACAAGTATTCCAGCGGTGTTAAATATATGGAAAAGCAAGCATGAAGAAATTGCTATACTATTTCGGAACAGAAAAAAACAAGAAGCTGAGGGTCCGATGATTCTTTTTGCAGCGCACTTTCTATCGGTTATATATTGGTTAAATGAGCAGCCTGTTCATAGTTTGAATGAGATGCAAGTAAATACGAATAAATTGGAAGTACAACCTGTTAATTTTATGGAGCGATATTCATTTATTATAAAGAAACCGAGTAATTACCATTCGTATATTCAATTAGTACAGTTGTATATCGAAATAGAAAAGCTATATGTAAAGAAAATGATAACAAAAAAGAAGTCGGTTTCTCATTAAGAGAAACCGACTTCTTTTTTTGTTTATTAAGACTCTGTTGTAACAACATTTCCGTCCGCGTGAGGTGTATCTTCTCCGGTATTTTGTTGGTGCTGCTCTTCTTCAGCTTTTTTTCTAGCTTCTTCGTCAGCTTTTCTCTTAGCTTCTTCGTCAGCTTTTTTCTTAGCTTCTTCGTCAGCTTTTTTCTTAGCTTCTTCGTCAGCTTTCTTCTTAGCCTCTTCGTCAGCGGCTTTCTTTTGAGCTTCTTCTTGCTGTTTACGTTGTTGTTCTTGTTGCTGCTGTTGTTCTTGTTGTTTACGTTGTTGTTCTTGTTGTTGCTGTTGCTGTTCTTGCTGTTTACGCTGATCTTCATCAGCTTTTTTCTTAGCTTCTTCTTGTTTTAGTTTATCTTCATTGGTCTTTTTCAGGGCTTCTTCGTCAGCTTTTTTCTTAGCTTCTTCGTCAGCTTTTTTCGCATCTGGAGTTCCGCCAGGGGCAGTGAAGGATGCACCAACTGCAGGGCTTGTTCCAGTACCCTTTTTCGCTACTACAGAGAAACTGTAAGTAACACCTGGTTTAATACCACCAAGAGTAGCTGTCGTACCGCTTACTGATAAGCTACCACTAGAACCGTCAGTAGCTTTATAGCTTGCTGCGTATGCATCAACATTTGATGATGGTCCAGACCAGTTCAGTGTCACTGTGCTAGCACCATCGAAAGCGACATTAAGGCCACTAGGTGGATCTACTTTAATTTGTTTAACTGCATCTTTTTTCGCACCTTTAATGTACAGTTCTCCATTTAATTCTTGTACAGAAGAAGGGCGCTCGAAACGAGATTTATCCGTAGCAAATTTGCTCATCATTGCTTGGAACATTTGTTGAGCAATTCTAGTAGAACGATCGCTAATGTAATTTTCTGGGCTATCTTTTTCATAACCAGTCCATACAGCCATTGTATATTGTGGTGTATATCCTGCGAACCAACTATCTCTGTTGGCATCTGCTGGAATACCGTATTTTTTAATAACAGATTTATCAAAGTTTTGTGTTCCTGTTTTACCAGCAACGTCGAATCCAGAAACATATGCTGTTGACCCTGTACCGCCAGAACCAGGTTTTACTACGTCACGAAGAACGTCAGTAACCATGTAAGCTGTATAGTCGTGCATTGCACGCTGTTCTTTCGGTTTAAAGCTTTTCTTTTTTCCATCTGGGAAAATAACTTCTTTAACGAAATGAGGTTTATTGTATACACCGTCATTTCCAAATGTTGCATAAGCTCCAGCGACATCTAACGGAGAGCCTTCATTACTACCGATTGCAGTAGATTCATATGCTTTCCCATCTTTAAACGTCATTCCTAAACCTTCAGCAAACTCTTGTGCCTTAGGAATACCGACTGCTTGAGCTGTTTTTAAAGCCGGGATGTTTAATGACTTCTTCAATGCTTCACGAAGTGAAACGTCACCTTTAAAATTACCTGTAGCATTTTTAATCTTTGTGCCATCAGAGTAAGTATATTCAGAGTCATTTAATTGATGATAAGTAGACCATTGAAGATTCTCAATTGCTGGACCATAGTCGAAAATTGGTTTCATTGTTGAACCAACTTGGCGTTTTAAATCAACTGCCATATTATGACCTTTGAAAGTAGACTTACTTTCTTTACGCCCAGCACCAATTGCTCGAACTTCTCCAGACTGTGTATCCATAAATACAAATGATCCTTGGAACTGATCGTTTGGATATTTAATGAGATTGCCATCCATAATTTTCTCAGCGTAATCTTGAGCATCTTGATCAAGTGTTGTATGAATCGTTAAACCATCTGAACCGATATTTACATCAGGGTATTCTTTTTCAACTTCCTTTACAGCAGCATCTATAAATGCTTGATACTTCATTTCAGTCACTTCTGAAGATGGAAGAAGTCCTTGTGTTACAGAGATTTGCATTGCGTCATTCATTTCTTGTTTCGTTATATACCCGTGTCGGTTCATTAATGTTAATACGATATTACGACGTTTCGTTGCTCTATCAACGTTATCTGGTTTTGTTGGATCATAAATGTTAGGACCTTGGGGTAAACCAGCGAGCATTGCAGCTTCGTGTAGTTGTATGTCTTTTAAATCTTTGCCGTAATATTTTTTTGCTGCTGTTGAAATACCGTAAGAGCGATTACCGAGGTTAATCTTATTTAAGTACATTTCTAAAATTTCATGTTTTGAGTACTGTTGCTCTAACTTATAAGATAAGTACCATTCCTGCACTTTTCTTTTTGCAGTTTTGTCCATCGTTAGAAAATAGTTTTTAACTACTTGCTGTGTAATCGTACTACCACCTTGTGATCCAAAACCACCAGTGACATTTTCCATGACTGCCATTCCAGTACGTCTAAAATCAATTCCATTATGATCGTAGAAACGAGCATCCTCAGTCGCAAGGAATGCACTTTCAATTACTTTTGGAATTTGATCGTATGTAACATGGGTTCGTTTTTCAGCACCGTATTCATAGAAGAAATTCCCGTTTTTATCAAGGAATTTTGTTGATAAAGGATTGACTAGCTTTGATTTGTCTAGTTTTGGAGCGTCCTTTACCATAACAAAGAAGGCCGAAACGCCAGCTACGAGACCGACGATACCAAGAAGTAGACAACCTATAAGAAATCTCTTGAAAAAGGAACCTTTTTTCTTTGGTTTTTCTTCTTTATTATTTGTTTCTTTCGTTTGATTTTTTACATGATTTCGTTCTGTACGAGAACGATAATTATCTGACATTATACTTTCTCCTACCTTTCATTCTCTCCCCCAAAAGTCGAAAAAAGAGCCTTAGTGATGACTCTATCACGAAAAATAAATCGTGTCTAGTACGCGGATATAATCAATTCGAGGGTGATAACCGCATGATAATAAAGACCCATGCTCTTCTATTTCTTGTTTTGTAATCGATTTACGTCCACCAGTATTTTGACGATTCCAAAATGCAATAATATGTTTTGCATCTAATAAATAAAATTCATCAAAAAGTGTAAATTTAATAATAACAAATGCAATTCCATTATGAGCGACTACTTGCTTCATATGTTCAATTTGATGAAGGTGGAAGTTTTGAAGTGGAAAACTGGTTTTATTTTTAGTTTCTTTCGCTTCAAAATCGATGTATTTCCCTTTGTATACACCGTTGTAATCTGTTGTAGAAGGTTGTTTGAAATACGCTTCTTTTACCACTGCAGCACTTCGAGCGGGGTAATCTACTTTTACAATTTGAAGAGGTGTAGGTTTTTTATGTACGCATGCAATATTATGGGTTAAGTAATATTGATTGGTGTCATTCAATTCCTCTTCAAGGGACATACCTCTATTACTGTAAGTATGTTTTTTTATTGGTGTTTTATGAGGTTGTGAAGCTTGATCGTACCTTTTTCCATTTGGGTAACGAATGGTCATATTTTGTCCACTCCCAACTTGATAAGATTTACTTACAAAGGTGATTATATCAAAAAATGAAAAAAGATGTGACCTTTTTCAAGAAAGGTATGGTGACTTACTCATGTTTCGATGGAATGATTACGAAAAAATTAAACAGACCCGTAATGATATTTTTTGTACAGAAGAGGAAAAAGCTA
This sequence comes from Bacillus sp. SIMBA_074, assembly GCF_046534555.1. NCBI lineage: Bacteria > Bacillati > Bacillota > Bacilli > Caryophanales > Bacillaceae > Bacillus > Bacillus sp. SIMBA_074. The sequence continues at coordinate 393,520 of NZ_JAWRYM010000001.1, read as the reverse complement.
TAGTTCTTAATATTAAGGAGAGCACGGATGTAGCTAACGTAGATAATATTTCACGTACACAATCTTACCAAGAATATTATTTGAGAAATAGAGAAATTAGATGGTCTTTTTTAGCAAGCATGGTTTCAAGGAATGGGGGATGGAACATGACAGATTTAGAAGGAGAATATTATTCTAATCTTTTATCTCAAACAGTTAAGAGACGATTATTTCATTTGTATGAGAAAGCCAATTGGCTCATTTTTTTAGATGCATTTCCTCAACTATTACTGTATGAGGAAAGTAAAAAGAGATGTGCGCCGCTCTTTCATTTGTTACAATTTTTCAACATATCAATTTTTATGGAAAAAGAATGGGGCGCGTTTTGGGAGAAAAAAGATATAAATAGGCTTATGACGGCACTTATTATTAATGAACAAAATAAAATTCAAAAACCAGTAATTGAGAATGCATACTTTCAAAAACATGTATTTGATACTGCACTATTCAAATTTCAAGAAATATTTCACGTTAGTGCAGTTATTTTTCCAATGGTGGAAGGGGGAATGTATGGATTTTCAGTTTATCAATTTGAAACGTTGCAAAAACGTATAGAACTGGGGAAGCAATTAGCTTGGTTATTATTTCATTCAAAGTATAAGGCTTCTTTTTATAAATTTGCAGTGCAAACTAGGCATACAGGATCAAGGATGGATTATGAATGTAATATAAGGGGAATTAGAAAATCATGTACGCCGGCTCTTCGGGATGTGTATTCTATTGTCACTCATGAAAAATTAATTGAAAAAGATTGGTTTAGTGAAGGGTTGGAAATAGATTCATTATTTTTACTTGAAAAACCTAAGGGGGAAATTAATATAACAGAATGGTATAGAAAGAAGAGGGAGCAAATACATACTCTTTCTATATTAAGTAGTTTTGTTAAAAGAATAGATGAGTTCATGATATAATAAAGAAGTCCCGCCTTCTTAAATGAAGGCGGGACTTCTTTATTAAAAGTAATATGCTCTACAACAAGTTACTTTCTAATCGGCTATTTGCCAGCAGTACGACTTTAACTTCAACACTTATCGAAAGCGAAGAGGTAAGGTAGACTAGAAAATAGTTGTTTGTAAAAGCCACTTTGGTTAAAGTGTCATTTTATCCCGCTATTTGCGGACAGTAAAACTCCCACCTCAAAATTTGGCTGGAGCAAAGAAGGTAGGTGGAAGCCCTGCTGTCCGTAAACACCCGATTGGTGCGGGCTAATAATCAGTGGGGGATGAACAAAACCCCACTGATTAAAGTTTCACTTTATGTAGCGGGGAAATTTGGACCATCAAGCTTTGGATTACCAGTCTCAGGTTTGTTTTGTTGTTTGTTTTGCTTTTTCTTTTTTTCGTTTTTATTTTTTGTCATCGTAATACACCTCCTTTTTGTATTGTTACCATTTCTAAAAATGGCATACTAAATGATTTCTTTGACGAATATCAACTAGTTTTGTCATGTGAGAAGGAGTAATTAATCAATCGGCGAAATTACATGACAAAGGAAAGGCAAAGAAGGGGGCGTTTTAAATATGGCGATGGTTCAGAAGGAAGATGTTATGAAAAAAATGGATCAAATGTTAAGTTCTCTCGATTTGCTGGAAATGAAGATTGGGATTAGAATGAATCATGCATTGAAGGATAAAGGTGAAAAAATATGCAATAAGATAGAAATAACAGAAATGCATATAGAACATATGGAAAATAAATTAGTGCATCACGAAGAAAAAGGGAGCTGGGTAAAGACATTTCAAAACGTCGTAGTGAGTGCATAATAAGGTGGGAACAAAATGGGACATGAAGCATTAATCCAGTCTTCGGAGAAGTTAATGCAGTATAATGATGAAGCGAATGTGAAAAAAAGAGAGATGGCTGAATATGATTTTTATAAGGATATGAAGACATTTGTTGATATTGTAGATGCGGAGTTAGAGATGTGGAAAGAATTAGCTTATAGGTGGATAAAGGAAGAGCGACCTAAGTATATACATGTACAACAAATTGATCAAGTGTATGATAATTTACAAACTAATGTGCTACAATGTTTTGTTAATAAGGGAAAAGGCAAACGTTTCTTTGAAACTCATCAAGCTATTTCGTATACTTTGCAAAATATCGTAGATCAATGTAAATAACAAGAGGGAAAACCCTCTTGTTTTTTTATGCCTCTGTCACTGTTGTAGGTTTTGTTGCACCGTTTATTTCTAATTCACGTATTAATGTTCGGTAATCTGAAATGCATATTTTTCCTTCAAGATAACAATGTCTTGCAAAGTCTAACAGTTCATTCGAATTTTCTGTGTAATACCCCTTTTTTTGAGAAAACGCTTGTTTTAAATCCCCTAATACCATGTTGATTCCTCCCCAATGAGAATCTTCTTCCTTATTATCATAGCATGGAAGGGTTTACTTTCTAATTTTTTTAAAAATTTAAACTTCCGACAAAAACAGACAGATACTCCTTTACACATTTTATTTTATAGGTACATATTCTATATGTAGAAACTTATGTGAAGGAGGAGAGTATGCATGTTTCAACAACCTAATGTATATCAGCAAACAGATCCATATGCACAGCAAAATATGTACCAGTATAATCCGGATACATATTTACGGTATAATATGTATCCTTTCGAACCTCATTATGGAAACCAAAATTATTATCAACCATTTGAAGTGTCATTTGGGAATCAACCGCAGCAAGCGCATATGAATCAACTGCAGGAAGCGCATATGAATCAACCGCAACAACCGCATATGAATCAACCGCAACAAGCGTATACGAATCAACCGCAGCAAGCGCATATGAATCAACCGCAACAACCGCACATGGATCAGTCGCAACAACCACATATGAATCAGTCGCAACAACCACATATGAATCAACCGCAGCAAATGTATATGAATCAACCACAGCAAGCGTATATGAATTCACAAAACTACATGTCGCCAGCTCAATATGTAAATCAACAAGCTATGTTTTATCCACCAAAACAACCATATCCAAAGATGAATAAACAAAAGCAACAGCAACAGCAACCAAGTCAGTTTTCTAGTTTTGTTTCACAATTTAAATCATCAGATGGTAACTACGATGTAAATAAAATGATGAACACGGCTGGACAAATGATGAACGCGATGAATCAAGTAACAGGGATTGTTAAGCAAGTCGGGGGCTTTTTTGGTAAATAATAGTAGGGGGTTGTCTATAATAGGTATTACGTATGAAATTGGATACTAGACAAATTTCCATGAAATAAATGGGTATATATAACAAGCGGCTTTACCCCCTCGCTCATATTGTAAAGTGTAGTCAGATTTTTTTAATGAGAGAGGAGAGAAAAAACTATGCATCATTGTCATCCTTGCTTTGGAGGGCATAAGCCTGTAGGACCTATTTGTACAACTGCTCCTGTCATTCATCCGGCAAAACAGTGCGTAACACATTCTTTTTCAACAACGGTGGTGCCACACATTTTCCCAACGCATACAACACATGTACATCATCAACAAATTAAAAATCAAAACTTCTTCCCACAAACAAACTCGAACGTAAATGTTGTAGACCCTGGTGATCCAGGATCTGTTGGTGGATTTGGCGGGGGATGTGGACCATGCGGTCATGGCCATCATCACCATGGGCATCAAATATCACCATTTGGACCAGGACCGAATGTATCACCATTTGGACCAGGACCGAACGTTTCACCATTTGGACCAGGACCGAATGTATCACCATTTGGACCAAATATCGGACCAAACGTTGGTGGAATGTTTAAAAAGTAAATGATATGTTAGAACTAGCGAAATGCTAGTTCTTTTTTTGTAATTGGAGTGTTTATATGAAAGTCGTTGCTGTAACAGGATATAAGCCGTTTGAGCTTGGAATATTTAAAAATGATCATCCAGGAGTAGAATGTATAAAAAAGGCGCTGCGTCGTAAATTAACTGCTTTTGTAGAAGATGGTTTGGAATGGGTTATTATAAGCGGTCAGTTAGGAGTAGAGCTATGGGCCGCTGAAGTTGTTTTTGAAATTCAAGTAGAATATCCAGATTTAAAATTAGCGGTATTTACTCCTTTTTTAGAACAAGAAGAAAATTGGAAGGAAGATAACCGTGAATATTACGAATTTATTCTTTCACAAGCAGATCATATTGATAGTATTACGAAACGGAAGTACGAAAGCCCAGAGCAATTTAAATTAAAGAATCAATTTTTTATTGAAAAAAGCGATGCACTTTTAGCTGTATATGATGAAGAAAAGTCTGGGAGCCCTAAATATATTGTAGAAGCAGCTAAGAAAAAAGGAGAAATAGAAAATTATCACAGTTATTTCATTCTTTTTTCTGATTTACAAGATATAATGGAAGAGGAACAGTGGAATAATGCAGAGTAATATGTAATATAGTACTCGTATATTTGATTGACAAAAGGCGTTGTTTCTGAAAAAATTTAGTTAATGAAAGCTTTGGCAAAAATTTGAGGTGAAGAAAATGATTTCGGATAAAATTAAATTAACAGCGAAAGATATTTTAGAAAAAGAATTTAAAACAGGTATGAGAGGTTATCAACAAGAAGAAGTAGATAAGTTTCTTGATATGATTATTAAAGATTATGAAGCTTTTCATAAGGAATTTGATCAATTAAAACAACAAAATGCTCGTTTGAAACGTGAATTAGAAGAACAAAAAGTAGCGGCAACACAAGTTCCGCAACAACCGGTACAAACACCAGTTGCACAACCAGTGTATAACAATACGAATACGGATATTTTAAAACGTCTATCTAATTTAGAAAAAGCTGTGTTTGGAAGTAAGTTATACGAATAAATTAAGGTAACAAAAAGGTTAAAGCATTTTACATAGAAAAAAACATTGCAAAATCTTTTTGTTTCCACTATACTAATGTTTGTCATAACGTTTGGGTAATCGCTGCAACGCCAACGTTGTAGAGGAAAGTCCATGCTCGCACGGCCTGAGATGGCTGTAGTGTTCGTGCCTAGCCAAGTCATAAGCTAGGGTATTCTGGCTGCAAGGCTGGTTTAACGGCAGGGAAAAAACCTAAGTCCTTTCGGATATGGTTTGACTACCTTTAAAGTGCCACAGTGACGAAGTCCTTGAAGAAATGATAGGAGTGGAACGAGGTAAACCCCACGAGCGAGAAACCCAAATAATGGTAGGGGAATCTTTTCCAAGGAAATGAACGACGGAAAAGGACAGGTTTTCGTAACCTGTAGATAGATGATTACCACCGGAGTACGAGGCGTGGGCCGTTTGCAGTACAAAGGAACAGAACATGGCTTACAGAACGTTATGAACCAACTATGAAATAACTCAGCTCTCCTTTGTTAGAGGAGGGCTTTTTATTTGTATGAAGTTATAAGTTGTGAGTTAAAATGGTAAGTGAGAATATTCTTCGTAATATGTGATAATTAATAGGACAACATGTTATTAATTATTGTTTGATTATACATAAGAGGTGAATGCAAATGGGAAAAGTTACTTTAATTGCAACAGCGGCAATGGGTATTGAAGCGTTAGTTGCCCGAGAAGTTCGCGATCTTGGTTATGAATGTGAAGTGGAAAACGGAAAGGTAACGTTTGAAGCGGATGAAAAAGCGATTTGTCGTACGAATTTATGGTTACGTACTGCAGACCGTGTGAAAATTAAAGTCGGCGAATTTAAAGCAACAACATTCGATGAGTTATTTGAAAAAACAAAAGCGTTAAACTGGGGAGATTATATTCCAGAGAACGGAGAATTTCCTGTTATTGGGAAATCTTTGAAATCAACATTATTTAGCGTTTCAGACTGCCAACGTATCGTTAAAAAGGCTGTTGTTGAGAAATTAAAAACAACGTATAGACGCACAACTTGGTTTGAAGAAGATGGACCGTTATTCCGTATTGAAATTGCAATGCTCAAGGATATTGCGACGTTAACAATCGATGCGAGTGGTGTAGGTCTTCATAAACGTGGATACCGTCTTGAGCAAGGTGAAGCGCCTTTAAAAGAAACATTAGCTGCGTCTTTAATTAAGTTAACAAACTGGAAGGCGGATCGTCCTTTCGTTGATCCTTTCTGTGGATCTGGTACAATTCCAATTGAAGCTGCATTAATTGGACAAAATATCGCACCAGGATTTAACCGAGGCTTTGCATCGGATGAATGGGGCTGGGTTGGTAAACAAAATTGGCGCGAAGCTCGTCAAGAAGCTGAAGATTTAGCTAATTATAATCAACCATTGCAAATCATTGGATCAGATATCGATCACCGTATGATAAGAGTTGCCCAAGATAACGCAGAAGAAGTTGGATTAGGGGATCTTATATCATTTAAACAAATGCAAGTAAAAGATTTCACGACAAAAGAGGAATATGGCTATGTTGTAACGAATCCTCCATACGGAGAACGTTTAAGTGAAAGAGCGCTTGTTGAAAAATTATATAAAGAAATGGGAGAGGTATTCCGCCCATTAGATACGTGGTCAATGTATTTATTAACAAGTTATGAAGCATTTGAGAAATGTTATGGGAAAGATGCATCGAAAAAGCGTAAACTGTTTAACGGATTTATCCGTACAGATTACTATCAATACTTCGGAAAGCGTCCACCGCGTAATTCATAGTATAAAACTCCTCCAGCACGCATATACTGGCTATTATGTAATGCGTAAAGGAGGAAGTGATATGGATAGTTTCCAATTATCGATGATTCAAAAAGCTATTCACCGTACGTATGATGAGCTCGGAAAAGAAGTGGATAGTCAAGGTGCAATTGTAGATGGAATACAAAAAGCGCAGGAAGAATATTTGTCAGCTCTTTCACATGAAACAGCGATTGATAAACGTTATTTAAGGTCATTAATATAGAAAAAAATTTTCCTTTTTCGAAAGGAAAATTTTTTTTCGTGTATTTCTATGTATTGTAACAGGGGAAAGTGGCTGCACACATGTGAGTAGCAGTTGCTATATCTTTTTATAGAAAAACTGTTTGGTTGGAGGCTAAGGATGTTTACTGAGAATAGGTTACCATTTGAAGTAGGAAAACAAGATAATTTTTATGATAAGTTGAATGAATGGATTGGAGATGTGTTTTACGACATTCTTCCGGAAAAAGGCTTTGAAGAGCGTGATGAACAGATTTTTATGGCGTTTCAGTTAGAGCGCGCTTTCCAAGAGAAGAAAGTTATGTTTGCAGAAGCAGGTGTAGGAACAGGGAAAACAATTGTATATCTTTTATATGCAATTTGTTATGCACGTTATACAGGGAAGCCGGCTATTATCGCTTGTGCAGATGAAACGTTAATTGAGCAGCTTGTGAAAGAAGAAGGAGACATTGCTAAGTTATCTGAAGCATTAGGGCTATCTGTTGATGTTAGACTTGCGAAGTCAATGGATAATTATTTATGTTTACGTAAACTTGAAGATGTTATGAGTGGACGAGCTCCAGAAGTAATTGAAGATGTATATTACGAATTGCCTCAGTTCGTATTCGATCATGGTACGATGCAGAACTTTACTCACTATGGTGATCGAAAAGAATTTCCACTGTTAAATGACGAGGAATGGTCAAAGGTAAACTGGGATTACTTCCAAGATTGCTTCACTTGTGATTCTCGTCATCGTTGTGGTCAAACTCTTTCGCGCGAGCATTATCGTAAAGCGGCAGATTTAATCATTTGTTCTCAAGATTTCTATATGGATCATATTTGGACGTACGAAGCTCGCAAACGTGAAGGACAAATTCCGTTATTACCAGAAAGTAGTTGCGTTGTATTCGATGAAGGGCATCTTGTAGAATATGCAGCTCAAAAAGCTTTAACGTACCGTTTAAAACAAACGATGATGGAGCAACTTTTAACGAGATTATTACAAAATGATATTCGTGAAGAGTTCGCACATTTAGTAGAAGAAACAATTTGGCAAACTGAACAATTCTTTGGGGTACTACAAGAGAATAAAAAGGAAATTGAAGGTTCTGATCGTTTAGAAATTACTGTGACAGAAAAGGTAACTGCAGAAGCGAAAAGACTTTATGCGAAAATCGGTGAAGTCGGTGATGCATTAGTATTTGAAAGTGAAATGCATACAGTAAACACATACGATTTAAATATTGTTGATGAGCATTTAGATGTGTTAGAGCATTCACTTCGTCTTTTCATGCACGAGAAAAATGTAATTACGTGGGGTGAAGAAGGCGATGGTGCTTTCACATTAGTTATTATGCCGCGTGCAGTTGAAGAAGTGTTACAAGAAAAAGTATTCTCGAAGAAGATTCCATATATTTTCTCTTCTGCGACATTATCTGACAATGATTCGTTCGCATTTACTGCAAATAGTCTAGGGGTAAAAGATTACTTATCATTCTCAGTTGCTTCGCCGTTTGATTATGAAGAGCAAATGACAGTAAACTTACTTCCGTATACGAAAGAAAATGAATGGGAAAGAAAGTGTCAATATACACTTGAAAATATACAAAAAACAAATGGACGTACACTCGTATTATTCCGTACAACGCAAGAACTTGCAGCGTTTAAAGAATATGTAAGTAAAGAGCAAATGTCAGTTCCGTTCCTATATGAAGGAGATCAAGAAATTAGTCAGCTCGTTTCTCGTTTCCAAAATGAAGAAGAGACTGTACTTTGTGCCGTTCATTTATGGGAAGGTTTAGACATTCCAGGTTCATCATTATCACATGTTATTATTTGGTCATTACCATTCCCTCCAAACGATCCTGTGTTTGAGGCGAAGCGTAAACATGTGAATGATCCATTCTGGGACGTAGATGTGCCTTATATGATTTTACGTCTTCGCCAAGGAATTGGACGTTTAATTCGTACAAGTGAAGATAAAGGTGCTATATCATTATTCTTATCAGATAATGAAGATGAAAAAGTGATAGAAGCAGTGAAGAAAGTACTTCCGGTAGAAGGAAAAGTACTTTAAGCGAAAAAATGTTGTAGGGAAAAGTTTGGCATTTGCCAAGCTTTTTTTCTATTAGAAAAGGAATTTATGTTTCAGTGTCGAAATAAGTTTGAGGTAGAAAAAGGAGGTTTTTTATACTATGACAGTTGCTACATATGAAGTAGAAAAACAATTTTTAACATATGTGAAGAAGATACAGAATTACGGGGAAGCATTAAGCTTAATGTTTTGGGACTTAAGAACAGGTGCGCCTAAAAAAGGTGTAGACCAGCGTTCAGAAGTAATTGGAATGCTTTCATCCGAAGTGTTTGCGATGTCGACTTCAGATGAGATGGGGAACTATTTAACTGAACTAGAATCTTTAATTGTTGAAAATAAACTTTCTGAAACGACAAAGAAAATGGTTGAAGAGTGTCGTAAAGAATATGATAGAAATAAGAAAATTCCACAAGAGGAATATGAAGCGTATGTGAAATTAGAAGCGAAAGCGGAAAGTGTATGGGAAGAAGCTCGCGAAAAATCTGACTTCGAAATGTTCCGTCCGTATTTAGAAAAAATTGTTGAATTCAAAAAGAAGTTTATTACATATTGGGGTTACGAAACGTACAAATATAACACGCTATTAGACATGTATGAGCCGGGAATCACAGTAGAAGTGTTAGATCATGTATTTAGTCAACTACGTGAACGTATCGTTCCGCTTGTGAAAGAAATTTCTGAGTCTAAAAAAGAATTAAAAACAAATGCTTTAGCTGAACATTTTTCAAAAGAAAAACAAAAGAATTTTACTTTAGAGTTATTAAAACAATTGAACTATAACTTTGAAGCGGGTCGTCTTGATGAAACGGTACATCCTTTTGAAATTAAATTAAATAGAGGTGATGTTCGTATTACGACTCGTTACGATGAGAAAGACTTCCGTATGGCTGTTTTCGGCACGATTCATGAATGTGGTCATGCTGTATATGAACAAAATATTGCAGAGGAATTTGAAGGTACACCGCTATGTAGTGGAACTTCTATGGGTATTCATGAGTCACAATCATTATTCTTTGAGAACTTTATCGGTCGTAATAAATCATTCTGGAAGAAAAATTATGATTTATTAAAAGAGTATAGCGATGGTCAATTCAATGATATATCAGTAGACGAGTTTTATGATGCGATTAACGAATCGAAGCCATCGTTTATTCGTATAGAAGCAGATGAGCTTACATATCCGCTTCACGTCATGGTTCGTTATGAACTTGAGAAAGAATTATTTGATGGTACATTACAAGTGAAGGATTTGCCAGCGGCTTGGAATGATAAGATGGAAGCATATTTAGGAATTCGTCCGGAAAACGATGCACAAGGTGTATTGCAAGATGTTCACTGGGCTGGTGGTTCATTTGGATACTTCCCATCTTATGCGCTTGGTTATATGTATGCAGCGCAATTTAAACATAGGATGCTAAAGGATATTCCAAACTTTGATGCATTATTAGAAGAAGGAAACGTGACACCAATTCGTGAATGGTTAACAGAGAATATTCACCAATATGGCAAAACGAAAAAACCACTTGAAATTTTAAAAGATGTGACAGGTGAAGGTTTAAATGCAAACTACTTAGCTGATTATTTAGAAGCTAAATATAAAGAGATTTATGAGTTATAAAACAGGAGCTGCTTAATTGCAGCTTTTTTTTATGAGGGAGTGAGAGAAATGGGCTATATGTTTACAGTAATGTCGCAAGCGGAAGCAGAAGAAATTGCATATAACTGGCATTATGAAGGGGAGTATTCCTTTTATGATATAGAGGTAGATGAAGAAGATTTAGCTGAGTTTTTAGAGGATGAGAGTAGAGGGAATCATACATTTTCTGTGAAGAAAAATGGTACTCTCATTGGTTTCTTTAGTTTTAGTAACATAAATAATCAAACGGTTGATATAGGTCTTGGAATGAGACCTGATATAACTGGGAATGGATTTGGTCTACAGTTCGTAAAAGCTGGACTAGCTTTTAGTAAAGAAAAATACGGATGCAATTATATAACACTATCAGTAGCGACATTTAATGAAAGAGCGATTAAAGTGTATAAAAGAGCAGGATTTGAAGCTGTTGGAACGTTTATACAGAAAACAAATGGTAGTTGTTTTGAGTTTTTGAAAATGAATTATATATGTAAAAATGATTAAAAAACAGAGGAGAGCTTCTGTTTTTTTATTTTGATGTAGAAATAAATGATGTTTGTTTTTGTACTTGTTGTAATTAGAAGTTTTGAAATTTTGGAAGAGGATGTGTATGATTGAAGTTTAGTAGCAAATAGCAAGTTTAGTAAGGAGAGGTAGTATGATTACAATTAAAACGAAAAATGAAATAGATTTGATGCATGAATCTGGGAAATTACTTGCTTCATGTCATAGGGAAATTGCCAAAATGATGAAACCAGGTATTACGACAAAAGAAATTGATATGTTTGTTGAAGCATATTTAGAAAAGCATGGTGCAACATCTGAACAGAAAGGTTACAACGGGTATCCATATGCGATATGTGCATCTGTAAACGATGAAATGTGTCATGGGTTTCCCGCGGATGTTCCTTTAACTGAGGGCGATATTGTAACAATTGACATGGTAGTAAACTTAAATGGTGGTCTTTCAGATTCTGCTTGGACGTATAGAATTGGAAACGTTTCTGATGAAGCAGAAATGTTATTGTTAGTAGCTGAGAATGCTTTGTATAAAGGGATTGATCAGGCGGTAATCGGTAATCATGTAGGAGACATTGGCTATGCAATTGAAAGTTATGTAGCAAATAAAGGTTTTTCTGTCGCAAGAGACTTTACGGGACACGGGATCGGTAAAGAGATTCATGAGGAACCAGCAATTTTTCATTTTGGTAAGCCAAGGCAAGGACCAGAATTACAAGAAGGAATGGTAATTACAATTGAACCTATTGTAAATGCCGGTATGCGATATTCTAAAGTAGATTTAAACGGGTGGACTGCAAGAACGATGGACGGTAAATTATCAGCTCAATATGAGCATACAATTGCGATTACAAAAGATGGTCCAATCATTTTAACGACGCTTAAATATGAAATGTAAGAGTTTGCAAAACTCGAACGAAAATAGTATTTTCATAAAATTCGTACGTGTTTTTTTAATAAATGCTTTCCAAAATTTAAAAAGTGCGTTATAATCCTTCTATAAAATAAATAGTTAGCTACACTCATATAATCGCGGGGATATGGCCTGCAAGTTTCTACCGAAGTACCGTAAATACTTTGACTATGAGTGAGGACGAATATATTTGCTTGTTTAGCATTCTTTTTTGCGAAACTCCAAAAGCGCGTCTCTCACTTGTAACGAGTGGTGGCGGCTTTTGGAGTTTTTTTATTGCATAAGAGGGGGAACAAACATGAAAGTATTACAAGAAAAGATTTTGAACGAAGGAAAGGTTTTATCTGGTGACGTATTAAAGGTAGATGCATTTTTAAATCATCAAATTGACCCAGTACTTATGCAAGAGATCGGAAAAGAATTTGCTAAACGTTTTAAAGAAGAGAACATTACAAAAATCGTGACGATTGAATCTTCAGGCATTGCACCAGCAGTTATGGCTGCATTAGAGCTTGGTGTAAAAGTAATCTTTGCAAGAAAACGTAAATCGTTAACGTTACAAGATAATATGTACGTTGCAAACGTATACTCATTTACGAAACAAGAAACGAATGAAATTTCATTATCTCGAAATCATATCGATGAAAATGATCGCGTTTTAATTATCGATGACTTTTTAGCAAACGGTCAGGCTGCTTTAGGTTTAATGAGTTTAGTAGAGCAATCTGGAGCAAGTATTGCAGGAATTGGTATTGTTATTGAAAAAGCATTTCAAGATGGAGGAAAGAAGCTTCGCGAACAAGGAGTTCGTGTTGAGTCACTAGCAGAAATTGCATCACTTGATAACGGCACAGTTACATTTGTACAGCAAGAAACTGCGGAGGTGAAATAAACGATGAAGCAGCACCCATTTAAAATCGCATCGCTTGGTATGCAGCACATGCTTGCCATGTACGCTGGCGCAATTATTGTTCCTCTTATTGTCGGCGGGGGACTTGGTTTAAATCAACAAGAGTTAACATATTTAGTCTCAATTGATTTATTAATGTGCGGCGTTGCGACAATTTTACAAGCATTATCAAATCGCTTTTTCGGTATTGGACTTCCAGTTGTACTTGGTTGTACATTTACAGCGGTTGGACCGATGATTGCAATCGGAAAACAATACGGGGTGTCTTCTATTTATGGAGCGATTATTGCTGCCGGGTTATTCGTTGTTATTTTTGCGAAATTATTTGGAAAGCTTGTAAAACTGTTTCCACCTGTTGTAACAGGATCTGTCGTTACCGTAATTGGAGTTACACTTGTTCCAGCAGCAATTAATGATATGGCTGGAGGAGTAGGAAGTAAAGATTTCGGTAGTCTTGAAAATTTAGCGTTAGCATTTGGTGTATTATTATTTATCATCATTATGTATCGTTTCTTTGACGGATTTATTCGTTCAATCTCTATATTACTTGGTCTATTGTTCGGTACAATCGTTGCAGCATTTATGGGGAAAGTAAGTTTGCAAGCGGTTGGAGAAGCGGATTGGTTCCACGGTATTCAGCCATTTTACTTCGGTACACCAACATTTGAATTAACGCCAATTATTACGATGATTCTCGTTGCTTGCGTAGGAATTGTGGAAGCAACAGGGGTATATTTTGCATTATCTGATATTTGTAATAAAAAGATCGGTGAAAAAGAATTAACAAAAGGTTATCGCGCAGAAGGATTAGCAATGGTTCTAGGTGGTATTTTTAACGCATTTCCATACACAACATATTCTCAAAACGTAGGACTTGTTCAATTAACTGGAGTAAGAAATCGCGTCATTATCTATACTTGTGGTGGTATGTTAATTGCTCTTGGGTTTATTCCTAAAATCGCAGCCATTACAACAATTATTCCGAAATCAGTACTTGGCGGTGCAATGCTAGCAATGTTCGGCATGGTTATGGCATATGGTATTAAAATGTTAAGCAGTGTTGATTTTGGAAAACAAGAAAATTTATTAATTGTTGCATGTTCTGTCGGAATCGGACTTGGAGTTACAGTCGTTCCAACGTTATTCTCACAGCTTCCGGAAAACATCCGTATTTTAACTGATAACGGAATTGTACTTGGAAGTGCATCAGCAGTACTTTTAAATATTGTATTTAATATGGTGCCGCAGCGTAAAGTGAAAGTAAAAGAAGAGCCAGTTCCGATGCAAAGTGCAGTAAGAGAAGCGTAAAAAAGCAAGGTCTCATTATGAGACCTTGCTTTTCTTTTTAAGTGGCATTATCTTACCGTATGTACCAAGGCGCCAAATGTATTCAAGTGGCCCATATTGGTAACGTGAAAGCCACCAGCGGCTAATAAAGATTTGTAACGTATAGAAACCGATGCAAAATAGAGGTCCTACCCATAATGGAGCAAGATAATTATTTTTGAACAATAGCCCGAATACAAGTAATGTAACAATTGTATGAGAGATGTAATTCGTTAACGCCATTCGTCCAACGTATTGGAATGGACGTAATAATTTTTGCCATTTTTCTTTTTGTAATAAACGCATCAGCGTGAAAATGTAGAATATGAATAACGTTTTTCCACTTATCGTCGTGATTCCGATAAGTGATAATGGTGTGTATGGTTGATTATTCATAAAGAAGTACACCATAATAAACCACATCGGCAATGTTAAAATGAACATAATGATTTGCCATTTCTTAAGCTTTGGATCTAATTCTTTTGCACGGCGGAAAATATCTTTTTTACCAGCATATAACCCGAGTAAAAATAATCCAAGTGTTTCAGGAAGCATAATAAGACTGTTATTTATTGCTTCAGAATAGAAAGAATGGAATCTGTCTGTGATTTGTAAGCCCCAGTTGTCTAACGGCATAATTGCTGTGGAAAGGCCTAATTCATCTACTGGCACTAGTAACATGAGAAGAGAACCTAATAACGTGAACAATTGCATGAAACTTAATAGAACGATTGCCCATATTAAAGTAGTTCGAGGTTCTCTCTTATAAAATAGAAATAAGAAAAACCCAGTGATTGCATAAGTATGTAAGATGTCCCCGTCCCATAAAAGAACATAATGCAAGAACCCAAATAATAATAAAATGAGCAAGCGGCGAACAAATAAAGTTTTCGGATGATCTGTTTTCGCCTCAGCACGACTCATAAAGATATAAAAACCTAATCCGAATAAAAATGAAAAAATAGTATAAAATTTTGTTTGAATAAACATGTCATAAAACAAGCGAATATAGCTGTCTAATCCATCATAAACGCCGGAAATGTCTCGAGAATCAACACCAGCGATAACTGGCCAGTTAACAAGAAAAATACCTAGTACAGCTATTCCTCTAATAATATCGATGGAATGTATCCTCTCGCCTTGTGAAATATTTTGTGTCATTATTTTCCTCCTTGTTAAGTAATTCCCTTTTATTATACAAAATGTAAAGAGGAGGGTATATAGGTAATTTCCAATTTTTAAAACTGCTAAGATGTGTATTATGAGATATAATAAGAGTGCACAGCAAGTTTTAAACTTCTTTAAAACAGGCAGTAAAGCTCCTTTTCCCGAAGGAGCTTTCTTTTTTAGAAATTTGTTGATAATGATTCTCTTTAATGATAAAATGTATTCAAAAGTGATAATCATTATCAAAAAAGGTTGGTGTGTTAATATGGTGTATGCACTTGTTGCAGGAACGATTGCTATATATGTTGGTGTTACAAAGTATGTTTTAAATGGAGTAGGAACAACAAAATGAATACTATTACATAAAATCCCTTTCATTTGTAAAAAGAATGAAAGGGATTTTTTATTTTTGATGTGAATATGCTGAAAATTTAGTATGATAATAAAGTGAAACTTTAATCAGCGGGGAGGTCTATCCCTCACTGATTACTAGCCCGCACGAAACGGGTTTTTACTGCCCACAAATAGCGGGATAAAGTATATACATCTTGGATAAAGGGGAACAAGGGGATGACAAACATAGTACAGACAAACGGTATGAAAAAACTTGTTTGTTTTTATGAAGAGTGGCAAAAAAACGGCGATGTAGAGAATAGTTTGAAGTTGTTTGAAGTGATTCAAAAATATAAACAAGAGCAGCTTATGCTAGCTTTTTGTGGTCATTTTTCTGCGGGGAAATCGACAATGATGAATCACCTATATAAAGCGCAATTATTACCGACAAGTCCGATTCCAACGAGTGCTAACGTTGTTAAAATTGAAAGAGGATCTGATCGTGTTGTTGTAACGATTAAGTCAGGAGAACAGTATGAATATGACGGCGCATATTCAGCAGAAGAATTAAAACAAATATGTAAAGACGGTGATGAAGTAATTGGTGTTCATATTTATCGAAATGATGCGCCAATTCCTGATGGGGTTATGTTAGTTGATACGCCCGGAATTGATTCTACGGATGATGCCCACCAATTAGCGACGGAATCAACACTGCATCTAGCAGATGTTATTTTCTATATGATGGATTATAACCATGTCCAATCAGAGGTTAACTTACAGTTTGTTAAAGAATTGAAACAACGTAATAAAACGGTTTATCTCGTTGTAAACCAAATAGATAAACATAAAGCAAATGAGTTATCGTTTGAAGAGTATAGAGATAGTGTAAAACAGTCTTTTTCTAACTGGGATATTGAAGTAGAT
Organism: Bacillus sp. SIMBA_074; assembly: GCF_046534555.1. Taxonomy (NCBI): domain Bacteria; kingdom Bacillati; phylum Bacillota; class Bacilli; order Caryophanales; family Bacillaceae; genus Bacillus; species Bacillus sp. SIMBA_074. The sequence goes on along the minus strand of NZ_JAWRYM010000001.1, from coordinate 376,796 downwards.
GGTATTTTCTATACATCATTGCGAATGATGAATCATCCATACAATGAAATTCAAAGTTTAGAAGCATTAATCTTTTCTATCATGAAAGAAAAAGAGCAGTATGTAAGAAAGGGAATGGAGCGAGAAACAGAATATTTACTGCAAGAACATTGTTCGTTTATTCTTTCTGAAAATGAAAAACATCTCATGAAATATGAAGAAGAATTAACATCACCACTGTCACTTTCAGAGATAGTTGAAAAAAAGGAAGAGTTAACTGAAAATAAAAATCGGGTGGCTAGTAAAGAATCTGATGTGAGAAATGAATTTATAAAAGGTTTACAAGCCATATTAGATAACGCGTATTTAATGCCATTTGAAATGAGAGAATTGGCAAATAAATATTTAGAAACGAAATTAACGAAGTTTAAAGTTGGCTTGTTATTTGCGAAAGGAAAGACGGAGCAAGAAAAACAGAGACGTGTAGATGCTTTTTATTCTGCTCTTCAAAAGACTGTTGAAACGCAACTTGATTTTCATGTGAAAGAATTTATTGTAGCCTTCTTAAAAGAAGAAGGGTTATTTACAGAGGAAATAGGGAAAGACATATATGCGTTAGAAATTGCTTTCGGACCGGAAGTGTTGGCTGAAACAATTAAACAGGGGGCTGGATTTACCGGTGATTACTTACTTCTTTATACTGCTGACGTTGCAAATGAGTTAAAGAAAAGATACTTTATGAAATCTCAGCAAATCTTTGGAAAAAGTACGGGTATATTGCAGAAGAAAGTGAAGATAGAGATTGCTCGTATTGAAGAAGAAATTGAAAAATACACGATGTTACAAACAGCAAAAGAAACAAAATTACAATACATTAAGACGTATGAGGAATATGAGAGCTATTTAGGAGATATTTGGAATGAAAATGTTTCTATACCAGATGGATTGCAAATAGACGAAATATTACAAAGTAAAAAACAAGTTGTTAGTGAGAAGTTTAAACTACAAGAGCAAGAAATTGTAAATGATAACGTAGCGGCTAGTGAAGAAGAGATTAAAGGAACGAAAGCTTTAAATATTCAGCGTATATTAGAAAAAGTGAAGAAAGCTGAAACGATATTAGATCCATTGCCTACACTGAAACATCTACAGCAAGAAGTAGTTGGAAAAAGACAGCGTGTAGAAACGAAGCAATTTACAGTAGCGTTATTTGGAGCTTTTAGTGCTGGGAAATCATCATTTGCTAACGCATTGCTCGGTGAAAAGGTACTTCCTGTATCGCCAAACCCAACGACAGCAACAATAAATCAAATTTTGCCAGTGACAGAAGATAAACCACATGGAACGGTAATTGTCCAGTTTAAGTCAGAGCAAGCGCTGTTAGAAGATATGAAAGCTGTTTATAAAATGTTTCACTATGAAATTGCTACATTGGAAGAAGCGTTAACGAAAATTGATCAAATTATGAAATACCCTTCACCAAGCGGGAAGCAAAAAACAACATTTAGCTTTTTGCGAGCGGTACAAAAAGGATATGAGGCAGTTGCTAATCATTTAGGGGAACAATTACAAGTTACGTTAGAGGAGTTCTCTGATTATGTAGCTAATGAAGAAAAATCATGCTTTGTTGAGTACATGGAGCTTTATTATGATTGTGCTTTAACAAGGCAAGGAGTAGCTCTTGTAGATACACCAGGGGCGGATTCTATTAACGCGCGCCATACGGATGTTGCATTCCAGTATATTAAAAACGCAGATGCTATTTTATTCGTAACATACTATAATCATGTTTTCTCTCGTGCGGATCGTGAATTTTTAATTCAGCTCGGTCGTGTAAAGGATACATTTGCACTTGATAAAATGTTCTTCTTAATAAATGCTGCCGATTTAGCACAATCTGAAGAAGAACTTGAAATGGTAAAAGGTTATATTGCGGATCAGCTCCTGCAATACGGTATTAGAAATCCACGTTTATTTGCAATTTCAAGTTTATGTGCGCTTGAAGAAAAGCAAGGGAAAAGTATTGATAAAGAAAAGTATGGTATTTTACAAAACTCCGGGATTACTAAGTTTGAAGAATCATTTACGTCCTTTATGATGAGGGATTTAATGCTTGTATCTGTGCATGCTTTATATGGTGCATTGCAAGGAGCGAATCAGCTTCTTGTAAATATGATAAATGGCGCAAAGCAGGGAAATGATGAGAAAGAGAAGCAAACAAAAAAATATGAAGCAGAGCGTAATCAGCTACTTCATATTATTTCATCATATAGTGTACTTGCTGAAGAGCAAGCAATGCAAAATGAAGTGAAAGAATTGCTTTATTATGTACACCAACGTCTATTTTTACGCTATAACGATGTGTTTACTGAATTTATTAATCCGGCGTCGTTACGAACAGATGGGAATGTGAAAATGCAGTTGCAGCAATGTGTAATGGAATTAGTTTCATTTATTCAACATGATTTATTACAAGAAATGCGTGCGACATCATTACGTCTTGAAAAATGGATAGATGAAGCGATGAAGCGTGCAAAGGATGAAATTGTTGTGAATTGCAAAGTGGAAAATGAATCGATTTCTATGGGTGGAACAGTGGATTATGAATATAAAATTATTACACATAAAGAGCCGTTTCCTTCAATAGAAATAAAAGATTTTAAAAAGGCACTAGCACATTTTAAAAATGAGAAAAGCTTTTTTGAAAAAAATGATAAAGCTTTTATGCAAGAAGACGCTAAAGGAGTGTTAGAACCTTTCGTATCAAACTATGTAGTTGATGAAGAAGATTTATTCGTTCATCATTATAAGCAAGAGTGGGATGCAAAATGGAACCTATTCCAAAAAGTGATGCAGCAAGATGTTGAGAATTATTATGAAAGTATATTATTCGCTTTAGCTGAAACAATTGATGTATCACTATACGAACAAAGTAAAGAAGAGCTACAAAGGCAGTTAGTAGAAATTGAAAAAGAAATTTATATTAAATAGCTGTTATGAAAAAAAGATTCGTTCAATTTTCTTTTGTAGTACAGTATCTAAAGATTTTACAAACCCTGCAAACTCATCAGTAGAAATCATATGGGTAAGAACTAAGCGTCTGCCGTCTGGTGTTTCACCGCATAAGACGAATGAAGAAAACTCATACGTTTTGTTTTCTACTACTAATTTTGGATAGGAATATGTGTCGCTCTTCTTTTTCTTTCCATCAATAGAGATGACGTTGCATTTTTTCTCATTGTTGTCCATGGTGAATCCCTCCTTTCTATTATCTATGGTAGACAAGGGGGGTTTAGAACAATAGAGGAGGGGGAATTTTTATGTCTGTTGTCATAGAGCGTATTTCGAAAGAAGCTATACCGAAATCTTTATTACTTCTTGCTGATCCAAGTGAAAGCCAAATTGATGCATATGTACAGAGAGGGTTTACGTATATAGCTAAACAAGAAGAAAGAATCATCGGTATATATGTGCTTTTGGAAACAAGACCAAGGACAATGGAAATTATGAATATTGCGGTTGTAGAGCATTTGCAAGGAAAAGGGATTGGAAAGCAGCTATTAAGTCATGCCGTAGAAACTGCTAAAGGATATGGTATGTCAAAACTTGAAGTTGGTACAGGCAATTCTAGTGTTTCACAACTTGCTTTATATCAAAAATGTGGATTTCGTATTTTTTCTATTGATTTTGATTACTTTTCAAAGCATTATGAAGAAGAGATTATTGAAAATGGGATTGTATGTCGCGATATGATTCGGCTTGCAATGGAATTGAATAAGAACGTATAACTTATTTAGGGGGAAGAGAAGATGGAAGTACATAAAGCAATTACAGCACATTCTCGTAAACAAAATGAAAGTGTAAAAGCATGTTTACAATTAGATGCGCAGCGTGAAGCAGCTATTGAAGCAGCCGTATCTCTTGCGTCAAAGGGGAAAGAATTTTCGGTTGATATCATTAATGTTGTAACAAAGCAAATTAATGATCTTGCAAAAAATGGTGTTACACTGCAGCGTAAATTTGTTACAGAAGAAATGGTTATGGAGTATGTAAGTCGTTTGCAAGAGAAAGAAGGTCGTTAAAGATGATAGTTACAGTCGAATGGTTACGTGAGCATATAGAAGATGAGAATGTCCGTATAATCGATTGTCGTTTTGATTTAGCGAATCCTAATTGGGGTAGAGAAAAGTATGAGGAAGAACATATTCTTCATGCGTTATATTTTGATTTGAATTTAGATTTATCAAGTCCTGTAACAGAACATGGTGGTCGCCATCCATTGCCGAATATTGAGGAGTTTGCAGACAAGCTTTCACAAGCTGGTATTGGTGAACATACGACAGTAATTGCATATGACAGTCAAGCGGGTGCAAATGCTTCTCGTCTCTGGTGGTTATTAAACTATGTAGGACATGAGAAAGTATATATATTAGATGGCGGATTTCCAGCTTGGAAAGAGAATGGACTACCGATAACAACGGAAATTCCTGTTGCTATACGAAAAACATTCAAAGTAAATGTACAAGATCATATGCTTGTAACGATGGAAACGGTGAGAGAGAATATTCGTGCAGGTGCAAATATGACATTAATTGATTCTAGGGAACCAAAACGTTATGCTGGTGCGGAAGAGCTCGTTGATTCGAAGGCAGGGCATATTCCGACGGCAGTAAACTATTTTTGGAAAGATGGGATTTTAGAATCGGGACACTTTAAAAACGAAGAGGAACAGCAAGGGCGTTTCCAAAATCTTGATAAAGAGAAGGAAACAATCGTATATTGTGGTTCTGGTGTTACAGCGTGTCCGAACATAGTTGCATTAAAATTAGCTGGTTTTCAAAATGTTAAATTGTATACAGGTAGCTGGAGTGATTGGATTTCTTATCCAGAAAATCAAATTGCAAAAGAAGAAGATTAATCACTTGCATGCAAAAATAATTTGTATTAAAATAAGGTCACAAGCAAGAGATTGCTTCAAAAAAATTATATTTTACACATTGGAAACAATGTGATAATATAACGACAAGTAAATAATACATCCTGCGGTGTGCGTAACTTATTTATGTCTAAAACCGATGTTAGTTTTACGGAAGCTCAATATTTAGTGACCATTATCAAGCCTTCCTTGTGGAGGAAGATATACGGTAACTGTGAGGGCATCCACCTGCGAGTAGCGGGTTTTTGGACATTTACGAGAGACGGCACTTGCGGGGGTCTTATTTCAACTAATAGTATATAAAATTCCTACGGTGTACGTAGCTTGTGTATGTCTTAAACCAATAAGTATAATGCGGAAGTTCAATATTTAAATGTAGATAGCAGGCCATCTTTTTAAGAAGGAAGTTACAAACATTTGTGAGAACATCCACCTGTGAGAGCAGGTTTATGGACATCTATAGATAACGGCATATGTGGGACTATATAAAAAACCTTACGTTTTATACGTAAGGTTTTTTTGTTGAATAAATATACTCATGTTATCTAGATTTACCTGTAAAGTTCCCATAATAAATATAGCACTTGCGGTCTTCATCAATTTCTCTTGAATCGAGGGTGAATTCCAAATGTATTCCATCCCGTTGAATATATATAATATCTGAATGGAGAGAGGGTAAGATATCCTCGTAATTCCAAATATCTTTACTTTCTATCATAATTGAGCAGGTTTCCTTTAGTTCTCTAATTTCAAAACCTATGTGCGAGTATGTAGGATCTGAAGGGTCGTTGGAAAAAACTTCTTTTTGTATATATAACACTGCTGTCCCGTCTGGATCTACTGAAGTTGCAGTAACGATATATGTATTTCCATCTTTTATAAAATATTCACAAGTCATGCGCGCGACAATTTCAGAATTAGAAATATTTGCGTAGTTCCATAAAGCTGGATACCCGTTTGTTTCATCATTGAGCCGATATTCCAATCGCATTTTATCCCTCTTCTTCCTTTTTCTTCTACTTTATCATGACATCTTATATAATAGAAATATAATTTAAAAAGGGGAGTGCAAAGGTGACAAAAACGAAATGGCTAGTAGGTGGTGTCCTAACATCTTTAATGACGGGCACTTTATTTGGCTGCGCGCAAGATATTCCCCCCGAACCGAATGATAATAGTTGTTCTGATTGGGATTGGGATGATGAGCTTGGTGTTTGGCAGTGTGATGATAGTAGTTCAGGTTATCGTGGACATTACTTTTATGGTGGTACATACTATCAAAATAAATCCACCTTCAAAAATTCATCAGAGTTTAAAACTTATCAATCTTCGGCCGAATTTAAAGGTGGAATTGGAAGCGGTTCAAAAGGTGGATTTGGAGGTTAAAATATGTCGCAATACATAAAGAAAAGAAAAGAATTTTATTCGAATTATCCTCATTTCTGGTCGGATTTATATGAATGTGAGTATAGTTTGTTTCATGTTTTCCCGATAACAGAGCAAACAATGAAACAATTACAAGTAGCAACTGAACGAATGGGAAAAATATTTTTTAAGACTGCTAGAGTTCTTCGGAATTTATCTAATGAACAGCTTCTTGAACTCGGTTTTCCAACTGCAAGCTTGCCTTTTATTAGACTGAAAGGGATGTATCCTGAATCTGTTATTTCACGATTTGATTTTGCTTTAACAGAGGATAATCGTATTAAAATGCTTGAGTTTAATAGTGATACTCCAACTTTTATTGTGGAATGCTTTCAAATGAATGGAAAAGTTTGTGAAGAACTTGACTATGATGATCCAAATGCAAATCAAGAGCGCTTACTTTCTTCTGGTATTACAAAAGCCGTAATGGATTTTACAAAAGGAATGGAAGATCCAAATGTTGTTTTCACAGCTCATCTTGAACATATAGAAGATTGGAATACGACTATGTATTTGAGTGGGCTATGTCATGTTGAAAATAAAGTGATGCCAATGACAGAACTTAGAATTACAGATGATGCTTTAGTAGATAGAGATGGTTTACCAATTGATGTTTTGTATCGCCAAACATATCCAATTGAAGACTTGATTGAAGATCAAGATCCCGAAACGGGGGATTTGGTGGGAGTAGAACTTTTGCAACTTGTAAAAGAAGGAAAGCTTTTTATTATAAATCCTTTGTCGGCCTTTTTACTTCAGCCGAAATCAATTCAATGTCTTATTTGGGGATTAGCAGAAGAAGGTGCTTTTTACACAAGTGAGGAACAAAAGTGGATTAAAGAATATATGCTTCCTACATATTTAGAGCCAGATTTATTTTTTGGGAAAAGTCCTTTCGTTCAAAAACCTTCGTTCGGTAGGGAAGGTGACACGATTACGATTCGTGATAAGGATACAAATATTATGATTCGAAATGCACATGAAACGTATAAATCGTCACTGCCTATATTTCAGAAATATACAGAGCTTCCAGTTGTATTTTTGGAAACTGAAAAAGGAATTGAGAAGCTGTCGTACGTGTTTGGGGCTTTTTTAATTGCTGGAAAAGCGAGCAGCATCGGTATACGTGCCGGAGAAAAAATTACGGGAAATGAATCGTATTATTTACCGGTAGGTATTAAGAAGGAGGAAAATAAATGATTAATTTTTTACTATATTTAGCAGTATCACTTGTACTTTTATGTATCGGTCTTTTTCTTATGGAAGTGACAACGAAAGTTAAGGAATTTAAGTTAATGGCTCAAGGGAATAAAGCGGTAAGCTATGTACTTGGAGGAAGACTACTTGGTCTTGCTATCGTTTTATATTCAACGGCTGCTAATTCTATTTCAATTCTTGATATGGTTTCATGGGGAGCTGTTGGGATCTTAGCTCAAATTATTGTCTTTTATTTAGCGGAATGGCTTACACCACGTTTTAATATTAATAAAAGTCTTGAAGAAGATAATCAAGCAGTTGGTCTTTTCCTTATGTTTTTATCACTTTCCATCGGAATTGTAATTGCTGGTTGTGTAACGTATTAAAACCCTTACATTTTAACGTAAGGGTTTTATTTTTCATTTGCTAATTTTTTGCAATATGTGTTCAATTAATTTATGTAGCCGAACGCTGAGCAGGATGAGTATTAGTGTACTAAACTCGAGATAGTTATTGTAATAAGGAAAAGTTTCCATACAAAGTGTTGACATCTATTTTAAATAAGAGTAACATTTTCTATGTAATTATAATAAGTCTCTGTTAGGTGAGGCTCCTGTATAGAGAAATGCTACTGCCCAAAAATGTCGAGAGACGCCAATGGGTCAACAGGAATGATCGAATTAAGGTTTTTCTTAACGTAGCTGGTAATGAACCTATGCTATACAGTGCTAAAACTCGGCGAGGGAGAGGTCCGTAGATTTCTAATTGTATTATATTAGGAATCGCTTATTTGTGTATGCAATGACCTTTGCTCTCTTATGAGTAAGGGTCTTTTTTGTTAGCAAGCTATGAGTAATTTCATAGTATAGATTATAACTAAAAAATTAAAGAGGAGGTGAGGAGCATGTCAAATTCTGACTCGGTTCCGTTACCCATATACTTCAAATCAAAAATATATGATGTAGGCAGGAAACGACTTGTTCCTCCCTCTATATTTATCATAATGTAGCGTTTATTCGAGTATTTAAGCGCTAGACACTTTCACAGTAAAGTGGATAAATTGAGAAACAAAGCGTTTCTTCCTATGTTGTAAAGGAGGAGACGATAATATGTTATATGTAAATAAAAGTGTGGGTAACACTTCGTATAAATTAAGTAAAAAAGCAATGAAAGAACAAACAATGCTTCAAAAAAATAAAGATTTATTAATTGAAATCGCAACAAGAGATGTAAAATCTGTATTTGCGTATTTTAAAACAACAAGAGACGGACTATCTATGAAAGAGGCACAAAAGCGTATTCAAGTATACGGTCGAAATGAATTAACTTCAAAAAGAGCGCGTATTGCGGAAGTAATGATGAAGCTAAGTGGAATGATCCCAGGTCTTTCAAAACAAAATATGGGTGATGAATTACAATGTGAAACAGTTACTGTTTCTAGAGTAGCTGGCTGTAGCGTAACAGGGCTAAACAGTGAACTGAAAATGATGAAATTACCAATACAAGAGCTTGTACCTGGAGATATGATTTTTCTTTCAAAGGGCGATACAGTGCCAGCAGATGTACGTATTATTTATGCAAATGATTTATTAGTAAATGAATCTATGCTGACAGGAAATGATGCTAGTATTGAGAAATTTGAAAGTTGCTATCATCTTGAACGTAAACGATTTATTCCATTAAAACGGATGAAAGACTATAATCCACTTGAACTTGAAAATGTATGTTTCAAAGGTACGTATATTGTTGACGGAAATGCAAAGGCTGTAGTTGTTTCGACAGGTAAAAATACGTATTCAGGAATACTTCATACGTGCTGCGGTAGAATGTCTTAATGTGTTAATGATGCTAAATATACAAAAACAATGTATAATAGACAAAGTTGAACAGAAACGTAGAATGGTAATCTATATATAACCTTACGTGATAACGTGAGGTTATTATTTTTTGTTAGTAGGAGAGGAATTATGAAAAAAGTATTATTAGTTGATGGTATGGCACTATTATTTCGTGCTTTTTACGCAACAAGTGTATATGGACAATTTATGAAACGACAAGATGGTACCCCGACGAATGGGATTCATGGTTATATGAAGCATTTATTAACAGCAACACAAGCAATCGAACCAACGCACATTGTAACGTGCTGGGATATGGGAAGTACGACATTTAGAACGGAATCTTTCTCGAATTATAAAGCAAATCGTGCAGCACCGCCGGAAGAATTAATTCCGCAATTTGATTTAGTGCAAGAAATGACTGCGAAATTATCTATGCCTGTAATCGGTATGAAAGGTTATGAAGCGGATGATTGTATCGGTACGCTTGCAAAACAATATTGCAATGAAGCGGAAGTTTATATTTTGACAGGTGATACAGATTTACTTCAACTTGTTGATACGAATGTTACAGTTATGCTTCTTCGTAAAGGAATTGGAAATTACGAGTATTACACACCGGAAAAAATCATGGAAGAGAAAGGTGTAGAACCTTGGCAAATTGTTCATGCGAAAGCTTTCATGGGAGATACAAGTGATAATTATCCGGGTGTAAAAGGTATTGGTGAAAAAACAGCGTATAAGCTGATTCAAGAATACGGGACAGTATCGGCAGTGCTAGAAAATATAGCATCATTAACGAAAGCGCAGCGCACAAAAATTGAAAGTGATTTAGAGAATTTAAATATCTCTTTACAATTAGCGCAAATTCATTGTGAAGTTCCAATTTCATGCTTATTAGAAGAAGGGTTACACACAATGGACGAAGAAAAACTACGCTTTGTTTGTAACGAAATGAATTGGGGAAGACCTGAAATATTAATTAATATGCTTTAAAGAGTATGGAAAGGTTGATCAAATATATTTTTGATTAACCTTTCTTTTTTTTGTTCACAAAGTTGTCAGAAAATAAACGGAATTTTCATATGAAGTTCAAATGGAATTCACAACAATCAATTATTATAAGGACACACAGATAAATCCTTATCCCGCATTAACGGGAGATAGGATTTCTATCTCAGTATTATAGCTGAATAAAGAGTGATGATGGAAGAGTAACTCCCTGTAAAAGCCCGATTGATGTAGGCTAATAATTAGTGAGGGTAAATCCTCTCATTGATTAAAGTTTCAAGTTATCTTTTATATAAACCATCCCCCAAGGAGGAAAATAAACATGCGAAAAAAAGTGAGAAAATCCTTTAAACAATTATTAATAGAAAATAAACAATCCCTACTAACTAATAAAGAGAATATGAAAGAAATTGAAGAACGGATTGAGAAACGACATGTAGCATATAATGGTGCTAATAATTAAATAAAATAAAAAAGATAGCCTATAAATAAAGGCTATCTTTTTTATTTTATATTGAAAAAACACTAGTCCTCTCTTTAATTTTGTAAGTATGCAACATATTTTTATAGTGTTTTTCTAACAATATTACCCATTTTTTGAGGTTGAAATTGGTATATACCAATTTTTAAGATTCACTATTCATAATATTACAAAAAATGTTACAATACACTCAAATTTATACTATAAAATCATTTTAATATGAAAAATTGGAATGAAAAGAAAGGAGAGGAATATGAATAAAGATGTCGCTTTGAAATGATTATTATCATTTCATTAGGAGTTGATGTAAAACGATGGAGAGGCATGAAGAACTGGATTCTATAAGAGGAATTTCTTCATTGGTAGTAATGATTGGTCATCATTTGATGATTTTCTCAGCATTTCAAAATTACAGTTATGAAGATAATAAACCATTTGTTGTATATCTATTAAAAGAAACGCCTGCACGCCTTATTTTTAGTAGTGGTAACGAATCTGTTATTATCTTTTTTGTTTTGAGTGGATTTGTTTTGTATGAATCTATTCAAAAAACATATAGTAGCTATGGATCATACCTTTTAAAACGTATATGCAGAATATATATTCCGTATATTGTGGCAATAGTCATAGCTATTATATGCCAGACTACAATAAGTAAATATGGTATTTCTTATTTAAGCGAATGGTTTAATCGCTCATGGACGATTGAAAGTTCTTCAAGTCTAATAGCACAGCATGTTTTATTGATTGGGAAATATAATACAGATACATATAACAGTGTGATTTGGTCACTTGTACATGAAATGCGAATATCTATAATTTTTCCGTTAGTTTTGATGGTTTGTTTACGAAAAACAGTAAGGGGTTCATTACTATCATTGTTTAGTTTTAGTATATGTTCTGTCGTGATATTATTCTTATTTCGCTCGAGTTTAACATTAACAAGCTATGTATTAACGTTGCATTATACAGTGCTATTTTTACTAGGAGCACTAGTTGCGAAGTATAAAAATAATTTAATGGCTTTTTATAGTAATTGTACTAAAAACACGAAAATTACATGGTTTTTATTTGCGATTTTACTTTATATGTATGAAGGGCTTATTGGAGAAATTAAAGTGCTCAATAATTTTATATTTCGAGACTACGTAGTAGCGATAAGTGCATGTCTATTTGTCATATTAAGCTTGTCAGTATCAACTTTGTCGTTCTTGCTGCATAATAAATACTTGTTATATTTGGGGAAGATTTCTTACAGTCTTTATTTATACCATATCATATCTTTATTTTCTCTTATATACGTGCTCCATGAAATATTACCGTTACCTATTGTTTTAATTTTGTCGCTTATTCTTTCGCTTATACTAGCAACGATTTCGTATGTATTTGTAGAAAAATTTGCATGTAGAGTCGGAAAGTATGTAACAAAACGAGCGGATAGAGAGAAGAAGGAGTTATTTGTAGAAAATGACGTGCAGGATGTTATTCAGACAAAGGCGGTGAAATAATTGAAGCAAGAAATGAGTATAAAAGATTTTCAACAGTTATTGAAAAGAAGATTCGTAACGATCATTTTGACGATGTGTTGTTTAACCGTTTCTCTAGTTCTTATTTCTATGTATGTGCTAAAGCCTTCGTATCAATATTCAGCGCAAATTCTTGTTGGAAATTTAGATGAGTTTAATAAGGAAAATACAGCGAATAAAACACAAGAAAATAAGCAACTTGTAACATCGTTTGTTGACATTTTAAAAAGTCCACTTATTATTTCGACAGTAAAAAACACTTTGAAATTAGAACAATCAAGTTATGAATTAGCACAAAAAATTTCGGTGTTGAATACGGACAACTCACAAATTGTTACTGTTACAGTAAAAGATTCGGATCCTAAAATCGTGAAAGAAATTGTAAAGTCATTGGCAGAACAATCTCAAAAAAGCTTTCAACAGTATACGAATGTACAAGGGGTAAAAATATTAACTGACCGAGAGTTACAGGAAGAAGCTGAAAAACTGTTTCCGAAATTTCAACTTATCATTCCTATCTCTTTAATTGTTAGTTTTTTTGTTGGTGTAGGTTTAGCTGTATTTCGAGATTATTTTGATGAACGTATATACGTGGAACAGGATTTAGAGAAAATAACGACAGTCTCTGTTATTGGTCATATAAATATGAAACCGAAAAGAAAAAAGAAACCTAAAGAGGTTGATAAGCAATCATCTATATATCGAGGTGAACATGTCGATGTTTAAGACAAAGAAAAAGCTGCCATTCGATCCGCATGATGCTCTGATGAAAGAGCAGTTTTATACTGTATATCACGAGTTGAAAAAATCTGGAAAACAACTATTCTCAGTTATTTCAACGAAGGACAGAGGCGTTGTTGCCTCGCTTATAGTAAATATGGGGCTAGTTTTTGCGGAAATGAAAAAAAAGGTGTTACTTATCGATGTGAATTTTTCGGACCCTAAACTACACCTACTATTACAAAGCGATCATATGACAACAGTAAACGATATAATAAGCTCCCATCCATGTAATTATGAAACGTTTTCAAGTGATTTGTCTAAATACTTGTATTGTATTCCTGCAAAAAAAACAGTACACAGCGGAACGCCGTTAGTTGCTATGGATGAATTTGATAATGTAATTGATAAGTGGAAAGAAGATTTTGATTACATTTTCTTTTATTCATCTGAAGTATTTGAGCTTCCTGCGACGCACATTATTGTGGGAAAATGCGATGGAGTAATCTTGGCAGTCAAAAAACGGAAAGATTCGCTGCGCACAGTGCAAAAAGTAATAGCGGACATAAAGCGGAAAGAATGTGAATTGCTAGGTATAGTTTTATATTCTTGAATTTGGAGGTAACGATCCATGATTCGTGAAACAAATCAAGCTAAGTTGTATGCTATTCCAGCTCAAGAAAAGGATAAGATTTTGAGTCGAAGTGTAAAACGCTTGTTTGATATTATATTTTCACTCATATTGTTACTTTTAACGATACCAATTATATTGTTCTTTTGTATGATGATTGCTTTAGAAACATCAGGGGCTCCAATCTACTTTCAAGAGCGATTAGGGATTAATGGAAACAAGTTTAATTTATTTAAATTAAGATCGATGGTTAGTGATGCTGAAAAGAACGGACCACAATGGGCAAATGAAAATGATCCGAGAATTACAAAGGTTGGATTGTTTATAAGAAAAACGAGAATTGATGAATTACCACAACTTATAAATATTTTAAAAGGTGATATGTCTTTTGTTGGTCCTAGACCAGAGAGAGAGTATTTTTATGAACAATTCGAAGTTAATATTCCAGAATTCAAGCACCGTTTATTGGTGAAGCCGGGGTTAACAGGATGGGCACAAATAAATGGAGGATATAATCTTGATCCGAAAGAAAAGTTAAAATTGGATATGGAATATATGGAATTGAAAACAATTAGAATGGATATTCATATTTTATGTAAAACTGTTTTAATTGTATTGAATGGGAATGGTGCAAGATAAAAAACATAGTAAATATGTTTTTATACAAATAATAGATGAATATACAACGAATCTAAGTAGGTTACATGCAAAGGAGAACTGGTATGGGTAGATCCATTCTAAACAATATTGTACATTTATTTTATAGTACGATTTTAGCTAATCTTCTTCAAGCCATTAGCTTAATTGCTTTAGCCAACTTTTTTAATGCACAAAATTACGGGATGTTTAGTGTTGCAATCGCATTAACGTTTGTTATGTTATTTTTTACAGATTTAGGACTTAGTAATACATTTCTTCGAGAAGGAGCAAAGGAAGGAGTAGATTTAGAGGCAATTTTATCTTCGTATATAAAGATAAGGATGATTCTTCTAATTGTCATTTCGGTAATTGGTTATATAGCTATTCATTTTGTGTATGAGGATAAGGATTTAATTTATATGATGTTGAACGTAATGTTCTTAATGTTAATAGGACTAACGTGGCAAAATATAGGGATTGCTTATTTTCAGTTGATGGAACGTATGAAATATATAGCCCTTATTAAAGTTGTATCAGCATCTATTGTCATCATAATTACATTTATCTGTATTTTCGGAGAACTACCAGTGTATATAACGGCTCGTTTATATGGTTTTGGTTATATGATCGGTGGTTTATTTAGTTTTTACGTAATGAGAAGAAAAATGAATATAAATATGAATATGAAAGTAATAGTTCATAAAGGATTATTTTGGCAATTAACACCTTTTATTGTAAGTGGACTTTTAATAATGAGTACGCCACAATTAGCACCTATTTTACTCAACTATACATTGTCATTAAGTATGGTAGGTGTTTTCGCGGTTGCTTATCGGATGCCAGCAGCTTTATACCAAGTGCCGGGGGTAATTGCAGGAGCGTTTTTCCCGGTGCTCTTTAAACATTATAACCAAAATAATTTAGAAGAGCATATGAAATTAAATATGCTTCAAATGAAATCAATGGCAGTTGTGGGTATATGTATGACGATAGGCTTATATAATTTAGCGCCATATTTTATTTCTATATTTTTTCATGAGGAATGGAGTAATGCAGTAGAGCCACTTCAAATATTATCTTTTCTTATTGTGTTACAAAGTATAAATATTGCTATCGCTGATGGTTTAACAACGAGTGGGGGGCAAAAGAAAAGAACTGTCGTGCAGTGTGTTGCTTTAGTGATTGGTGGAATTATGCTATACAGCTTCAGTAGTATCTGGGGAGTTATAGGGGCAGCTTATGCTATGGTTTTATTTGAGATAGTGGCCTTAGTAGGATATATAACAGTAAGTGCAGTGAAGAAAAAAATTGTATTTCAAATTGTAATCCCTTATACAATTTACTTTGGCATAACTTTTATAGGAGTGCAATATATGTTGCATACTTACAATTTGATTGCACTTGTACTTCATACGTTTATCGTAGTAGTTGGTATATTCCTATATGATCATGAGTTGAAAAAACTTATTCTTTCGTTTATACGAAAGACACGAGAAAAGGATTATATTACGAAACAGGGGATATAGTCTATGGAAAATAATATGCAAATTTCGATGAAATGGATTTTTCTTTTAATCTTGTTTGTTATGTTAAGTAAATACAATATATATATAGGATTTTCCTTGAAAATATATATGATTTTCTTAGTCATTTATTTTTGTTTAACAATTAAAGACTTTCATATTCAAAAGCTATATTTTCATGAAGTGGTATTTTTACTGTTCTATTTCATTTATTGTTTAAGTGGTATTCTTTCCATATATTTAAGTGCTAGTATTCGTATGATTTTTGGTGTGCTTCTTGTTTTAGGTTGTTATTTTATAATGAGAAATTTATTGGGGAATACCGAAATAGTAGTGCTCGAATTATCCATTGTCTATGCAGGGTTAGTATTTAATATTGTGAGTCTTATACTCTATATAATCGGATTACAATATTTTGGATTATATGGTGGGGAAGAGAGAGAGGTTTATGCTGGATTATTAGTTGATAGAGGATATCCAAGGTTAATTGGGTTATTAGATGATCCTAACATTTTTATTTTTTATAATACGATATTTTTTATGTATTATATGACAAATTTATATAACATGACCAACGTCATCGGATTGGTTTTATGTGTTACGACGAGTTTATTAACATTTTCAAGAGGTGGGATTTTAGCAATTGTGCTTGTTCTTGTTGTATATATATGTATGTCCAGCTTTGCTAAAAAAGTGAAAATAGTAATAGGTTTAGTAATATTTAGTATTGCTATTTTTAGTTTATCGAATGCAGTAATGGGTGGACAGTTGGATGATCTATTGAATAAGCGGATTTCTGATTTTTCACATGATAATGGAAGTGGTAGATTTACATTATGGGAAGCTGCTTTCAAATATTATTTATCTAATCCATATATCGGTATAGGTGCATTTAATTTTTCGAATTATTATGAGTACCAGTTCAATGAGAAATTATATGTGCACAATACATTTTTAGAAATTTTATCTGAATCGGGTACAATCGGTTTTCTTTTATATAGTGCGTTTTTATTAATATTAATGTTCAAGTTAACTCAGTATAACTTGTTTCGTGAAAAACCATATCTTTTATTGACTATGATTGCATTTTTATTTCAGATGATTTCATTGTCACTTATTATTAACGAAGCGTTCTTTCTGTTTTTAGCAGTTGTTGTGAAGTACATTTCAATATATGAAAGAAGGGGAACGATAGATGGTAAAGTGTCTATCAGTACATAATGAGTTGCCGTATGTTTCCATAATAACACCTTCTTATAATAGTTTACGTTTTATAGGTGAGACAATCGCATCTGTGAGGAGTCAATCTTATGAAAATTGGGAAATGCTTATAGTTGATGACGCTTCAACAGATAACTCAGTTGTAATAATTAAAGAGATGATAGAAGAAGATTCGCGCATTCGATTAGTATCATTAAAAGAAAATGTAGGTGCTGCTAAAGCGCGTAATATAGCGATTAAAAAGGCGAGAGGAAGGTATATTGCCTTTTTAGATAGTGATGATATTTGGCTATCTAATAAACTGCAGACGCAATTGTTATTTATGGAAGAAATGAAAGCTGCATTTTCGTATACGTCTTATAGTTTAATAGATGAAAATGGAAATGGCCTGAATAGAAATGTAAATGTACCGGAATCTGTTGATTATCATTATTTGGCAGGAAATACAATTATCGGGTGTTTAACAGTGATGATTGATCGTGAGAAGATTCCTTGTATTGAAATGCCAAGTGTACAACCAGAAGATACAGCGTTGTGGCTGAACTTATTAAATGAAGGATATGAGGCGAAAGGGATACAACAAGTGTTAGCGAAATATAGAATCGTTACAAATTCTGTTTCGAGAAATAAAATAAGAGCGGCCTTCCGATATTGGAAGTTATTAAGAGCACAAAAATCGCTTAATCCATTGCAAACCTTTTTTTATTTTAGTAAATATGCTTACCATGCATATAGAAAAAATAAAATCAATGTAGTTGGGAAGACGCAAGTATGAATATATTGTTGATGACAGATAAATTGATAACTGGGGGAGCCGAGAGTTACTTCTGTAAATTGGAAAACAATTTGCAATATGAAAACATTACGGTTTATACAGCTGCAGGTGAGGGAGAATTATATCAATCTCTTACTAGAAAAGAAAATTTCATGTTACTTAGTCGATGGAATCATTTGAGAAATATTCATTACTTACGAAAAGAGATTTATAAACGAAAGATAGAACTTATTCATGCAAATAGTTTGCGAATGGTATTATATGCTTTTCTACTTCAAAAGTTTATTAAAAGAAAGATAAAAATCGTGTATACGAAACATAATGTAACGATACTAGAAAAGAAAATGCCAATTCTTTTTCGTTATGTCATGAATAAATATGTGAACAATATTATTACAGTAAGTGAATTTGAAAAGAATAACTTAATTTCAATTCATGTAGCTGAAGAGAAAGTAAAGACAATTTACAACGGTGTGGATATTGAAAAATTTTTATTCCAGCAGAAAAAGAAAGAATCTACTTATAAAGTAGGTATATTAGCTAGATTATCCAAGGAGAAAAATCATCAACTATTTGTTAAAATTGCAAATGTGTTGAAAAAGAGAAATGATTTTATGTTTTATATTGCTGGTGATGGACCAGAGAAAGAATCTATTATGAAAGAAATAGAAAAATATGACTTGCAACAAAGTGTAAAGATGTTAGGAAATATTTCAGAGCCACATAAGTTTATAGGAAATATGGATGTATTACTTTTATTATCTTTTCGTGAAGTGTTTCCAATGGTAGTAATCGAAGCAATGGCTACAGGAACACCAATTGTTTCAATAGATGTCGGCGGAATAAATGAAGCGGTAATAGATGGAGAATCAGGTGTTTTAATATCTGAATATTGCGAATCTGAATTCGCAGACGTGCTGGAGGAATTACAAGGAAATGAAGAAAAGGTGAATGATATTAGAGTGAAAGCGCGAGAAAAAGCGGAAAGAAATTTCTCGTTAACTAAAATGGTAGAAGAAACGAAGGATATATATGAATTAAACAAATGACCGTGGAGGTCGTTTGTTTTTTTTATGATACAAACTTTTAAGAGAGAACTCACATATTATATGAAAAAGGCAATATGAGGAGTGAATTTATTTTGTCAGAATATATTTCTTCACAAGAGGAGTGTGCGCCAGAAAATAGTGTTCATATTGATTGCTTTGGTGCAGTTCCGAATTCAGGAAGTGATAGTTCGTTAGCGATTCAACAAGCGATTAATTATTGTGTAGCGAACCGAATTTCGACGGTAAGAATTACAGGGGTTAATACGTATAAAATATTGAAGCCGATTGTTATTAAATCCAACGTAAGATTAGAGTTAGATCCTACCGTAACGCTGCAAATTGATGGAGATTTTAATGCGTTTGAGTTACAAAGTAATGCTTCTATAACTGGCGGTACTATTCAAGTTATTAATCAAGTATTTCAGTCATCTGTTATTTATGTTTCCGGTTCACAACAAATAGAAGTGCCTAATCAATCTGTCATATCAAATATAAATATAATAAATACCACACCATCATATAAAGGAAAAGCTATACATTTTTATTGTCAAAAAGCGTGGGATTATATTAGTTTCTTTCAAGTTAACTATGTTCAAGTTAAAAATTTTCAAACTGCAATATATTTAAAAACGGAATATGTAGACAATATAAATACACCTTGCTGGATTAACGCAAATGTATTTCAATCTATATTTATTGATGGATGTCAGTATGGAATAGAAGTAGATGGGAATAGTGATTTACCAAATGAAAGTTCAGGAAATACGTTTCATGATATTCAAGTGCAATGTAGACAACAAACGAAAAAAGCAATTCGTTGTTCAGGTGCTTATAATACATTCAACTGTATGATTTGGGATACGTACAGGATGAGTAGTGAACAAATAGCAATTGAATTTTCTTCCAATTCCCATCGTAACTACCTTTTTTCAAATTTACTTTCAACAACTATTGTAGATAACGGACAATACAATGTTTGTAAGTCTACTTATGAAGAATCACTTCGGATTCAGTTACCTTTGACGCTGAATAAACCACATTTAATAGGAAATCAAGATGATATTTTAGTAAATGCTCAGCTGAAGTATAGTGTCAAGCAAGTAAGTGGGAAATTACCTTACGGAGGAAATATCGCTAATTGTTTTAATTTAATAGATGAACAAAGTGTGAATTATATTGATGTTCCAGATAGTAATCCAGTTGTTATTGAATTGGACTTTACGAAAAATCCGATCAAAATGTTGAATTGTATTGGGATGTACTTTGGATGGGGAGAGAGCCCAAAGAAAATTAAAATTGAATATGCATTAAGTGCAACTGGGAGTTGGATTATCGCGGCAGATGTTCCATTAAATGTTGGAGATACAGTTATATCGAATATGAAAGCTAATCAGTTATATAAAGTAAGAATTACATTGAGTGGTTACTCTCAAGACCATAAGCGTTTTCGAATTAATCGTATTTTTGCAAGGTCTTCTATGGAAAATGGAAATGCTTGGTTAGCGACAACTGGCGGAAGAATGTTTGGAGATATTGAGCTGGAAGCGAGTCAAGGTGTAATTATGAAGACTGCTAGTGGAGCGAAATGGAAAGTTACTATTAATGAAGTTGGTCAGCTTATTACGACTAAAATAACGTGAGATGTTCTTCTCTTTGCATAAGTTGTACAAGTATTAGGTGGTGTGATGAATTCGTTTTAAATGAAAAAAGCTTGTAGTTTGAATGAAATCAAACTACAAGCTTTTTATTATTTTCGTTTACTGCCACCAAATCCAAGTCCAAAAGTAATTTCGTATATTTCGAGGAGTAATGCGTATGAAACGTTCACCGTCAAAGAAACAATTTAAATTTGGAAGTGTTTCATCTGGATTTTCTGGAATAAAGGTGACGATGTTTTCGTTACTTGTAATGGTTACTGTGATTGGTGGATCGGTAGGAGAGACTTGAAGTTGTAAAGAAACGTTTGCCTTGTTTTTAAATTCATTATTAATAGGTGGACTTATCACTTGTACTGTGAATAACACGATAATTGTTTCGTTCGGTTCCAAATTAGTAGCGACTAGGAAACCGATATTCGGATTCGCTAGTGGAGAGCGTTCCCCATTAATGAAGACCGTACCGTTCATAAATTGTAAACCTGCTGGAATGGTGTCTTGTAATGAAATATTTGAAAGTGAAATCTCGGAAGTATTCGTAATACGCACTGTATAATCAAAATATTGGTTTAAATAAGCAGAGCTGACGGAAGCATTTTTTATCACTGCTGCCGTTATAAATTGAACTGGTATACGAACAATATTCGAATTAACGATGAAAGTAATAATCGGATCCTGTGGTGTCAATTGGAAAGCAGCTGTAACTGTTGCGGAATTGATAATTGTACTGTTTGAAGGGATAGAAGTTACGAGAACTTTAAATGTTATAGTTGCTACTCCATCTGCCGATAAGGAACCAATGTTAATACCAGTGTCTGGTCGAATATTTGGAACCGGAGTACCGTTAATTGTTACACTGTTTTCTATAAATGTTGTACCAGCTGGAATCATATCTAAAACGGAAGTACTTACTGTAGGAATTGGGGAATGATTAAATACCTCTAATGTGAATGTAATAATATCTCCTATAACGACAGAAGATTTGTCAGCGTTTTTCTCAATGCGCACCATTGGATCAACGATCGTTGTTGTAACGGTATTTGTTTGCTTTGTAATTGTAATAGGTGGTTCATTCGGATCAATGGTAACAGTATAGGAAACAGAAGCGTCGTTATTGATAGCAGTTTGAAGAGTCGAAGAAGATATTGTTAATTGGAACGTAATGACAACAGATTCATTAGGAGCAAGGTTTCCTAATGGAATACCATTTTCAGGATTCGCATTAGGCTGATTGATCCCGTTAATCGTAACACTGCCAGTAATGAAAATTGTATCTACTGGTACGGTGTCTATGGCAAGAAGGTCTTCAATCGTTACATTACCGCTATTAGTAATTGTAATTGTATACGTTAAAGTTTGACTAGGTAATGCATTCGTGGCATTAACAGATTTTATGGCAACAACATTATCATTTTGGACAGTTGTTGTGACAGTATTTGTTGTAGTCGTATTTGTAACAGGTAAGTTATTCGGGTTGACTATATAGTTAAAGGTAGTAATTGCTTTGTTGTTGAGTTCATTTGGTGTTGGAATAGAAGTTACAGTTACTTGGAATGAAGCGATGGCATCTCCACCTACAATTATAGTACCAATTGGTATGCCGCTTACTGGATTAACTCCCGGAACAGTTTCTCCGTTTACAATGACACTATTTTCTATAAACGTAGTACCTTGAGGAATAATATCTTGAATGACTACATCATCTGCTGAAACATTACCAGTTTGATTTAGTGTAATCGTATACGTTAACGTATCACCGACCGTTGCAAATGCAAGGTCAACAGTTTTATTGCTATTTAAATTCACGTGATGAATTTCTGTTACGGCAGCTGATGAAATAATAGTTTCGGTAATAGGTGGCCTATCTGGTACCGTGTATTCATATTCAATTGTACTCGTGTTAGAGATTGGATTTGTTTGCGGAATGGAAGTAACCCGGACTTGGAATAGAATAGTTGCTGTCGTATTAGGCGGAATGTTATCAATTTGTATACCGCTAAGTGGATTGTCATTTGGACGAGCGGTGCCATTCACAATAACACTGTTCTCTATAAAGCTCGTATTTGCTGGGATGATATCAGTAACGATAATGTTTTCTACTTGTATATTCCCATTGTTTGTGATGGAAATTGTGTAAGGGATGATAGTTTGTAGGTCAGCATATTGGATAGGCGTTGTTTTTGTTGCAATTACATTAGCAGAAATAACTTCAGTGAAGGTAATATTACTAGTCGATATTTGTTCTTCACCATTAATTGTATAACGAGAAGTGGATTGATTTTGAATACGACCGCTAGCTGGAAGAGCTAACACAGTAACGGAAAACGTGACTGGGATAGAAACGTTAGGTGCAATCGTTCCTACAAGTATACCAGTACTTGGATTCGCGTTAAGCTGAGGAATATTATTTACTAAAACGCTACCGTCTATAAAGGTTGTTCCATCAGGTATGTTGTCTGTAAATACAACAGCAGTAGCATCTGTATTTCCTATATTCGTTAAAGTTGTTGTATAAGTTAAAATGTCGCCAATCGTTACAGAAGTCGAATTAACAGTTTTCAGTGAAACGATATCGGCATCATTAATTTGGACGAAAGTAGTATTGGAAGTAGTAGATTTTTGAATTGGTGCAAAGTCAGGATTGAAAATAAAGTCGTAGACGATGTTTGCAGTATTAGGCGTTGGATTTAAAGTTGGTAAATTCGTAACGGAAACTTGGAACGTTATTGTAGTCGCTTGCCCTGACGCAATATTAGGAATGAAAAAGCCGATATTCGGATCTGCTGCAGGAAGTACAGTGTTGTTAACTGTTACACTTCCCGGAATAAATACTGTTCCATCTTCTATAGTATCTGTAAAAAAGATGGAGTTAGTTGTAGTAGATCCGTTATTTTGAATGAATACTGTATATTCAATGGTGTCATCAATATTAGCTAATACTTTATTAGCGGATTTTGTAGCGATAAGAATAGCATCAATAAATTGTATATTTGTAGTATTGGAAGAGGTCGTTTCTGAAATTGGTGGTGCGCTTTGTTCCGGTTGATATTCATAGTGTATAACAGCGATATTATTAATAGTATTTTGTGCAGGTATAGAGACTACATTTACTTGGAACGTAACAATAATCGTATTATTTGGAAGGATAATACCAAGATTGATACCGGTAATTGGATTTTCGTTAGGTCTTGGTATGCCATCTACAAGGATGCTATTTGGAACGAATGTGGTGCCAGCAGCAATTGCGTCAATTAGGAGAGTATTTGTAATAGGTACTGTACCAGCGTTTGTAACGGCGACTGTATATGTGATGATTTGACCGATACGTGTAATGGATCTATTGGCGGATTTAATTGCACTAACATTTGCCGTCCGCACTTCCGTGTTTACTGCATTTGATAACGATCTACGCTGAATAATCGGAGAGCTAGGGTCAATTTGGTATTCGTACGAAGTGTCTGAAATATTAATGACTGTATTGCCGGACGGTATATTTGTAAGTTGTACTTGGAATGAAATAGTGACTGTTTCATTTGGTTGTATCGTGCTGAGAGTTACTCCGTTTTCAGGATTCGTGCCAGGCTGAATCACATTATTTATTGATAAGCTATCTTCAATGAATATAGTACCTTCTGGAATGTTATCAATAAACACGGTATTGTTAGCTGGAATGGTTCCTATATTTTGTAGTGTATTTGTGTAGGTAATAATTTTCCCAATTGATACGAAAGTTACATCCGCGCTTTTAACAGAAATAATATTTGCATTTTGAAGTGATGTTGTAACAATGTTAGAATTTGCAGAGCGATTCACCGGTGGAGCTGTAGGAATACTTACATATTGGTAATTTGCAGAAGATTGATTTACAATTTCGGTTTCAGTAGGTGGATTGTTTGTTTGCACTTGAAATAGTATCGTTTTGGAACTGTTTGCTGGAATTGTTCCAAGTGGTATTCCGTTTTCTGGATTTACACCTGGCTGCAGGACACCGTTAATTGTGACACTATCGGAAACGAATGTAGTCCCAGCTGGAATAGAATCTGTAAAAATAATATTTATTGCGTCAACATTGCCGATATTTTTCACTTCAGAAATATAAAGTATAGTTCCGCCAATATCCACAGTTATTGGATTGGACGTTTTTGTAACTGTCAATTGTGCTTGCACGAAATTTGTAATGACAATATTACTTGTAGATGTTTCAGTAATAGGCGGTTGTCCTGGGTCTAGTTGAATTGTATATGTTGTATTAGATTGATTTGTAATCGATTCTTGCGAGAATGAATCGTTAATAAGAATTTGGAACGAAATAAGGTGAGTAGCGTTTGCTACTAGGTTAGGCAAAGCAACCCCTACATTTGGATTTGCACCAAGTATAGCTGTTCCATTAAGTGTAAAACTATTTTCTAAGAATGTAGTCCCTTCTGGAAGCGTATCTGAAAATATGAGATTAGTAGCTGGAATATTTCCGGTATTTTCTAGCTTTATCGTATAAGTCAAAATATCACCTGTTGTTGCTTGTTGTGCATTAACTGCTTTTAAAGAAAGAACATTCGCATCCGAAATTTGTGTGAAAGCTGGATTAGACGTAATTGTTCGAGAGATGATAGGGGAGGTTGGATCGGCGATAAAAGTATAGTCAATACGGGCTATATTAGAAATTGGATTCACGCTTGGAATGGATTGAACGATAACTTGGAATGTGACGGTGACAATTTCTGACGGCGCAACGGAGTTTAATGGTATTCCTACGTTTGGATCGGCACCTGGAACTGAAACGCCATTAATGGTCACGCTATTCGGAATAAATGCAGTTCCTTCTGGGGCCAAATCTGTTAAATTAACTGTATTTGCAGTTGTATTGCCGTTATTTTGAACGACTACTGTATAAGTGATTGTACCGTCAGTAGATTGTACGAGAGAATCTGTATTTTTAATTGCGGATAACGATGCATCAACGACAGCTGTATTAACCGTATTAGATGAGGATGTTGCTGTAACTGGAGGTTGACTTGGATCGACAATATACGTGTAACTTGTAATTGCTTGATTTATAATCGCTCCTTGCGGTGGAATAGAACTTGCAAGAAATTGGAACGTAATAGTAGCAGAATCACCTGGTGCGATAATACCAACTGGAATACCGAGAGTTGGACTTGTATTTGGAAGCGAAATTCCATTTAACGTAACGCTATTTGGAACGAATACTGCACCTACAGGAACTCCGTTTATGAGCAATACAGAATTTGCAGGGAAGTTTCCGGTATTTGTTAATGTTGCTGTATACGTAATTATATCTCCGATGGATACGATTGATCGATTTGCTTCTAAAACAGTAGTAACGGTAGCGTTATTAATTTGTGTTGAAGCGCCATTAGAATTTATTGTGCTTGTAACAGGAGGAGCTGTCGGGTCAACAATGAATGTGAATTGAATAGATGCAACGTTTTTAATTGGGTTTGAAGGTGGAGTAGATGTAACTATGACTTGAAAAGTAACAGTTAAGGTACTACCCGCGCTAACGGTTCCGATATTAACTCCGTTATTTGGATTTGCCCCTGGAATGATACTTCCATTTACAGCAAAACTATTTTCAACAAAGGTCGTTCCAGCTGGAATAAGATCTGAGAAATTTACATTCGTAGCGTTTGTATTTCCACTATTTTGAATCAAAACTGTATAAGTGATTGTGTCTCCGATATTTGCAAAGGCTGTATTAGTAGTTTTTACAGCTGAAAGTATTGCTGAATTAATAGAAGTAACGAAGACGTTCGTTTCCGCATTGCCAGGCTGAGCTTGTAATGAATTGCCTACGTTATATTGGAAGTTAACAAATCCTAAGTTTTGGAGTTCAGGTGTGAAAGTTGTTGGATTGCTTACGATTTGCACTTGGAACATAATTGTTACGATTTGATTTGGAGTTATTGTATTTATGCCAACACCGTCAATGATAGAAGCGGATGGTAATGAAGTGCCATCAACAATGACTGATCCTGCAACAAATTGTGTCCATGTCGGTATAGGGTCTGAGAAAACAACGTTGTTAGCAGAGATATTTCCTGTATTCGTAATAGTGGTTGTATACGTAATCGTATCACCGATCGTTGCAAAAGCTTTATCTCCTATTTTAATAGTGTTTAAAATTGCACTTTCAATTTTTGTTGTAACGCTATTAGAAGTAATATTTTTTGAAACAGGTGGATTAGCCGGATTAACGATATGCTGGAAGCTAACGCTAGCTTGATTGGTAATTGGATTTATAGGCGGGATTTCATCGGCACTAATATGAAATGTTACGATGACAGACTGGTTTGGCGCGATATCACCAATTGGAACGCCTGTAATTAGGTCTGCATTTGGGATGGTAGTTCCGTTAAGTGTAAAACTATTCGGTTCAAAGGAAGTTCCGTCTGGAATTAGGTCGGTAAAAATAACACTCGTCGCACTAACATTTCCGCTATTTGTAATCGTAACTGAGTAGACAATATCTTGCCCAATATCTACTGTTTCCACATTTGAATTTTTTTGTGCAGTAAGGATAGCGCTATTAACTTGTGTTGTCGTTGTATTAGATTGATTAGAGGTTGAAATGAACGGCTGATCTGGATCAACAATATAACGGTAAGTGGTAAGAGCCGAATTAGAAATAGGATTGTTGATTGGGAGGGTTGAAACGATGGCTTGGAATGTGACGATTGATGTGTTTCCACCATTAATTGAACCGATATTTACACCAGTAGATAAATCAGCGTTTGGAATGGTTTGCCCATTAACTGTGAAACTGTTTTGAACGAAACTTAAATTGCTATCAAGTATATCGATAACGGTAACATCAGTAGCAGCCACATTCCCGGTATTAGGAAGGTTAAGTGTAAATGTTATTGTATTATCAACATCCGCAAAAGTAAGATTTGCTGTTTTTGTGCTAATAATATTTGCGTTGTTTATTTTAAGAAGTGTAGTGTTGGAGCTAGCTGTATTCGATACCGGCGGATTACCTGGATCAACAGTAAACTCATATGTCGTTGATGCTGTATTCGGTGCTGGATTAATAGGTGGAATGCTGTTCACTGTAACTTGAAAGACGATACTATATATTTCATTTGGTGGAAGTGCTGCAAGTAATACACCTGTATTTGGATCCGCATTAGGTTGTAAAATGCCATCGACAGTTAATGTGTTAGGAACAAATGTGAGTCCACTTGGTAATACATCTGTGAATACAATATTAGTTGCATCCGTATTGCCTACATTGGCAATAGAAGTAGTGTAAAAAGCAGTTTGCCCGACATCTGCAAAGGATAGACTTTCATTTTTCGTCATAGATAATATAGCTTCTCTAATTTGTGTTGAAACAGGATTACTAATTGAAGTTTCTGCATCAGGCGGTGAGACTAATTGATACGATGTTGATGAGAAATTTACAATTGGGTTTTCGGTTGGTAATGACGCCACGTTTACTTGGAATGAAACAGTTACTGTAGACCCAGCTGTTATAGGCCCAATATTTACACCGTTCGATGGGTCCGCACCACTTTGAGAAACCCCGTTAATAGAAAATGAGTTTGCAATAAAAGTAGTTCCGCTCGGCACGGTATCTGTGAATATAACATTTTGTGCGGAGGAATTTCCATTGTTTGTTAAAGTGACAGTATAAGTGAGTGTGTCTCCGATATGGCTAAATGCTTTATCAACTTGCTTTGATGAAAGAATGGTAGCTGTATTAATTGTAGTAAACGTTGTGTTTGAAGTAACATTTCTTGAAACAATTGGTGCATTTGGATCAGCGATAAATGTGTAAGAAGCAGTAGCGGAGTTGGCAATGGGATTTTGAACAGGGGTGGAAGTAGCGGTAACTTGAAATGCTATTGCTATTGAGCTGTTAGGAGCAATTGATCCAATTGTAATACCTGTATTAGGATTAAGACCAAGTTGTGTGATGCCATTTATTGTGACACTATCCGAAACGAACGTTGTACCGTCTGGAATAAGGTCAGTGAACGTAATATTCGTAGCATTTGTATTCCCACTATTCGTTAAAAGTGTCGTATAGGTAATAGTATCACCTAGTGTTACAAGTGTTTGATCAACTGATTTAATCATCGTTATCATAGCATCTAGTACAGGGTTTGTAACGATGTTCGTTGAAGTAGAAGTAGTAACAGGAGCTGCTCTTGGATCAACGGTATAAGAGTATAAAATTGTATCGTTATCCATAATTGAACTTGAAGGGGGAACAGAAATAACAGTTACTTGGAAAGTAACGGTTACTGTTGCGCCAGGAGCGATATTGGGTATATTGACTCCAAGTGCTGGCCGTGCACCAAGTTGCTGCATACCATTGATTATGACCGAATTTGGTATAAATGTAGTGTTGGCTGGAATAGCGCTTGTGAAAGTAATATTCGTTGCTGGTGTATTTCCTATATTTGTAATAGTAGTTGTATACGTAATTGTATCACCGACAGAAATAATGGATTTATCAGCACTTTTTGAGGTAGCTAATATTGCGCTATTTATTGTCGTAGTAACGGTATTAGATGAAGCGGTTTGAGTTATAACTGGTTGACTTGGATCGACAATATGCTGAAATTGTACAGAACTAGAATTAGAGATTGGATTTATACTTGGAATGTTTGTAACAAGTGCGTTAATAGTAATAACGGCCATTCCGCTTGGGTTTATATTTCCAATCTGTATTCCGTTCCCAGGATTTCCAATTTGCTGAGCACCAGAATCATTTACAAGAGTACCAGATATAAATGTCGTTCCATCAGGCAAAATATCCGTGAAAATTATATTTTGTGAAGTGACATTTCCAGGGTTGCTTAATGAAATTGTATAGGAAAGTGTATCCCCGATCTTTGCAAAAGTTTTATCTACAGATTTAACTGCCAAAATTTCTCCGGAATTTATTTGTGTTGAAACCGGATTAGATGTTGTACTTCGTGAAACAAGTGGTAAATTAGGTCCTGTCATAAATTGATAATTGATAGAAGCTCCGTTTACAACAGGTGAGTTTGGTCCTCCAGGTCCGATTGTGAAAATTGGATTTGGGATGCTAACTACTTGCACACGGAAGGTGACGTTTATAAAATCTCCTGCAATAATATCCCCAATTGGTATCCCATTCGCCGGATTTACTCCAGGTAATAAAACCCCACCTACTCGAACGCTATCTTCTATAAATACTGTATTATTTGGAATCGGATCTGTAAAAGTGATATTAGTAGCAGTTGTGTTTCCTATATTTTCCAATAAAACTGTATAAGTTAAAAATGAATTTCCGGGTGCGATGTCAGAAAATAGTCGATCGACACTTTTTGTTGCTTGAATAATTGCTTCGTTAATTTGCACTAAAGTTGGATTACTTGTAGCTGTTTCTGTCACTGGCGGCTGGGTAGGATCCACAATGATAGAATATGTCGTACTGGATTGATTCAACGTAGGATTTGTAGCTGGTATTGAGCCAACGATCGCTTGAAAACTAATTGTTGTCGTTCCTCCAACTGGAATTGGGTCTAAAGGAATCCCGTTATCTGGCCTAAATCCGAGTTGTGGTGTGGTATTAATTTGTACGCTATCAGGAACGAATGAAAGTTCAGGTGGTAATATATCAATAAAAACAGGTGTGTTTGCAGTTGTATTTCCGTTATTAGTGAGAGTAGTTGTATACGTAATTGTATCGCCAACAGCAGCAAATGCACTGCTCGCAGTTTTTGTTGCGATAACGGAAGCAGTATTTACTTGTGTAAAAGTTTTATTGGATTTAACTGTTCGTGAAACAGGTGGTTCATTAATATCTACAATAAAACTATATTGAAGCGATGATTTGTTAGGAATTGGATTC
This sequence comes from Bacillus sp. SIMBA_074, assembly GCF_046534555.1. Classification (NCBI taxonomy): domain Bacteria; kingdom Bacillati; phylum Bacillota; class Bacilli; order Caryophanales; family Bacillaceae; genus Bacillus; species Bacillus sp. SIMBA_074. Next base: position 346,340 of record NZ_JAWRYM010000001.1, on the reverse strand, counting down.
GGATTTGGGATCGTTGTAATGTTTACTTGAAAGCTGAGTATAACTGATGCATTTGAATTTATGTTACCGATATTGATACCATTTTGTGGATTTGCATTAGGAATGGTTGTTCCATTTACTGTAAAACTATTTGGAATAAACGTTGTACCATCTGGAATTAAATCTGTAAAAATAACATTGTTTGCGGTAGTATTACCGGAATTAGTAATGATAGAAGTGAAAGTAAGTGTATCTCCAATAGTAGCGAATGTTGAATTGACAGTTTTATTTATAGATAGAGTAGCATCAATAATTGGAGTAACCGTTGTGTTTGTAATTGTACTACCAACAGCAGGTGATTGGTTTGGGTTCACTGTATATTCATAATTTACAAGGGCATTATTTGTTAATGTGCCACTAGGTGGTATCGCTAAAATTTGTGCTTGAAAAGTAATGAATACAGTATCTCCTGGCGGAATATCTGTTAAGTGAACACCAAGTGATGGATCTAATCCTGGTTGTGGAACATTATTGATAGTTACGGAGTTTTGGATAAATGAAGCTCCTGCGCCAAGCCCATCCGTTAAAACATTTGCACTAGCAGGGATATTACCTGTGTTTGTAACTGCAATCGTATAGGTAACGATATCTCCAATTGCAGCTGTCGGTGTATTCACTGATTTAGTAGCGACGATCGTAGCGTTATTAATTTGAGTTGTTATTACGTTACTTAACGCATTGGCGGATGCTAGAGGTAAGTTAGGATTTACGACATATTGGTACGTTGTATTACTTTGGTTCGGGATTGGATTTGGACTAGGGATGGAATTTACTATTACTTGAAATGAGATTGTTGTATTTGTATTGGGGTTTATTGGATCAATTGCTACGCCATTTGCTGGATTTACATTAGGGAGTGTAGTACCATTTACTGTTACACTATTAGGAATAAACGATGTTCCGTTGGGAATTACATCTGTAAATATTACATTTGATGCAAGTGTGTTTCCATTATTCGTTAAAGTAGTCGTGTACGTAATAATATCATTTACGTTAGCAAACTGTTTATCTGCAGATTTTGCAGCGGTAATCGAAGCGTTATTAATTGTTGTTTGTACTGTGTTAGAAGCCACCATTTGAAGTACAACTGGTTTGGATGGATCGTACGTGTACTGGAATGTTGTGCCTGATTGATTCGTAATCGGATTTGCACTAGGAATAGTTGGTACAAAAACCTGGAATGCAATGGTTCGTGATGAATTCGCTCCTATCGTACCGATAAAAATGCCGTTAGCAGGATTTGCATTGGCTATAGGGACATTGTTAATCGTTACAGTATTAGGAATGAACAGGGTACCCGCTGGAATGATATCTGTAAACGTTACATTAGAAGCAGGGATATTACCGTTATTTGTTAAAATGGTTGCATATAATATGACATCACCAACATCAGCGAAGTTTGTGCTCGTTAGCTTCGTAGCAACAATATTAGCAGTATTAATTTGTGTAGTTACTATATTGCTAGTAGCGTTTCTAACAACAGCAGGTAAACTTGGATCAGCGATAAAGCTATATTGAAGTGCAGCGCTGTTTTGAACTGGATTTGGTGAAGGTATTCCATTTGCACTAATTTGGAAGACAATTGTTGTAATTCCACCTGCTGGAATTGTACCAACTTGAAGACCGGTACTTGGATCTGCGCCTAGCTGTAAAGCACCACCTATAAAAATACTATTCGGTATGAGAGTAGTGCCAGGAGGCAGTATGTCGGTAACGACTACATTATTTGCTGGAGTATTTCCCAGGTTAGCTAAGGCAATTGTATATGTGATTGGTTGCCCGACATCGGCGATAGTTAAATCTACCTGCTTGACAATAACTACATTTGCTAAGTTAATTTGTGTACTTACAGTGTTACTTAAAGATGTTTCTATAGTTGGTGGATCGCCCGGATTTAAAATAAAGCTATACTGTGTACTAGACGAATTGATTGTTGGGTTTTGTGCTGGTAAAGAGATAACAGTTACTTGATAAGAGACGGTAAGTGAGCCGTTAGCAGGAATGGAGGGTAGCGGAACACCGATATTTGGATCTGCGTTATTTTGGAGCACACCATTAATAAGGAAAGTGTTTGGGATAAAGGTAGTGCCATCTGGATTTGTATCTACGAAAGTTGGACTATCAGCAGAAACACTTCCTGCATTCGTTAAGCTAACAGTATAAGTTAATATATCCCCAACGGTAGCGAACGCTCGATCCACTGTTTTTGTCGAAATGACATTTGCGTCATTTACTTGAGTAAATGTAGTAGTAGAAGTTGTATTTGTACTTACAGGTGAAGCGTTTGGATCAACAATAAAGTTATAGGAAATGGAAGCGCTATTTGAAATAGGGTTAGGATTTGGAATGCTAGTTATTAATACTTGGAATGAAGCTGTAATTGTTGTGCTAGCATTGATACTACCAATATTGATGCTAGTTGGTGTAACGCCCGGCTGAGTAACACCGTTAATCATAACACTGTTTGGTACAAAGGCAGTACCATTCGCAATAGAATCAGATAGTAATACATTGTTCGCAGCAACGTTTCCATCGTTTGTAAGAGCAAAGGTGTAAGTTAATACATCTCCAACTTCCGCAAACGTTTGACTTACAGATTTATTAGCATGAAGATTTGCTAGTCTAATTGTTGATGTAACAGAATTAGAATTTGCAGTTTTTGAAGTTGGTGGCAGGCTTGGATTTACAGTGTAAATATAAGAGGCGAAAGCGTTATTAATGATAGGGTTTTGTGCAGTAATATTGATGACTGTTACTTGGAAGGATAAAGTGAAAGTAGCTCCGCCAGAAATTGTGCCGATAGGTAAAGCAACGAGAGAATCTACATTTTGCAAAACTCCGTTGAGCGTTACAGAACCTAATGTTAATATCGTTCCATTTGGAAGTGGATCTGTTAGTTGAACGTTATTGGCGGCCGTATTTCCACTGTTTGTAATAAGGATTGTATAACTTATCGTTTCGCCAATTGTGGCAAATTGTTTATTTGTAGACTTTGTTAATGTTAAATTCGCATTGTTAATTTGAGTAGTAACGACGTTAGAAGAAATGTTTTTCATAATGGGTGATTGGCTAGGGTTAACGGTGTACTGATAAGAAGCGCTTGATCCGTTAGATACGGCATTTGACACGGGTATTGTGTTTACTACTACTTGAAATGAAACACTTTTGGTTGTGCCAGTTGGGATGGATCCTATGTTCACACCATTAGCGGGATTAGCGCCAACTTGTGTCGAGCCATCTATTGTTAAACTGTTTAGGACAAAAGTTGTTCCTGTAGGAATGACATCTGTAAAAATAACATTGTTCGCATTCGTATTACCTGTACCTGTAAAGGCAACAGTGTAAGTCAGTGTATCGCCAATATCTGCATAGTTTTTATCTACTGCTTTCGTCATTGTTACAGTAGCATTATTCACTTGCGTGGAGACAATATTCGTCGTGTCAGTCCCGCTTACTGCCGGCTGGTTTGGTACAGGAATGTATTGATATGTTGTTGTACCACTATTTAATATTGGATTTGTTTGTGGGATAGAAGGAACGAATACTTGAAAGGAAATAGTAGTAGTAGAATTTGCAGCAATAGATCCAATTGATATACCATTAGCGGGATTTGCTCCAGCTTGAGTAACTCCGTTAACAGTTACACTCCCTGGAATGAAAGTAGTCCCGCTAGGAATCGGATCTGTATATATAACATTAGTTGCAGCGATATTTCCTATATTAGCTAAGGCAATACTGTAAGTTAATGTTTCACCAATATCGGTAAAAAGTTTGTTAACTGATTTTGTACCATTAATATCTGCGAGGTTAATTTGTGTTCCTGCAGAGTTACTTGTTGCAAGACCGTTAAAAGTCGTTCCTCCGGCAATCGGTGTATATTGAAATGTAATATTAGCAGTGTTAGAGATAGGATTTTGACTTGGAAGAGAAACGACAGTCGCTTGGAAAGCTACTGTACGAGAAGAGCCATTATTAATTGTCCCCAGAGATATACCGGCGACCGGATTTGCGTTTGTTTGTGGTACGTTATCTATTGTTACGCTTCCAGGTATAAAGGAAGTACCGTTAGGGAGAACATCTGTAAAAGTAACGTTATTTGCAGGAAGAAGTCCGGTGTTAGGAACAGTAACTGTATAGGTTAGAATATCTCCAATTGTAGCGACACTTTTATTCACGCTTTTAGTTGCTTGTATATTAGGTGAGTTTATATTGATTTGTAAACCGACTGTATTTAACATATATGCATCCCCGTTAGTAGTTAAACGAATTGCGGCAGATACTTGGGAATTTGTTAAATAAGGAGAAATATCAATGGAAGTAATGTCCCATCCTTGTCTTCCAGCGGAGATATTTGTACTTGTAGAGGCACTCTGGTTTCGCGTTCCAAATGTACCAGTTGTATCTAAGTTCCCTGCAGCATTATTAATTTGAGAACCGAAGAAATTATTAACAGCATTATTTGGCCCAGATAATGCATTTAATGAACTGAAATTTGGTCCAAATAAAGCTTGATCCCCAGTTAAATCAGCATCCCCTTCAGTAGAACTTAAAAATAATCTCCCGCTTACAGGTCCCCCGGCAGGTGTTAAAAACCCTGAGACAGATACATCTGCACTACCGGTTTCTACAGAAACACGGTTACCAGCTACGTAAATTGTTAAATTTCTTGCGGGTAAGGAACCGTTTTGATAAGCGACAATAAGCGTCCATCCTGCAGAATTAATGGCTCCATTAGAAGCGTCTAAAGGATCTACAAGTCCAGGAACAGAACCTGTTGTATAAGATCCAGATCCAGCAGCTTGAACGAGTGACGTTACATCCGCTGATCGTGTATAAAATCCAAATGTGACAGATCCAGAAACGAATGTTTGATTTGAAGCTGTAACAGCTGAAGGGGTAATCGAGTATGTTGACACAGGTGTTGTAAAAGAAACGGGGTTTCCTAATACACTCGTAATGTTTTGATCACGAGATAAATAGTTTCCACCCCAAACGAGTTCTGCATAAAGAATAGCGCTACCAGCAGGGATATTTAAAAGAGCGGTAGAACTATTTTGTGTATAGTTTAACGTTGTACCTGCAGGAAAAGTAGTTACTTGTAAAGCAGTATTCGTAGTTACGAATGCACCAATTGCCCCGATTGTACCAGCACGATTTAGATTGCTAATTTTACTTAAACCTAGTGTGTTTCCTGTAATAGCGAGTGCGCCGTTAGTGGTGGTAGAAAATCGATTCGTAATGGGCATGTTGTCACCTCATTTACAATATAGTCTTGGTCAAAATAGGATATGTGTGTGACTGGTAAAGGGAAACATGTACAAGTTGATTCATGCAGAATGGTTCAAACGTCTAAAGAAGAGGATGGGGAATGATTGAATTGAAAATGAGAGTGGAGCGTCTGAGGAAAGAAGATACAGAGGATATTGTTACATTATCTTCATATATTGGATGGGATTATAACAGAGAAGAAGTTGAAACGATTTTTAACTCAGGTATTGTATACGGCGTATGGAATGAGAGAAAAAAACTTATTGCAAGCGCTGCAATTATACTATACGGGGAGACATTAGCTTCAATTGGAATGGTAATTGTACATCCAGATTATAAAGGAAGAGGGATTGGAAAGATAATAACGGATTCATGTGTTAAAAGCGTATCAACTCAAACCCCAATTATGCTTATTGCCACGGATGAGGGGAAAATTTTATATGAAAAACTAGGATTCAGGGCTGTTAGTTATGTTTCTAAATACATATGTAACTCGTACAATGCGAATTACCATTGTGTAGGAAATGAAGAGTATATTGTGAATTATGAAGAACGTGATTTAGAAGATATAATACAAATAGATAAAGATGCATTTGGAACAAATAGAGAAGAGTTTTTAAAGTATCGAATTATACAAAGTGAACAATGTATTGTTACAAAGGATGCACAACAGAATGTATTAGGATACGGTATAAGTATACAAACGCCAGAAAATAAAATAATAGGACCAATTGTTGCTAAAAATGATGCGATGGCAATGAGAATGGTACATTATTTAGCAAAAGGGCATAATGGGAAATTAAGAATGGATGTACCAGAAGGAAAGAAAGATTTCATGAAAGAATTAGAGATTATCGGTTCTAAAAAGGTTAATACACCACCAATTATGATGAAAAATAGCGATAAATTATTAAAAAGGAATAATGAGCTATATAGTATTGCGGCACAAATTTTTGGATAAAAAAGAATCCTTCTGAATGAAGGATTCTTTTTCGTTAATCACGATATTGGTCGTGAGTTGGCTGAAAGAGATCTTCCTCGATATCTCTCACCATAGAAAAATGATCAACATTATAATGACCGTGTAGAGTTTTATTATGATGACCAATAATTTGCTCTGCAGACAATACGTCAGAATCAGTTGTGGAATGACCATTTTTAATTAATGTAACGTCAAATCCTTGTACAGTAGCTGTTCTAACTGCGGTGTCAATGCAATGTTCTGTTTTACATCCCCCTATAACAATATGATTAATTTTTTCTTCTTTTAAAAGTTCAAGTAAAGAAGTGCCATAGAATGAGTTTGTTGCTGCTTTATTAATAAGGATTGCAGACTGAGGTACTTTAATTTGATTATGTACTTCAAATCCTTCTCCGCTACCAGAAGCAACATCGATATCTCTTACGAAAACAGTAAGGGCATTTGCATCTATTGCTTTCTGTACGGCTGTATTTAGTGTAGATAATAGCTCGGTTTTACGAAAAACTTCATTTTCTTGTTCATTTCCATCAATTAATTCTTGCTGAGCATCGATAATTAATAGTGCTTGTTTCATTCGATATCCCCTTTAATATAAAATAAATTCCACTTTACATATTCTTTTATATTGTAAGGAACTCCTTTTTTTTCTAAGAAGTAGACGATAGATTTACAAAGTTGTCAAATAAATTTCATTCTCATAGAGTATAAAAACATGTATGATAGGAAGTGGAGAATTTTTGAGTAGGTGGGAATATCATGCAAACAGTAGAAGATTATCTTTCATTCTTACATACGAAAGGATTTAAATTATCAGAGGAAGCACAAGGATTTATTATGTTCGGACAAGGATATACTGGTGCATCTGATGGGATTGTGAACGTAGCAATAGAAGCGACGATTAAACATCAATTACAGTTTGATGGGAGTTATTTTGTTGCATTATTAGAACGATTGAAAGAAGAAGAAATTACAGATAAAAAAAGCGCTAAGGCTTTTATGCGGAAGTTACAAGCGTAACTTCACGCAGCCTGCGCTTCTTTTTTTGTTTTGGAAGGTAGCTCAACAAAAACCATGCCTAGGAAAATACATAAACAACCGATAATGGCAGAAATAGAAAGTTGTTCGTTTGCAACTAGAACGCCTGTTAATGCAGCAAAAACGGGCTCCATTGCGAAAATAATTGCTACTCTTGTTGGAGAAGTATGTTTTTGTGCAGATGTTTGAATGAAAAAAGCAATGGATGTCGCAAATAGGGAAGTTAGAAATAGAGCGAATAAAAAGGATTGATTTGTCCATAGTGAAACTGAAAATAATTTTTCCCAATCTTCAAACAAAAAAGCGCAAATAGAAGAAAATATACCGACAGCTAATACTTGAGAGGTGCTTAGTAATAAAGGTGATATTTTCTTAGAAAAGAAACCGTTAACAAGAATATGGGCAGCAAAAGCAACTGCACAACCGAGAACGAGTATATCTCCAATGTTTAATTGAAAAGAATCACCAGCCGTTAATAAGTATAAACCTGCTGTTGCTACAGCAATGCCCATTACGATAAAAATGGTAGCTTTTTGTTTTAAAAAGATAAAAGACAAAATTGGTACCATAACGATACTAAGCCCTGTTAAGAAACCAGCTTTTGAAGAAGTTGTATAAAGTAAGCCGGATGTTTGTAATACATAGCCAATACATAAAAAGAATCCAACAATTAATCCAGCGAAGCTACTCTGTTTTATATCTTGTTTTGAAGCTCCTTTTGAGAAAATCATTTGAACGAATAATAAAATAATTCCAGCGAATAAAAAGCGAATACCATTAAAAGTAAATGGACCAACGAAAGACATAGCATTTTGAACGACAACAAACGTAGCTCCCCAAATAAAAGAGACAAATAATAAAGCAAGAGGAGCAATCCAATCTTTTTTCACACTCATACCCCCGTTAATTTTGTAAGATAGCTTTTCTAGCTAATTCATCAGCAACTTTATTTTGACTACTTGGAATCCACTTAATAAAAAAGAGATCGAAACTTTTTATGTACTGCAGTGCTTCCTCTAATAGTGGTGCGAATATTTTGTTTTTTGCGTATTCTTTTTCGACAGCTCGCTCGACAAGCTGCGAATCGGTACGAAAAGAGACAATGTTATAATTATGCTCTGTGCAATATTTTAATGCCGCAAGTAAAGCGTGGTATTCTGCTTCATGATTGGACATTGTCCCAAGGGGCAATGATAATTGTACAGCTGGTTGCACGCCTTTAATAAACACTCCAGCACCAGAAGGACCAGGATTTCCTTTTGATGCACCATCAATATATACTTCAATCAAAATGAGAAACCTCCAAATTATAAGATGATCCCCTACTTATATGTTTCTTTGAAGTAGGGGATAGAGTACTTTAGCCGATTGTAATACTATAACGACATGTAAATGTTTCATTCGCTTGTAAAGATTGAATTCCTTTTTTTTCCTTGAAATCTTTTGCCGGATTTACTTCATCAGCAATCCCGTACCAAGGTTCAATACATAAGAAAGGTGCGTTCTCGCCTGGTGTCCATACACCGACAAATGGGAATCCGTCAAATTCTACTTTTACAAATTTATTATGTTTATGAGAACGAATAGAGATTTCATCCGTATTCATATTTTCAAAAATAAGTGCATCATTTTTGAAAAAATCGTATGTAAGTGGTAATTCATTGGTATTTTCAGCGATTAATTGCTTTTTACTTGAAAGATAAGGTCCTTCTAATACGCTTGTTTCTAAGCGTTCAGAACCATTAAATGATAAATGATAATCTGTAAATGATTCGCCCTCTAATAAGGGGAAGTTGAAACCAGGATGTGCTCCGATTGAGAAGAACATCTCTTTTGAAGTAGGGTTATTTACTTCATATGTTACATGAACGATTTGTCCATCTAGCTCATAAGAAACGAGTAATTCGAATTCGTATGGGTATTTTTTTAATGTTTCTTCATTACTAGTAACAATATAAGTAATATTCGTTTCACTTTGTTCTTTTACAGAGAATGTAAGATCACGAGCAAAGCCGTGTTGTGTTAAAGAATATGGTTTACCATCTACGTAGTATGTATTATCTACTAATCGGCCGACAATTGGGAATAAAATTGGTGCGCGGCGCCCCCAATAAGTAGAATCGCCTTGCCATAAGTATTCAGTGTTATCTTCTTTTAAGCGAACGCTTTGTAATTCTGCACCTTTGTCAGAAATGGAAACGATCACTTTTTCATTTTGAATTGTTGCTGTCATGAAGTGAAACCTCCTAAATCTTTCATATGTTTTATTATACGTTGTCCAAAAGAAAAAAGGTAGTAAATGATAGGAATCTATTGACGAAAGAGTGCCTATTGCGTAAAATATAATCTTGTTGCTTAAAAACGAATAACGTGGTTCGAAACCATCCCACGTAAAAAAACTAAGGAGATTTTGTCATGAATATAAGAACATTAGTCGGTAATGGTATTTTAGCGGCATTATATATTGCTGTTTCTATGCTTATTCAGCCATTTGGCTTTACGAGTGTACAGTTTCGTATTTCAGAGATGTTTAATCATCTCGTTGTATTCAATAAGAAAGCAATTTACGGGATTGTATTAGGTGTATTTTTAACGAATCTCTTTTTCTCACCTATGATCGCTTATGATTTAGTATTTGGAGTAGGGCAATCCATTCTTGCATTACTTGCAACTATTATTTCTATGCGCTTCATTAAAGGTGTTTGGGCTCGTATGATTTTTAATACAGTTATTTTTACAGTCACAATGTTTATGATTGCAATTGAACTTCATCTTGCGTTTGATCTGCCATTTTTATTGACATGGCTAACTTGTGCAGTTGGTGAATTTGTTGTAATGGCAATTGGTATGCCTGTAATGTACTGGATTAATAAGCGAGTGCAATTTGAAAGATTTATGCAATAGATGAAAGAGCTGTCCTTACTTAGGATGGCTCTTTTTGTATGTGATTAAATTGTATATAATACTGTGACTCCTGATAAAATATAATAAAATAAAGTGAAACTTTAATCAGTGGGGGGACCCCACTGATTATTAGCCCACACCAATCGGGCATTTACGGACAGTTGATCTTCCGCCTAACTTCTTTGCTTTCGTTAAATTTTAAGGTGGGAGTCTTACTGACCGCAAATAGCGGGATAAATATAAGAAGTCTTATAAAAGGGGAATCTAGTATGAAATATAAAATACATTGGTTGTATAAAACGAAGCGTGGTTTACAAACTGAATTAACAACAGATTATATGAACATAGAAGAAGTGCTTCAATTTGCGGAGGATTTTGAGAAAACAGGTAGGGTGAAAGAACTTTTATTTTTCGATGAAATGGACGCGGAATGGTCATTAAAAGAAATGAAAAAACTGAGTAAGCAAGTGGAGGAAGATCCGCAAGAAATTCAAGTTTATTTTGATGGTGGTTATGATGTACAGACGAAAGAAGCTGGGGTTGGTATATGTGTATACTATAAAAAAGGAAATACAAATTACCGAATTCGTCGCAATGCATACATAGAAGGTATATATGATAATAACGAAGCGGAGTATGCAGCATTATTATACGGGATGAATACACTCGAGGAATTAGGAATTAAATATGAAGCAGTTACACTTCGTGGAGATTCTCAAGTTGTACTGCAGCAATTAGCTGGTGAATGGCCTTGCTATGATGAACATTTAAATCATTACTTAGATCAAATTGAACAAAAAGCGAAGCAAATGAAATTAAAACTTATTTGTGAACCGATATCTAGAAAACAAAATAAAGAGGCACATCAATTAGCAGCGCAAGCATTAGAAGGGACGACAATTGATAGTCATAAAGAAATAACCGAATAGAGAGGTGCACACGTGAAGAAGAAGCAACTCATTACAGAGGTAAATGACTTATTAGAAACGTATTGCGGAGGGTGTTTCCTGCAGGAACATAATCGGAAAAATCATAGTAAATACTATGCCCATTCTTTTTGTATACGGCAATGTACGGTTGGAGAGAAGTTGAAAAAGTATGGGGAGCAATTGTCATAAAAAAACATCCAGAGAATTTTCTCTGGATGTTTTTTAGTGCTTCGCTTCATGTAATTGATGCTCGCATTTACTTAATTTTTTTTCTTCATTCATTAGAAATGGCTCATCTAAATCCGTTGCAACGGATTTCATGATTTCAAGCTGAGAACGAGCCGATTCTACTGCAGTAGTGGCATGCTCTAATGTGTCTGGATCCATTGAAATTGTTGCAGAACCTACCATTTTTTGTGCAGTTTCTACACGGAATTTTACCTCTTCAAAATCATTTACATGTGACCCCATTGTTATTGCCTCCTTTGTATTTTGCGCATTTCACATAGTTTTTGCTCTGGAAAACGGAAATATACAAAGGAATAACAAAGGAGGTTACCAAGTAAGGTAACCTCCTGTCATATGTGGGATTAAAGTTTTGCTACGTTAGCAGCTTGAGGTCCACGGTTTCCTTCAGTAATGTCGAAAGATACTTCTTGACCTTCCTCTAAAGCTTTGTAGCCGTCGCTTTGAATAGCAGAGAAATGTACGAATACATCTTCAGAGCCTTCCATTTCGATAAATCCAAAACCTTTTTCATTGTTAAACCATTTTACTTTTCCTTGCATGTCACAATTCCTCCTAAAAACGATTCCTTTTTTCATTTAGTGAAATTCATTAAAAAATAATAAAAATAAAAAATGCTATATTCTCGAATATTCTGCTAAATGATTAATTTAAATATACATGAATTGGTAGAATTTAGTCAAGTAAGCGTTTTTAAAATTTTGTATTTTGAATTAATTTTTTCTCGAATTTTTAAAAAGGTATAGGACAAGCCGAGTATGTAATATTCTTAAGTGAATGCTGTACATAATGAGGTGAAAGAATGGATGAGTCTTATTTATTAGATAATGAAGGGATGAAAAATAGAGTCGACATACCGAATTGGGTTGCAAAAGAATTTCATGATTTTTCGAGTGTCGTGTTAGAACCAACCTTCCCGTGTTATTTCGGTTTAACAGCTTTGAAGAAGAATGAACTTCGTTATTCATTTCTCTCTCATAATGATTGGAGTCATTTGCCCAATACAATGTTAACTTTTTTGGAGCTAATGAAAGAGCGGCCGATTGTAAGAAGAGGATTTTTTCTTTTTGTGGAACCGGAATGTGAAGAAAAATCAATCGAATATTATCGAGATTATTTTTGGAAAGTACTACAATATTTGCATGAACAAGATAATCAATTATGGCCAAAGCAAATCCCGAAAAATCCAGACCATCATTTATGGGAATTTTCATTTGGTGGTGAACCAATATTTGCATTTGGGAATGCGCCAGCTTATAAACAGCGAAAGACTAGGCATTTAGGAAATTCTCTCGTTATTGGATTCCAGCCACGAACTATTTTCGATGGATTAGAAGGAGATCGTCCTAAAGGGGCGTATTCAAGACAAATGGTCCGTGAACGAGTTGAAAAGTGGGATCAGTTGCCGAAGCACCCTAACATTAGTCACTACGGCGATCCTAATCATCGTGAATGGAAACAATATTTCATAGGGGATGATATTGAGCCGATTAAAGGTAAATGTCCTTTTCATCATAGAGTAGAGAAATAAGAGCCATCAACTGGATGGCTCTTTTGCATATTTTGGATAAAAAAGGGTATTGTATTAGTGAATAATTTTTATGAAAGCTAGTCTATTTTCTTTATTTGCATCATTATTTAATAGTAAAAGAGGTAGAAAGGATAGAGCGATGTTTGGAGCAATTATACAACAAATAGTATTAGGTATTTCATTAGCTGCACCTGTAGGTCCGATTAATATTGAAATGTTAAAACGAGGAATTGAACGTGGATTTTGGCATGCGTGGATTGTTGGAATCGGAGGAATGACTGCTGATATTTTGTTTATGCTGCTTATTTATTTTGGTTTATCTTCTGTGTTTATGTATACATATGTACAAGCTTTTATGTATTGCGCTGGTTTTTTCTTGTTGTTTTATTTAGGGTTTCAAAGTGTAAAACAAGGAATTTCTCACTCTAATATGGAATATAAACAAGAAGAGATAGGTGGACTTAAACAATCTTTTATGGCAGGATTTCTAATTGCGATATCCAATCCATTAAATCTCGTTTTTTGGTTTGGTATATATGGAAGTACACTTAGCTCGTTGCTTACAAAGGTAACGAAACAAGAAGCTTTTTTGTACAGTCTTTGTATTATTGTTGGTATTATTTTGTGGAATTTAAATATTGCTTTTTCTGTACATTTTGGAAGAACTTTATTAAAGAAAAAAGCACTTGGCTATATTACAGCCGGAGCAGGTATTATTTTAGTAGGATATTCTATCCATTTTGCATACAAAGCTTTACAGTTGTTCATATAAGATTGAAGGGGAGATTTTTATGTATCGAACCACTATTGACGGAAAAGAAATTATCATCACTTTAGCACCAAAAATCCGAAAAGAAATTACTGATAGGAATCCACTATATGAAGCGGTATTTAAAAATGCAGCAAGGTTACTGCAAACGAAACAACCAACGTTTGCGGTAAATCATGAAGTATTTGGTCTCATTATTGGAGAAGTACAAAGAGGAGAAGTAACAGTGTTTGCAGTAGAACACATTATTCCGAAGCAAAATATATTTGGTCCGAACACTTTTTTCTCGACAATAGAACAGCAGGCAAATTTGTAAAGTGAATAGAATAAGAATGAAATAGAAAAAAATGGTCGTAACGATATGTTGCGGCTGTTTTTGTGGAAAAGGGGGAAGTAAGATGAAAAGAGTGGTGAAAGAGTTTTTTTTACAACATGATATTGTTATTATGTATAGTGTTCTATTAATTTTTATTATTATTTTAAAAATGCAATTTTTCACATGGATTGGTATGTTAGCGTGTATGTTTGGGATTGTTTTTTATACGTTTAACGAATATATGACACACCGTTTTTTATTCCATTTAAAGCCGCCTAAAAACGCATTTTTATTAAAAATGTTAAGAAGATTACATTATGATCATCACGTATATCCAGATGATTTAAAACTTTTATTTTTGCCTGTATGGTTTAGTATACCTAGCTTTACTATATATTTACTTATAACGTATGGTATTACAAAAAGTGTTACTGTTACACTTTCATTCGGAATCGGAATGATTATCATGCTCCTCGTTTATGAATGGAAACATTATATTGCACATAAACCGATTCGTCCCTTCACTAAGTTTGGAAGATGGCTAAAAAAACAGCACATATTACACCATTATAAAAATGAAAAGTTTTGGTTCGGAGTTTCAAATCCAGTATTCGATTTTATATTTAGAACACTTAAAGATGGAAAAGACGTTGAATTAAGTGAAACAGCTCGTAATTTAGAAAAGGAGACAAAGAAAGAAGTAGTGCGATAAGCACTACTTCTTTCTTCTATTTTAATGGGAATAAAAGTTTAATCGAATCAATCAAATTTTATGTTAAAAAAGTATATTGAAAATTTAGGAGAAAATGACGAAAAATGTCTATCGAAAAATCTTTGCAGGAATGTATAGATTGTCTAAAATGGAAATAAGTTTCTGAATATTTATAAAATTTAGTCTTTAGGTATGCAAGGAGGAATTGTATTTTAAGTTAAGAGAGGGGACCAGAGAATGAAACGAGATGATACGTCAGCACGTAAGTTAAAAAATGAGGTGAATTATACAGAAGTTGTTCAGTCTGAAGAGTTTCAATTGTTATTAGATACGAAAAAGAAGTTTATCATTCCGATGAGTATTTTCTTTTTAAGTTTTTTTATAGCACTACCTATTTTAACATCGTATTCAAAGGTGCTTAATACACCGGCGTTTGGTGATGTGACATGGGCATGGGTATTTGCTTTTGCGCAATTTATTATGACATGGTCATTATGTATGATTTACAGCAAGAAAGCCGAATCCTTTGATGAAATTTCGCAAAAAATTCTGCAAGATATGCAAAAAGGGAGGGGCTGAATTTGAATACTACTGCGTTTGCACTATTTTTAATTATTGTTCTTGGTACGCTCGTCATAACCTATTTTGCATCAAAAAAAACGAAAAATGCGAGTGAATTTTATACGGCTGGAGGGGGATTAACTGGCTGGCAAAATGGTCTGGCTATTGCTGGGGATTACATGTCTGCTGCGTCATTTCTTGGTATAGCCGGAGCGATAGCGTTAACTGGGTTTGATGGGTTCTTTTATAGTATCGGCTTTTTAGTTGCTTATTTAGTTGTTCTATATCTTGTCGCAGAACCGCTTAGAAATTTAGGGAAGTACACGTTAGCAGATATGATTGCGGCACGTTTTGATGCGAAAAAAGTTCGTGGTATAGCAGCGCTTAATACGATGACGATTTCAATTTTTTATATGATTGCACAATTAGTTGGTGCGGGTGCACTTATTAAACTATTATTAGGTATTGAATATACAACATCTGTATTAATCGTAGGTACACTTATGACTGTGTATGTTATTTTTGGAGGAATGACAGCTACGAGCTGGGTTCAAATTGTAAAGGCTGTACTACTTATGGCAGGGACATTTATTATTTCTGTTATCGTTTTCTCCAAATTTAATTTCAGTGTGACTGAAATGTTCGCTCACATGAAAACAGCTACTCCATTAAAAGATTCGTTTTTAAATCCAGGAGTAAAGTATAAGGATGGTCTTGATACACTTTCTTTAAATTTAGGACTAGTCCTTGGTACAGCGGGATTACCACATATTCTTGTCCGCTTTTTTACAGTACGTGATGCAAAAACTGCACGTCAATCTGTTGTATATGCGACGTGGTTAATTGGCGCGTTTTATATTATGACAATTTTCTTAGGGTTTGGAGCAGCAGCGTTTGTAGGAAATGAGGCGATTATTAAAGCAAACCCTGCTGGTAATATGGCAGCACCTTTATTAGCAAAAGCATTAGGCGGAGATTTCTTATTTGCTTTCGTATCAGCAATTGCTTTTGCAACTATTTTAGCTGTAGTAGCAGGACTTGTGTTAACAGCAGCATCAGCATTCGCGCATGATTTTTATAATGAGATTATCCGTAAAGGAAAATCAACGGAAAAAGAGCAAGTGTCAATGGCTCGTTATGCGTCTATTGGAGTAGCGATAGTATCTATTATACTTGCTTTATTTGCTCAAACATTAAACGTAGCATTTTTAGTATCACTAGCATTTGCGGTTGCAGCGAGTGCAAATTTACCGGTTATATTATTTACAATCTATTGGAAGCGTTTTAATACAACAGGAGCAATTTCTGGTATGATTGTTGGTCTTGTATCAGCGATTGTTCTTGTAGCGTTAAGTCCAAATGTTTGGAACCCAGTAGCTGGAAAAGCTATTTTTGTTGGAGAAGCGATATTCCCATATACGACACCTGGAATTATTTCGATCCCGCTCGGGTTTCTTGCAGCATATTTAGGAACTGTTTTCTCTAGTAAGAAAGAAGATGCAGCGAAATTTGATGAAATTCTTGTGAAATCTAATACTGGTCATGGTATTAGTGATGCATCTTCGCATTAAAAAAGAGGAGCTTTTCGAAATATAAGAAAAGCTCCTCTTTCTTTTGACATTTTCTTATAAATATTACTTTAATTTTGGTAGGATTTGTCTTGTGTTTGTGGAATGAAAATAGGCAGGGAGAAATTTAACTCATCATGGCACCAGCGCAGCTTTGTGAAAAATAAGTTGTTATGGAAGGTGGAAGAAATGATGAAGACAAAACAAACCGATGAATTATTAGCAAAAGATGAGCAATATGTGTGGCACGGAATGCGTCCCTTTAGTCCAAGTAGTACAATGGTAGGGGCAAAAGCAGAAGGGTGCTGGGTTGAAGATATACAAGGAAAAAGATACTTAGATGGTATGAGTGGTCTTTGGTGTGTAAATAGCGGATATGGAAGAAAAGAGCTTGCAGAGGCAGCTTATAAGCAATTGCAAACATTATCATATTTTCCGATGTCACAATCACATGAACCAGCAATTAAGCTCGCTGAAAAGTTAAACGAGTGGCTTGGTGGAGAGTATGTTATTTTCTTCTCTAATAGTGGATCAGAAGCGAATGAAACCGCTTTTAAAATAGCAAGACAATATTATGCTCAAAAAGGTGAACCGCATCGTTACAAATTTATGTCACGTTATCGTGGTTATCACGGAAACACAATGGCAACGATGGCGGCAACTGGCCAAGCACAACGTAGATATCAATATGAGCCATTTGCTTCAGGTTTTTTACACGTAACGCCTCCAGATTGTTACCGCATGCCAGAAGTGGAATCGCAAGATATTTATGATGTAGAGTGTGTGAAAGAAGTAGATCGTGTTATGACATGGGAATTAAGTGAAACGATAGCAGCATTTATTATGGAGCCAATTATTACAGGCGGAGGTATTTTAATGCCACCACAAGACTATATGAAAGCAATTCACGAAACATGTCAAAAACACGGAGCACTACTTATAAGTGATGAAGTTATTTGTGGTTTCGGGCGTACAGGAAAAGCATTTGGGTTTATGAACTATGACGTTAAGCCTGATATCGTTACGATGGCAAAAGGTATTACGAGCGCATATTTACCATTATCAGCAACAGCTGTAAAAAAAGAAATTTATGAGGCATTTAAAGGAACAGGAGAATATGAATTCTTCCGCCATATTAATACATTTGGTGGAAATCCAGCGGCTTGTGCATTAGCGCTTAAAAACTTAGAGATTATGGAAAATGAAAATTTAATTGAGCGCTCTGCACAAATGGGTTCGCTTTTATTAAATCAATTAAAAGAAGAAATCGGAGAACATCCACTTGTTGGAAATATTAGAGGGAAAGGGCTATTAGTTGGAATCGAACTAGTAAATGATAAAGCGACGAAAGAACCAATTGATAATGACAAAATTGCAAGTGTTGTAAATGCTTGTAAAGAAAAAGGGCTTATTATTGGGCGTAACGGAATGACAACGGCAGGGTATAATAACGTATTAACATTAGCGCCACCGCTTGTTATTTCAGGTGAAGAAATTGCTTTTATTGTCGGAACGTTGAAGACAGCGATGGAACGTATTTAATAAATAGAACGAGAGGAGCGAGCTGTAATATAAGGCTCGCTTTTGTTTACAAGGAGGAGATTTTAATGGAGAAATATGATCCTAACAAACATTATCACATTGGTTATTATGAAGACGGATATGATTTAGAAGTGACAGCGTACAAAAGAATAAATGAGGCAGTTTGGGATGCATATATTCCACACTATGAGGTAGATGATTTTTACAAAAAAGTGGAGGAAATGAAGCTAGGTGAATATATAGATGATTATGGCATTAAGGTGTATTCATTTAGTAATGATATCGATGATGAAGAAGCGCGAACTATGTTTGAAAACTGGTTAAAAATGAATGGAATTGTTTAAAGATAAAATGAAAAAGGAGATTGCTATCTTATAAGAGAGCAATCTCCTTTTATTATATGAAACTTATTTACTTGCTTTCATTGCTTTATCTTTTGCACCAAAAGTGTATTTTAACATTGGTGGTGTAATCATCGTTGTTAAAATAACTACGATAACGATTGCTGTAAAGTAATCTTGTGCTAATAGGCCAGAAGAAAGTCCTGTTCCTGCGATGATAAGTGCAACTTCACCACGAGAAACCATACCAGCACCGATAATTGCAGAAGACTTTGCATCAAATCCAGTGATTCGTGCACCGAATCCACAACCGATTAGTTTTGTGAATACAGCGATAACTGTTAATGCTAAGATGAACCAAATTTGATCGCCAATACCGTCAAATGTAATATTCATACCGATACTAACAAAGAATACTGGAACGAACATAGCGTAAGCAATTGGTTCTACTTTCTTTTCTACTTCATGTTTGTAGTTCGTTTGAGAAATAGCGATACCAGCTGCGAAAGCACCGATAATACCAGCAATTCCTAATAGTTCGCCGAAGTATGCGAATGAGAAACAGATGATAAGCGCAGCACTAACGATAGACTCAGATACGCGAAGCGGTGATAACCAACGCATGATTGCTGGAACACCTTTCCAACCAATTAAAATGATAGAAGCAAAGAATACTACTTTCTTCAAGATAATCATTGTTAAGTTAACGTCATCTGTGCCTAAGAAGCTCATTGCAAATGCTAATAAAATAACAACAAGAATGTCATCAAATACAGCGGCTCCAAGCATCGTCGTACTTTCACGTGTTTTCATTTTACCTAAATCACGAAGTGTTTGAACGGAAATACTAACACTTGTTGCACATAGAAGTAATCCTAAAAAGACAGCATTCCCTTGTTCCATACCGACAACAAGACCGGCAACGTAACCACCTACGAATGGAAGAACGATACCTCCAAGTGCAACAGCTAAAGAAGAATTACGATTTGCGTTTAATTCTTCTAAATCTGTTTCAAGTCCTGCCATAAACATTAAAAGAATAACTCCGACATTACTTAATTGTGTTAGAAGCTCTGAATTTTCAATCCATCCGAATATAGCTGGACCGATAACGATACCAACGATTAATTTACCGAGTACAGAAGGTTGACCTAATCTAACACTAAGGTCACCAGCGAGCTTTGTACTTAATAAAATAAGTGCAATCTGAAAGAAAAATTCGAATTCCATTTGATCCTCTCCTCATCATTTTTTATTTTTATCATACGATTTCTCGGAATTTGCCTAATGATAATATGTAAAGATCCATTAAACAAAGGGTCTATTTACGAGTTCTTTTGAACTTGTAATTTGAACCTGTAATTAATATATAATAAAATTTATTAAAAATCAATGAAAAAATAGCAGATTTTCATGAGAGGATTCGTTTTAGAAACGGGGGATATAGATATATAATAGGAAGTAATAAAGTTTACATATAATGAATGGAGAAAGAAAAATGTTATTAAATCAACGTTTTACAATTGGGGAAATGGCGAAAATGCATAATATAGCGGAATCTACATTACGTTATTATGATGAAAAAGGGATTTTTCATCCGTCAATTGTTGACCCTCAAACCAATTATCGTTATTACACAATTGATCAGTTTTCACTATTAGATACGATTAAATTTTTACGCCAATTGAACATCCCGTTAAAGGAAATAAAGAAATATATTGATGAACGAAATCCATCTTATGCGCTGAATTTACTTGAAAAACAACAAGAAATGATGCTGAAAAAACAAAGAGAAATCGAGTATGCTTTGGCAAAAATGGAACATAAAATCCATTTAATGAAGAAAGCGACGAAATCTGAAGCAAATCAAATTATTTATAAAAAGATACCGAAACGAAAAATTACAGCAATTGCAGTTGCACCAAATACAACGGATGATATGTTTGAATATTATATCCATTCGTTGCAAAAAAATATGAAGCAAATTGATAATAGTTTATTTTCAGGTGATATCGGTGTAACAGTTTCAAAAAAAGCATTAATGCAAAATGAGTTTCAAGCATATAACAGTGTGTTTATTTTATTGGATTACATGCCTTTTGAAGCGCATACTTCAGATGAAATAAAAGAAGGGATATTTGCCTGTTCTTATCACCATGGACCATATGAAGAAACAGACGCAACGTATACGGAATTATTAAAGCACATTGATAACGAAGGATATGAAGTGTGGGGAGATGCACTGGAACTTGCATTAATTGATTGGTCCGTAACAGAAAATCCGAAGGAGCAAGTAACGGAAATTCAAATACCTGTTGTTAAAAAATAGGCTTATATATTTTTCGATTCTCTATTGACCTTCAAGTAACTTGAAGGTTTAAACTGTGAACAGAGCATTGAAAAAGGAGCATTTATATGATGGAAACAACAGAAAAATTAAGAGAAAAACCAATTAAAAGTTTATTTATTACGTATTTAATACCAGCTGTTCTTGGGATGGTATTAATGTCGGTTAATATTGTGATTGATGCAGTCATGATTAGTAGAGGAGTTGGAGCGAACGGTTTAGCCGGAGTAAACGTAGCTATTCCAGCATTTTCAATTTTCTTCTCTATTTCATTATGGATTGGAATGGGCGGAGCAACGCTATATTCCATTGCACTAGGTGAAAATAAACTGGAAAGAGCAAGGTCTATCTTTACTCAATCTATGACAGTAGCAGTTGTTATCGTTGGCGTTTTAGCGGCTATTTGCTTATGGAGAATAGAAGATTTAGCATATTTATTTGGTGCGAATGAAGTGATTTTACCATACGCATTAGACTATTTACAGGTGTTATTAACATTTGGAATGATATACGTTTTAGAAAATATTTTAAGTACATTTATACGAAATGACGGAAATCCTAATTTAGCAATGGCAGGTCTTGTTGTAACGGCTGTATTAAATATAGTGTTCGACTATATTTTTATTTTCATCTTTGGATGGGGTGTAACTGGTGCTGCTTCAGCTACTATTCTTTCAGCGGCAATTGGTTTCCTTGTATTATTAACTCACTTCTTTAGAAAAAGTAGTATTTTAAAATGGACGAAATTCCATTTTGAATGGGATACGGTTAAACAAATTATGGTGATCGGTTTCCCAAGTTTTACAGCAGAAAGTACAGTTGCAATCGTAACGATCGGTTTTAACATTGCGTTCGTTCAATATGCAGGAGAACTAGGTGTAGCTTCATATGCGATGGTGAATAGTATTCATGCAATGACATTGCTATTATTCTTCGGTGTTGGTGCAGCGTTACAACCAATCGCTAGTTTCCATTACGGTGCAAACTTATCAGAAAGATTGCGTGAAGGATTGCAGTTTGCTGTAAAAATTGCGCTTGTACTCGGAGGTATTGCAATTGTTGTCGGTTTATTCTTCGGGAAATATATTATAGGTTTATTTAATGTTCAATCGCCAGAACTACTGGAGTTAACGTTAACAGGTATTAGTTTATTCTTTATTCAATATGTATTTTTAGGCTATAACATTGTATATGGAGAGTACTTCCAATCAGTGCGACAAACGAAAAAATCAGTACTTATAATAATGAGCCGAGGTTTATTATTTGTTATCCCATTGTTATGGATTATGCCAAAAGTATTTGGTATAAACGGAATTTGGCTCGTTATGCCAGTAGCGGAAGTATTGACAGCAATTATCGTATTTACGATGAATCGTATGAAACATCCTGTTCCGTTAAACATGGTGAGAGAGAAAAAAGCAATATAGTGAAGAAAATCCCCTTGAACAAGTAAGGGGATTTTTTTTCATTCTTTTAAACTAATCGCAAAAGATCCATCTGTCTCCTGCACAGAAGCGAAAGCCACATTTTTAATATTTGTAACGCCTTTCTCCATTAACTCTGCATGTAACCACTTTTCATTTTTATGGATTAATTTTAAGTTATCGTATTGAATTTGTGAATCAACGATAAGAGCAATTGGTAAGCCTGCATACTTAACATTTATATTCATATCTTTTGGAGTCAGAGGCACAAGTTCTCTTTTTGGTAAAATACTAATAGCGCCATTCGCTTCTAATATCGCATACTCGATTTCATGAACACTTGGATATCCTGCGACGCGAAGGTTAGAAAGCAATTCAGGGATCGGATATCTACTTTTTTGTAAGTTCTCAAAAATAATATCACCATGTTTAATTAAAATAATGGGGTGTCCGAGAATAAAACGATTTAGTTTGTTGAGTAGGCTTAATTTTGTAAGAAGCAAATGCAAACATGTAATAACGACCATACCGAGAAATGCTTGTAAAGCACCAGCGACTGGTATGGCTTGAAAAGCTAAATAAGATAAAAAGATAATAGCCCCAAAATCATGAGGAGTTAGTTGTGCTAATGCAGATTTACCAAGTAGCTTAAGTGATAGTAAAAATAAGATGAAAAAGAATGATACGTTACATAAAAAGAGAAGCAATAGGGACACTCCTTCGTGCGAAGTTGTACTTACTATTCCCGAAATTAATAGAAATATTACCTTTTGGAGGATAAATTAGGCTTAATTGGAATTCGTCTGTATACAAACGAATAAATGGATATTATGATAAAGGAAGTAAAGGGAATAGGGGTATATGGATATGAGAAAGAAGAAAATAATCAAGTATATTTTAGTTGTTATAATGATTTGCGCCGTATATGCGGGGTTTTTACAATATAACATTTATAAGCATGGGCATATGCATGCAATTGATGATGCGGATTATATAATTGTACTAGGATCGAAAGTAAATGGAACAAAACCTTCTTATTCATTGCAATATCGTATTGATAAAGCAGCTGAGTATTTAAAATTACATGATAAAACAATTGCTATTGTATCTGGAGGCCAAGGAAAAGGTGAAGATATTACAGAAGCATTAGCGATGAAACAAGGATTAATGAAACAAAATATTGCAGAAGACCGCATTATAATGGAAGATAAGTCGACGAGCACAGATGAAAATATTAAATTCTCAAAGCCGTTAATTCCAGCCAATATGAAAAAAGGTATGATCGTAACAAACGATTTCCATATGTTTAGAGCGAAAAAAATAGCTGCAAAACAAGGTTTGCAATTAGAAGGGCTTCCGGCCAAAACACCGAAGCCAATTATCATTCCATCGAATGTACGAGAATATTTAGCGATTACGCAATATTGGTTTATGAATCGAATATAGTTAAAGTAATCCCGCCCAAAATTTGAGGCGGGATTTATTTCGAGGAAAATCTTACAAAAATGTCATGTTCATGAAAGGTAAAGCGATAGTTTCTGGAAAGGTTTCCTGACATAATGAAGGTAATAAAAAACTTTAGAGGTGAATCGTATGAAAGGAAATAATATTTTATCCTCGCTATGTTATTTTAGTATCTTTTTTGCACCATTTTTACTACCAATTATCGTTTACTTCGTTGCGGAAGATGAAGTAAAATATCATGCGAAAAAAGCATTTTGGTCACATGTTTTCCCATATGCAATTTTATTTGGAGGGTTAGCTTTATCAGGAGTATACGGTTTAAGTTTCAATCAGTCTGAGAGCATTGGAATTGGGATGGTTATAACGTATGCAGTGTTTATTCTTGTAGGGATTTACTACTTCATTTGGAATATTGTTAAAGGTATTAAAGTATTGAAAGCAGCTTAACGTTGTCGTTATGTGTGTAAAGTCGATATAATTTCATTTACCATATTAATATGTATTTAAAAAAGAGCAACTCACAATGAACTGCACCCCAATTGTTAGACACAGTCTAACAATTGGAGGTGCAGTTCATAAAGGAGTGCTCTTTTTTTGCTTATAAGTTGTGAATAATGAAAAAGATATGTTAATTTTTTATTATGAAGAGAAAAAAGGAGTGGTTTTTATGAATGAGATGATACATAAAATGGAGCAACACGTTTCAGTTCGTAAATATAAAGAAGAACCAATTTCAAAAGAGATAGTAGAAAGAATGGTGCAAGCTGCGCAGCATGCAGCTTCCTCACATTTTGTACAGGCGTATTCTCTTATATATGTAACAGATCAGGAACTAAAGGCTAAACTAGCTGAATTATCCGGGAATCGTCATGTGAAAGACTGCGCAGCATTCTTTGTATGCTGTGCGGATTTAAAACGTCTAGAAACTGCATGTGAGAAACATGGAACAGAGATTAAACATGAGGGAGTAGAGGACTTTATTGTAGCAACAGTAGATGCCTCATTATTTGCACAAAACTTAGCACTTGCAGCTGAATCATTAGGATACGGCATTTGTTATATTGGCGGAATTCGTAATAACCCGAAAGAAGTGAGTGAATTGCTTCATTTACCGGATAAAGTATATCCGGTATTCGGAATGACAGTGGGCGTACCAAATGAAGATCATGGAGTTAAGCCACGTTTACCGGTAGCGGCCATTCTTCATGAAAATGGATACGATGAAAAGAAATATGATGAATTATTAAACGAATATGATGAAACGATGAGTGCGTATTACAAAGAAAGATCGTCAAATCAAAAAAACGTAACATGGACGGAATCAATGAGCTCATTTATGTCCAAAGAGAAAAGAATGCATATGAAAGAGTTTTTAAATGAAAAAGGATTAAATAAGAAATAAGTAAAAAGGCAAACCTGGAATGCGGGTTTGTCTTTTTTTGAGGAGAAATGTATTTTTTTGCTATCATATACATAGAAATAAAGATTAATAAATTTTTACAAAAATGATAGAAAATGAGAATAAAATGCCAATAGTAAGTAAAAGCAGCTGCTAAAGGGGAACTGAGGAAGGAAGATGTTTATGATTTTCGATTCTGAAGAGGATTTAATTATAGCTATGAAAAAACGCGATTAAGATGCTTTGAAAGAAGTAATTGATCAATATGGAAAATTAATTTTGTACATTATTCATAAATCATTAAGTACCCCTATTGAAAAACAATATGTGGATGATTGTTATAATGATGTATTTACTATCATTTGGTTTAATATCGAACAATTTGATATAGAAAAGGGAAACTTAAAATCTTGGATGATTGGTATTACTAAATTAAAGGCATTGGAATATAAAAAGAAAGTATATAAAGAGAATAAAATCGATAAAGACGTAGAAATAGATACAAGTATCCATGATAGGTATGAAATAGAACAAGAAGAAGAGATTATGGAACTCGTACAAGATTTAAATACAAAGGATCGGTATATCTTTTTAAAGAGGTATATTGATGGGTATTCCATTGACGATATTGCGAAAGAATTAAAAGTAACGGCTGACTATATATACAATCGAATTTCTCGTGGAAAGAAAAAACTTCAAAAACTATGGAAAGGGAGTGTGTAATATGGATAAAAGATTATTATCGATGTTAAATGAGCTCCAATATTCAGAAGAAGAAATTATACGTTTAGAGAAAGAAGCGAATGATTCTATAAATATAGATAAGTATTATGTAAGAAATGGAGAACTATTAAAAAAATTAACTGTACAAATGTTAGAAGAATCAATTCGCAACGAATTACAAGCTGATGAAGAAATCGAGAAGGAACTGTTAGTAGACGAAGGATGTATGGTAAATAGTAAAGTCATACCGAATATATTATAAGCAGGAGCTACCTTTTATTATTATATCGTTTTAACGAATAAAAGAGTGATAATGAAAGGGTTAGATTGCTATTTTAAAAAGACAAATGAACATAGTATGCCAATAGAGGATATACAATCCATTTCGCAACATAAAAAAATGAAAAATGTCTTTGAGATTAAATATAATAACAATTATATACAATTTGGAAGTGTTGCGTATGCACATGAAATTGCAATGATTATTATGGAGTTAAAAAAACGCGGAGTAAAAGTAGGAAAGTATACAGATTTAGAAAAAGGTTGGATGATTTTCTTTAGTGTATTTGTAATAGCAATGGGTAGCCTTCTAGCTTTACCATATTTAATATAAAAATAAAAAGCGGCATAATAGCCGCTTTTTATCGTTTAATTAGTATTAAAAGGATCTTGTAGTTTTCAAATGATCTACTTATGAAAGAATTACTAGTGGATTAGTACTTGTAAACTGAAAATAAAGTTATTTTATTTTTGGAGTGAAATACTGCACCGTACTTAAAAATACAACAATAATTTCGTTTGAACCTATCTATTATTGTGCACTATCTAAAGCATTCTCTATAACAAGTTCAAACTTTCAATAAGAAGATAAACCCCCGTACAACTTAAAAGGATGTACGTAAATATTTTAAAAATCCGTTGATTAAGCCATTTGAAAATAATTTGACCTATATACAAACCTAGAAATACGATTGGAATAGCATAAAAACTTGATTCCCAAATTGTTTTGTTTGTGCCAGTAAAGAGTATTTGAGTTAGTAGACTAATGAAATATATAAATAGATAAAAAGCTAAAGTAGTTGCTCTCAACTTCTCTTTTTTCTTATCAGTTCCTGTAAAGTAAAGTAACAGGGGTGGTCCTGGCATACCGATACTGGTCGTTAAAAGCCCTGATAATCCACCAACTATAAAATCTCTAAATGGTGTTGATTTAACCTTAAAGTTGCATATTAGCATCAATGTTAATAGTAAGAGCAGGATGCTAATTGCTAATTTAAAAGCGTTTATATTAATGGAAATGAAGAGTAAAATACCAAAAGGTACACCAACTATACTTCCAATAGTTAACCTTTTCAGTAGAATAAAATCAATGTCCATTCTTATTTTCCAAATGAGTGATATTGAAATAACTAATGATAAAATAATATTAATTTGTATAGCTTCTTGTGGTAAGAATAACATTAGTAAAAAAGGTGTTGCCATTATGGAAAAGCCAAAACCTGTACTTGTTTGCAAAACAGAAGCCACCAATATAATACATATGAAACTTAATGTAATCTCCAAAATAGCCCTCCTATTTAATCAAATACACTAAATATTTTAATACCATGAAAATCGAATTTAGCTATTTTGAGCCTTTAGCATAAGTGCAATGTTTCACAATCTTACTTTTATTTTAACATAAATACTTAGTTTCTTCTCAAATAGCATTCACGTATAGGGCCCATTAACGAATATGGTTGACATTTTCAAATAATTGTATTGTTACGCAGCGCTAATAAATGAGATCAAATAAAATTTGGTGAAGAATCTATTGATTATCAATAGATTCTTCACCAAGCTCACCGCGATAAAACAAGAAAAGCCATATAAAACTAACAAAAATACAGCATATAGCTAACAAGCTACCAATCACTTGAGGAGAAAGGATTTCTAAAAACCATCCTGTAATAAACATAGATAACTGAATAAGCGATCCGTAGATGGAATAATGAAATGAAAAAACTTTACCAATCATGTTTTCTTGCGTATACGTTTGTAGTAATGTCGTATCAAGTGGAACGATGATACCTCCTGCTATACGCATACAGAGTAATGTAATGATACCGATAATAAGTTGATCGGATAGAATAAATCCGAGAAAGAAAATTCCTTGTAGTAAATAGGCCCAACCAAATGCTCTTTTCATTTTGTCTTCATTTTTAGACATATAAAGATTAACGAGGAGACTGCCAATCATAAGTCCAGCCCCTTGAACCGCATATAAAATACCAATGTTAGTGTGGAAGATTCTTTCGGCATAGATTGTTAGAAGTAACTGATAGGCACCTCCAATAATGCCCCATGAAATGCCGACAAGAATTAATGTTAAAATAATTTTGCTTTGTAATATGTATGTATAACCATCTTTTATATCAGTGAAAAACGCTTTTTTCTTGCTAAAAGTGTCACGAGAAGGGATCTTTATTTTATAAATAATATAGGCTGAAATAAAGTATGATAGGCTATTAATAAAGAAGGCAATCTCGATACTTAAAGATTGTGCAATGAGCCCACCTAAAGAAGCTCCCATAATAGACATAAAACCATTGATTGTACTAGAAAGAGAGTTAGCGGTTACGAAATGCTTTTGATGTACGATATTTTTTAGAGTGGATTGCTTAGCAGGCTCGAATAAGCAAGAGAGTACTGATAAGCATATGTTAGAAACGAAAATAATTTCAATTTTGTAGAATGCTAATAAATAAGTGAGGACGATAATTCCTCGTAAACTATCGGTAAAAATCATAATTTTCTTTTTTGAAAAACGGTCTACAATTCCGCCTATGAATGGGCTCAGAAGAAGTTGAGGTAACCCTTTGCTCATAAAGGTGAGTGCTAACATAAATGAAGATTCTGTTATGCTATAGACGAGTGTTAATAAAGCGACAGTATGAAACCAATCCCCAAGTACACTTAATGTTTGACCATAAAATAGTTTTTTAAAGTTTTTATTTGTTCTAAGAAGTGTGGAATAAGAAACTGATTGCACTGACATAAAAATTAATCCCTATCTATTGGCGATGTTTGTACATGCTTTTTCCATTCACTTAAATACATTTTCTCTGCTTTAGGTAGTCCAACAGGTAATTGTGCAATGAATTCTAAACTATTTCCATCAGGATCGTTAAAATATACGGAGGCGTGTGCTAATTCTGGAAAAACGATTGGCTCAATTGGCTCCATTCCAAAGTCTTTTCGCGCTGGAATTCCTTTCTGTTTGAGCCAGTGTATTGCGTTTTCTAAATCGTGTAAGCTTACTTGGAAAGCGATATGTCGTAAGGATGGATGATAATTGACTTTGTATTCTTTTCCTTCCCAAAGACCAATCCAACTTTCATTTTCTACAATCCAAAAGAAGGCGATATCGTTGTCTCTTTTATATAATTTTAACCCCAGTGATTCATAAAAAGGTATCGAATTTTCTAAATTACAGACAGGTAAATGTGCTTCATAAAGACCCTTAATCATTGTAATCCTCCTTAGTAAAAATGTTTCTTATTCCATAGTAAACGATTTCTTGTTAGTTGAAATCACAAAAAAGATGGACATAAATTCATACGAAAGTATGAAAAAACAGCTCAAATATGAGCTGTTTTCGTATAGTTTTTAGTTAACCTATTTCATTCATTTAGAGTTTAGCGAAAAGGATACGTATTATATTTAAAACCCTCCGCCGCCACCCCAACAGCTACATCCGATAATGATTAGAAGGATGAATAGCACGATGAGTAAAGCAAATCCACCGCCGAAACCAGCGCAACTACCACCAAAGCTCATGTTTTTTCCTCCTTTTTAGGAAATTAATCTATATAACTAATGGATTACTTTATAAGATATGTTTTTATTTAGAAAAGGAGCAAGTCTTACTTCTAATTAGACAAGAGCCTGTGATTGGATTTAAATATGATATTTACTTTGTTTCATAGCGCTTTTTTAAAAATGGTAAAACAATATGGAAGTGTATAATAGGTGAATGTATTGCAAATGAAAGGGGTATGTAACTTACAATTACATTAAAATTTCTTTTCATAAATATAAAATTTGTAAAAAAAGCCATTTTTTTATTTTTTTATGAGTGGAAATGTACTATAATTTTACAAGTAATATTATGGGAAAAGGGAGTTTTAGTATAGAGATGGAGATGGGACAATTACACAATAAAATAGAACACAAAAAGAAAGAGTTAATTCAACTTGTTGCTAGGCATGGATTAGATCATGATAAAGTTTTGTTATTTAGTCGAGATTTAGATATACTAATTAATAAGTTTATGAATATAAAAGGCAAAGTATGTAAGTAATTAATCTTTAATTTTTTATATTAGGATTATTTACTGATAAAGGAGAGAACAGTTATTGGAACATTTACAAGAAGAGTTGTATAAACAAATAAAAGAAGAAAAAGGTGCAGTTACTATATTTTTAAAGAGCGGAGTAAGAATAGTAGGGGAAGTAGTTGGAGTAGATAGATTTACAGTATTAATATTAGTAGATGGAAAACAACAACTTATTTATAAGCAGGCAATATCAACAATTATGAAATAAGACACTCATTTTGAGTGTCTTATTTCATAATTAAATGGTTATTGTTTACATGCTTCAACGTCAATGCCAGCAGCTAGTAATTTTTTTTCTCCGTCTTGTTCAATGATTTTTTGTAATCTAGATAAGAAAGAGTCAAAATCTGTATGTTTACCAACTTGGAAAGTCATTTTATGCTCAATTGGTAGCCAAGTATCAATATCAGCTTCGTTATGCTGAATTTTTACTTCAAGTTTATCAAGTGCATTAGCAACTTTTGCTTCATACGTTTCTTTCGCTTCGAACTCCATCCATAAATCGTATAATTCCACGCCGAGAGGACCTTCTAGTGTACGTTTAATATTTAAAATGGCCTCTAGCTCATTTTTCTGTTTTTGTAATTGTAATTCACGGCTATTCATCGTATCAAAGGCAGGAATATCACCAGCTTCTGCTTCGACAAGGTCATGAATAATAACCATTTTAAGTAATTTTTCTATATTTACTTTTTGATCCAAATAAGGCTCAACTAAGATAGCCATTAGGGACATACGCCACGTATGTTCAGCAACACTTTCTTGACGTCCGTTAGAAAGCCAACTATGTCGCATTTCATATTTTAGTTTTTCTGCTAATGCAATGACTTGTAAAATGTTATGTTCCATCGTGATCCTCCTCATATTTCCATACTATAATTCTAATATAGAAATGAAATGTGTCAATTTAATGAGTATATTGAGATAAATAGATGATACGCGTATAATGATTGTTATATGTGAAAACGCATTATTAAAATAAAAAAATGTTTTACGAAAACGAAAAAGGAAGGGCAGGAATATGGGAGACGAAAATCAAGGATTAGCTAGACCACAAAGGAAAAAAAGGAAGTTTGATATTTCTAGCCCCTTTGGCATTGTAGTAGGTTTCGTTATTTTAATTGCAGCGATCATGCTTGGCGGTGGTGGAATAAAAGCTTTTAAAAATTTCTTAGATGTTTCATCTATTTTGATCGTTATAGGGGGAACAACAGCGACAATTATTGTGGCATATAGATTTGGAGAAATAAAAAAATATACGAAAAGTATTTTTACTGTTTTACATAGAAGAGAGGAAAATCTAGAACAGTTAACGGATTTGTTCGTTGATTTTTCAAAGAAGTCTAAAAAACATGGTTTACTCTCGTTAGAAGTTGATGGAGAGCAAGTAGACAATCCTTTTATTCAAAAGGGGATTCGTTTAATGTTAAGTGGATATGATGAAGCAGAATTAAAAGAAGTATTAATGAGAGATGTTGAAACAGAAGTATATGAGTTAAGAAAAGGAGCAACATTATTAGATAAGATTGGTGATTTCGCTCCAGCGTGGGGTATGATAGGAACTTTAATTGGTCTTATTATTATGCTTCAAAACTTGCAAGATACATCGCAAATTGGTACAGGAATGGCAGTTGCTATGTTGACGACATTGTATGGATCTGTTATTGCAAACATGATTGCAATACCGTTATCTGAAAAAGTGTATCGTGGCATTGAAGATTTGTATACAGAGAAGAAGTTTGTAATAGAAGCAATCACAGAGCTTTACCGAGGACAAATTCCTTCTAAGTTAAAGTTAAAACTTGATACATACGTATATGAAACGAAGATAAAAAAAGAAAAACGAGCAGCCTAATATTTCAAGGAGTGGTATGGTGATGATAAAACGACCGCAAAAAGGATCGCCTCGTTGGATGACGACTTTTACTGATTTAACGATGTTGTTATTGACTTTTTTTGTACTATTAGTTGCTACATCAAAACAAGATACAGTAAAATTATCGAAGATGCTTGAAAAGTTTAGTGATGCAGAACAAGTGGATGCGAAAGTAATGGAAGGTACAATACCAGATATTTCACATGAAAAAAATGATGAAAAAGCAGTTTCAAAAAAACGAATGGATGAATTGTATAAAAAGTTAAAAGCATATGTAGATAATAATGGTGTTAGTCAAGTGAATGTATATCGAGAAGATACAGGTGTTAGCATCGTTATAGTAGATAACTTAATATTCGATACAGGCGATGCGAATGTTAAGCCGGAAGCAAAAGAAGTAATTAGTCAATTAGTAGGGTTCTTTCAATCGGTACCAAACCCAATTGTTGTAGAAGGACATACAGATAGTAGACCGATTCATAATGAAAAATTTCCTTCCAACTGGGAATTATCTTCAGCACGAGCAGCTAATATGATTCACCACTTAATTGAAGTGTATAATGTAGATGATAAACGATTAGCAGCGGTAGGATATGCGGACACAAAACCAGTAGCATCAAATGATTCACCGCAAAATTGGGAGAAAAACCGGCGCGTTGTAATATATATTAAAGAATAATATATTTCCATTTTATTAATAAAATAATAAAAATACAGAAATTCTTTTAAAAAAATATTAAATTTTCTCGTTTTATTTTGTATAATGAGTGAGAATGATAAGGTAAAATATTAAGATATATTTATACATAGAGGGAGAGAACCAAAAAGAATGGCACATAAAATTTTAGTTGTAGACGATGCGATGTTTATGCGAACAATGATTAAAAACTTATTAAAAAGTAATTCAGAATTTGAAGTTATCGGTGAAGCAGAGAATGGGGTAGAAGCGATTCAAAAGTATAAAGAACTTCAACCTGATATTGTAACACTAGATATTACTATGCCAGAAATGGACGGACTTGAAGCATTAAAAGAAATTATGAAAATTGATTCGAGTGCAAAGGTTGTTATTTGTTCTGCAATGGGACAACAAGGTATGGTATTAGATGCAATTAAAGGCGGGGCAAAAGACTTTATTGTAAAGCCATTCCAAGCCGATCGTGTTATCGAAGCTTTAACAAAAGTAGCAAATAGCTAATATAGAAGGGGTGCCACAAAGAATCAAATCAATGATAGCGGATAGACGTGTGGCCCCTTTTTTTCTCGTTATAAAACACTAAATTGTTATACATAAATGAAATGTTTGTTAGACAGGTAGGGGATTAAAATGCAAACAGATCTATTAAATATATTTTTTGAAGAAGCAGAAGAACATTTACAGTCGCTAAATGAAAATGTGCTAAATTTAGAACAGAATCCTGCCGATATGGGTGTTGTAGGGGAAATATTCCGCTCAGCTCATACATTTAAAGGTATGTCTGCGAGTATGGAATTTGCGGAAATGGCAGATTTAACTCATAAGATGGAAAATGTTTTAGACGAAATCCGTCATGGAAATATGATGGTGAATGCTAATATTATTGATGTTATTTTTGAGTGCATTGATAATTTAGAAAAGATGGTTACAGATGTGCAGCAGGGCGGAATGGGTAATATTGATGTTGTATCTACAAAGCATAAATTAGAAGCATTATTAAATGGGAATGTAGAAGTTTCTATGGAACAAGTAGAGCAAAGTAGTATAAACAATGATGATACAGTTTCACATGAAGTATATATAACCGTCGAACAACAAGCCATTTTAAAAGCAGTACGTGCCATTATGTGTATTGAAGCATTACAAAATGTAGGGGATATACAAAAAACGGTTCCAAGCATTGAAGAAATCGAAGCGGATGCTTTTGGATTTGAGTTTACAGTATATATGGATACTGATCGTAGTGTTGAAGAATTGAAACAGGTGGTGCTTCACGTTTCTGAAATTGAGAAAGTAGAAGTGAAGCAAGGAAATATAGCTGAAGAAGGAATCGTACAATCTATTGCAGCAACGCAGCTGGATCCATCTCTAGAGGCACGAACTCCAACAGCTAGTACTACACCGGCTAAAAGTAATACAAAAACGAAAAATGCTAAAGTAGAGAATCGTTCTATTCGTGTTCAGTTAGAAAAAATCGAAAGATTAATGAATATGTTTGAAGAAAGTGTAATTGAGCGTGGACGAATTGATGAATTAGCAGAAACGATTCAAAATAAAGAGTTAATCGAGCATTTAAATAGATTAGGGGATATTTCAAAAGATATCCAAAATGTATTGTTAAATATGCGTATGGTACCGATTGAAACGGTCTTCAATCGTTTTCCGCGTATGGTACGTATGTTAGCGAAAGATTTAGGTAAAAAAATCGATTTACAAATTAAAGGTGAAGATACTGAAGTTGATAAAATTGTTATTGACGAAATTGGTGATCCACTCGTTCATTTAATTCGTAATGCAATTGATCATGGTATTGAAACTGTCGAAAACCGACGTGATGCCGGGAAAAATGAGACAGGTACTATTAAATTAGAGGCGTTTCATAGTGGAAATCATGTCGTAATTCAAATTACTGATGATGGAAATGGTATTCATAAAGGAAAAGTATTAGAAAAAGCGATAAAAAATGGTGTTGTAACGGAATCAGAGGCAAATAAATTAACGGATCGTGAAGTGTTTGATCTTATCTTCCAACCGGGATTTAGTACAGCGGAAGTTGTATCTGACCTTTCTGGACGTGGGGTTGGATTAGATGTTGTTAAACATACGATTCATAGTTTAGGTGGGCATTTAATTATTGATTCTGAAGAAGGAAAAGGAAGTACATTCAGAATTGAACTTCCTTTAACATTGTCTATTATTCAATCAATGCTTGTTCAAACAAATGATAAGCGTTATGCCTTGCCTCTTGGCAATATTGCTGAAGCCATTCGAATTAAGAAAGAAGACATACAATCGTTACAAGGGAAAGACGTTTTAAACTATCGCAATCAAATTATTGAAGTGAAACATTTAAGTACTGTATTTGGTGAAAAAACAGTAGATGAGGCGTTCGCATCATATGATAGTCAAATGGTTCCTGTGTTAATTGTTCGTAATACACATCGTAGCTATGGACTTATCGTAAACACAATTATCGGTCAAAGAGAAATAGTCTTAAAGTCATTAGGTGATTTCTTTGCAGAGAGCTCTAACTATTTCTCTGGTGCGACAATTCTCGGTGATGGACGAGTGGTCCTCATTTTAAACCCAGAAGGTTTATAATAGGAATGAAGGAAGCTCCCCACTTGTATACAATTGGGGAGCTTTTTGGGTAGAACTAATAATATAAGTATATGAAAACCGTCGTTTACACATATTGTGGAAATAAATACATGTTCACAATTCGGATGATAAGTTTGGTAAAATATAACGAGTGTAATAGAGAGTTTAAATCATTTGATAGAAAAACAAAAATGAGGAGGCAGGAAAAATGCCTGAGCAACACACAAAAGGGGATACTGGCACAATTGTGCTAGAAAAAGAATATGAACATTTAACGCCTCAAGAATGCGATATTCTTGGTGAGATTGCTAATATATCATTTGGTTCAGCTTCGACTGTATTATCAACAATTTTAAATAGGCAAGTAAGTATTACTGCTCCTCAAGTAGAATTGGTAGATTTATATGATACAAGTGATGTTGAAATTCCACATGTTGTATTAAATATCCATTTCACAAAAGGATTAGATATGGAAAATCTTCTTGTCTTAAAGCAAGATGTTGCTTTATCTATTGCTGATTTAATGATGATGGGAACAGGTGAAGTTGAAGAGGGAAAAGAGCTTGGTGAATTAGAGCTAAGTGCAGTACAAGAAGCTATGAATCAAATGATGGGATTCGCAGCAACATCTATGTCAGAATTCTTCCAAGATACGGTAGACATGTCTCCGCCAACAATTAAAGTTGTGCAACTTACAGAAGAGATGGAGAAGATTTCTGGTATTAATGGGAATAATATGGTTGTTAAAGTATCGTTTGAATTAAAAATAGATAATCTTGTGAATTCTCAGCTTGTACAGGTTGTTTCAGTTGAACATGCGAAGCGAATGATAAATAAATTGTTACAATTATCTGGTGGTGTGGAAGAAGAGATAGATGAGCCGGCGGAAGTGCAGGAAACTGAGATTTTAGAAGAGCATGTAGAAAAAGAGCAATTAACACAAGAAGAGAAAGATGTGCTTGGTGAAATTGCGAATATTTCAATCGGTTCGGCTTCAACAGTACTATCGACGCTTTTAAATCAGCCTGTCACTATTAGTACACCAAATGTAGAGGCGATTAATGTTCGTCATTATGAAGGAGTACCGGTTCCGTTTGTTATTTTAAATGTCGATTTTGTTGAAGGACTAAAAAATGAGAATGTATTCGTATTTACGAAAGATGTTGCTTTAACAATGGTAGATTTAATGATGATGGGAACGGGTGAAATTGATCCGGAGAAAGAACTAAGTGAATTAGAGTTAAGTGGCATTAAAGAAATTATGAACCAAATGATGGGGCATGCTGCAACAGCGATGTCAGAAATGTTTAAAGAAAAAATGGATATGACACCACCAGACGTTAAATTTGTTTCTTTAAAAGAAGAAATGGAATATTTGGGAGAGTCGATGGCAGTTGACGAACTCGTTCAAATTACTTTTAATCTTGAAATTGGTGATCTCCTTCAATCAAAGATGTATCAAATACTACCGATATCAGAAGCGAAAGAAATGGTTAGAAGACTTCTATATCCGATGGTGGAAGAGCAAGAAGAAATAGTTGAGGAAGTTGTTGAAGAGGAAGAAATTCCTGCACCAGTCGTACAGCCAATTGAATATAAAGAAGTCAAGCAAGTTGAGCCAGTATATATGGATACATCTATTCTACAAAATGTAGAAATGAATGTTAAATTTGTATTTGGAAGTACAGTGAGAACAATTCAAGATATTTTAAGTCTACAAGAAAATGAAGCGGTCGTACTTGATGAAGATATTGATGAACCGATTCAAATTTATGTGAACGATGTATTAGTGGCGTATGGAGAACTTGTAAATGTAGATGGGTTTTTCGGAATAAAAGTGACGAAATCGCTATAAGGCGTCAAAATAGGAGTTTGAACAAATAGATGAAAAACGTAAAGTTTTTTCTAGTTAGTTGGCTATTTTTACATATATGTATATTTTTACCAACGCAAGGACAGGCAGAAGAAAAAAGTGTACAAGATCAAAATATAAGCGAAATGAATGACCAAGAGGGAAAAAATAAAGAAGTTCAGGAACAGCCGGAACAAGTGGAAATGCCCTCGGTTGAAGATGAAAAAAAAGCAGTAGAAAATGAGCAAGGGAAAGAAAAAAAAGAAGAAAGAACGATAGAAACAGACCGAGGGGTTATTACAGTTAATAAGCAGGAGCTAAAGGTTGGCGAAGAAGTGCGGATTGCTGTAGAATCAAATGAAAAAAACATTCAAAGTGTAAAAGGCATATTACAATTACAAAAAAATGGTGAGCAGTACAGACAAGAGAGAATAATATCTTTTGAGTATGAAGAAGAAACGAAGCGATGGATCGCTAATTATAAGGCCGGAATATATGATTTACAAGGTGATTGGAACCTTAGGCTCGTTGAAAGCTATAAAGAAGATGAGAAGGAAGAAGTAATAGAGAACGAATTAAATGTCCCGCTCATTCGTATAAACAATGAAGCACCAACTATAGATAAAGAATTGCCAAAGTTAGAGAAAGTTAGTATTGATGAGGCAAAAGGGAACTTAATTGAACGGAAAAAGGGAGAATCCGTTCATATACGAGTACAAACGGTAGATATAGAATCGGTTGTTAAAGAAGTGCGCGTTATATTAAAAGGAAAAGAAGACGGTAACGATATTACTTTTTTATTAGACTATAATAAACGTGACATGGATTGGCAGAAAATATTTGAAATAACAGAAGCTTTACCTGTTGGGCCGCATCAACTTATTGTGGAAGTAACAGATGGGGCAGGTAACAAACTTGTGACAGAGAGTGAATATATCGTTTCTATCATCGAACAAAAAGTGAAAGATGATGAAAAGATAGAAGAGCAAGAGAATCAAAATGAAGTAGAAGATAAGAAAGAAATTGAGAAGAAGGAAGATCCGAAAATAGAGATGCCGCTTCCAGAAGAAAAACTTCCAGTTGTTCAAATTCGAAAGCAAGAAGAGAAAGTGAACTCTTATATAAAAGAGCCGTTGAAAGAAAAAGAGGAAATCAACTACGTTATAAAAGAGTCGTTAACAGACAACAAGGAAGTAAATAATGTGAAGGTTCATAAAGAGAAAAAAAGCGGAAATGACAATCAAGTCGTTTCTAAAAAGAAAGAGAAAATAGAAGAACAACAAGAAAAGAAAGAGGAAAAAAGTGAGCAGGGAGTACAGGCTTCTAATGTGTTTGCTGTTATGTCAGGATTATTTGTACTGTTTTTAGTTTTAAAGAGTAATAAAGAATGGGGCTAATAATTTGATAGTAGTGGAGGCGCTTAAATGGAAATTAAACGTACGACAATTCAAAATAAGACGCTACAACCATTAAAACAGCCTGCAGCTATTTCAGAACATGAAATTCAGAAAGAACGAAAGCGGAGTAACCTTGTGTTTACTGGGCAGCCCAAAATCATTTCGAAAAACAATGAAATAGGGATTTTGCTTGCAAGTTTAGGTGATGGAAAGATTGTAAAAGAAATGCTTTCTAAGGAAATGGATACGGTGTTGCAGTTGTTTTCAAAGCTACATATGTTGTCTGAGGAAGGAAAGCAATCGGAAAAAATATATGAACAAATTGTTAAAAGTTTGCAGGGGCTTATTAAACAAGCTCATATAAAGGGAGTTCCGTTATTAGACGGAACGTATGATTTCGCTGAAGTGCAGCTTTCGTTTGGAAGAAAAGTGCATATTCCGTTACTTGATGTAAGTGCGCTCATTTCTAGAGTGGAACAAGATACATCAGAAGGAAATACGAATTTAATGATAACAGTTATTACAGCTTACATGACAAAATTGTCTAACGAAACAATTTTAATTAGCGGTACGGATCGTATTTCTAAAGAACGTGATGTGAGTGTGTGGAGAGCACTTGCAGAAATGAATATGACGCAATTATCTCATGCGTTGAAACATACGATTCAAGAGCATAAATGGTCTGTTACAGCTCTATTTCTCTTTATATGGGTTATAGGTATCATATTGATTCGTATTATATAATAAAAAAAGGTCGTCATTTCAATTATGACGACCTTTTTCTATATTTTTTCGTAGAAGAATGTATCAAAACGCTGAAGGTTGTAGCGTTCGGGTGTTAAAATTTGTTCTGTGCTACCAACGAATAGTACGCCGCCTTTTCGTAAAGAACGACTAAACTTTTCATAAAGCTTTATTCTTGCTTCTTCTGTAAAGTAAATCATTACATTTCGACAAATGATTAAATCGTAGTTCGTATCAAATGTCTGCATTAATAAATCATGTTGTTTAAATGTAACTTGCTGTTTAATATTTTGATGCAATATATATGTATCATCTTCTTTTGTGAAATGACGTTGTTTTAAATCATTAGGTAATTCTTTCAAAGAGCGTTCCGTATATTGACCACGTTTCGCAGTTTCTAAAACATGAAAATCAAGATCCGTTGCTTGAATGTCATAGCGAAACGGAGCTAGATGCTTCGATAATATTAAAGAAAGTGTATATGGTTCTTCACCGGCAGCGCAAGCAGCACTCCAAATTTTTAATTTACCGTTATTTTGTTCAAGTAGCTTTGGTAGAGCTTTCGTCTCTAACGTTTGCCAGCGCTCTTTATTTCTGAAAAACTCTGATACGTTAATTGTAATATAGTCAATAAAACTTAAAAATAACGTTTGATCGGTGCGTAAATTATTTAAAAAATTTGTGTAATTTTCAAAACCTTTTCTCGAAATGAAAGCGTCGATTCTTCGGCGCATTCTATC
The DNA here is from genome assembly GCF_046534555.1 of Bacillus sp. SIMBA_074. Lineage (NCBI taxonomy): Bacteria > Bacillati > Bacillota > Bacilli > Caryophanales > Bacillaceae > Bacillus > Bacillus sp. SIMBA_074. The sequence continues at coordinate 305,955 of NZ_JAWRYM010000001.1, read as the reverse complement.
TTGCTTATAGGAAGCGATATCCATATTAAAGTGCTGTTTAAAACTTACGACAAATTGATTATAATCTTGTTCAGTTATCATATTTACAATAGGCACAATAACGATATTGTGCCTCCCCCTTTACATCATACGAATTTTTTGTTCAAAGCTTTTTTTCAGCTGCTTTTCATGTAAGCCTGGTAAATCATAAATAACAGCATCAATTCCTGCTTCTTTTGCAACGTCAACGGGAATGACAGACGTATGTTTATCTCCGTTATAAAAACAGAGAACTAAATCGGTATCTTCGATAATTTGCTTTACAAAAAACATATAATCTGATCGATAAATGGAGTCGGAAGGATGATCAAAAGCAATATACTCTGCTCCGTGTTTTTTTAAATAATCAACGACTTCTTGAAATTCGTCTGTTAATACATGTAACGGTTGCAGTGTGTAAAGGCATAAATTTTGAGCGAGCCTTTCATTTTCAATGAAAAAACGAAGAACTTCATTTTCAATAGATTTATAACATAATATGTAAATTTTATGTTTGTGAGCATAGTCAATTAAAAATTTTTTTATTTCTTCCTGATCTAATGCTGTTAATTGATTTGAACCACAAAGAAAAATATTCATAGATTTGTGCCACCTCATGCTAAATTGTAACATATCTTCTATAAAAAATAACTGCAAAATATCATTGTACAGAGTATAATTATAAATAACTGGATTTTACGATTAAGTTTGGAAGGAAATAAAAAAATAAATAGGTGATATATATGCTGCGTTCTATCTCCCATAATCCAATTTTATCGCATATACCGCCTGCTACTCAAATGCCGAAAGAAGCAAATGTCAGGACAGGACTTGCTTTTTCGGATAATTTGCATGCAGATCCGAAAAAAGATAAATTGTTAGAACAAATGGAAGCACTTGTTGATAACATTGGAGAAATTAAAGAGAAAATCGAATTAGAGTTAACGCTCGATAATGTAATGGAATACAAAAATACTGTAAAATCATTTTTGAATTTTTACGTTGATAACGTATTGCAGTATAAAGATGTTATGTCTCGTCATCCGCGTTACGGATATTCGCAGAAAATGACGATCGTAAAACAAGCTGAAATGGGATTAACTGAGTTAGAAGATGTTATGAATTTAATTAATACGAAAACAGGGCATTTAGAAATGTTAAATCAAATTGGAGAAATTCATGGTTTGATTGTAAATTTAGTCTTGTAAAGGAAAGGAAGCTATATGTACATACAATTATATGAAAAGCTCGTTATTATTCAAAAGGCATATGAAAATATTCAAACGCTTGGGGAACAAATATATGAGAATTTAAAAAATAAAAATGTAAATGCAGTTCAAAAGTTGCAAGTAGAGCAATTGCAGTACATAGAAGGTGTTAAAGGATTATCGCGATCTTTTGAGGAAATGGTTGTTCAGCTTTGTAAAGAAAAACAAGTTGAACCGCTGCGTATGCGTTCGCTATTTTCGTATTTTTCACAGGAAGAAAATGAAAAAATGGAAGAATTACAAAAAAGTTTAAATGAATTAGAAGAAAATGTAAAAATGATTCTTTTGAAAAATCAATATTACTTAAACGTACTATTAAAAACTACAGAAAGTATTGTGGATTCCGTTTCTGAATACAATTTGGAGAAAAACAATAATTCGCAAATCTTTATGAATGAACTATTGTAAAGGAGAAGTGAAGCATTATGAGATTATCTGATTATAATACGCCGTTATCTGGTATGCTAGCGGCCCAAATGGGATTACAAACGACAAAACAAAACTTATCTAACATTCATACGCCGGGTTATGTTCGTCAAATGGTAAATTACGGATCTGTTGGAGCAAGTAACGGTCATACGCCTGAACAGAGAATCGGTTATGGTGTACAAACATTAGGAGTTGACCGTATTACAGATGAAGTGAAAACGAAGCAATTTAATGATCAGTTGTCACAGTTCTCTTACTACGCATATATGAATTCTACTTTATCACGAGTAGAGTCTATGGTAGGAACGACAGGGAAAAATTCATTATCTAGTTTAATGGATGGATTCTTCAATGCTTTTCGTGAAGTTGCAAAAAATCCAGAACAACCAAACTACTACGATACATTAGTTTCTGAAACTGGGAAGTTCACAAGTCAGATAAATCGTCTTGCGAAAAACTTAGATACAGCAGAAGCACAGACGACAGAAGATATTGAAGCACATGTGAATGAATTTAATCGTCTTGGTGCTAGTTTAGCAGAGGCGAATAAAAAAATTGGACAAGCAGGGACACAAGTACCTAATCAACTATTAGACGAACGTGATCGCATCGTTACAGAGATGTCTAAGTATGCCAATATTGAAGTATCTTATGAATCTATGAATCCTAATATCGCGAGTGTTAGAATGAATGGTGTTTTAACAGTAAATGGACAAGATACATATCCACTTCAATTAAATAAAGAAAAAGAACCAATGTCTGTTGCGATTTATGGATCGGATATTCCTTTAACAGGTGGAGCCATTCAATCAGCAATAGATACGAAAGGGAAGATTGCTAGTTATAAGAAAAACCTTGAAGAATTAATGAGTTCTGTAAAAGGTCAAGTGAATACAGTGATGGGAAAAGATTTCTTCGTTGGAGATCATGCGAAAGATATTCAGTTAAACCCTGAATTCGCAAAAGATGTTTCGAAAATGAAAATCTCTGCTGAAACAGCAAATAAACTAGCAGGAATTACAGAGGGAGATTATAAAGAAGGTCTTTCTTATAAACAAGCATTAGACCAATTTATAGTTGGTGTAGCTTCTGATAAAAGTGCAGTGAATGCTTATCAAAATATTCATAAAGATTTATTAGAAGGTATTCAACAAGAAAAAATGAGTATTGAAGGCGTAAATATGGAAGAAGAAATGGTTAATTTAATGGCTTTCCAAAAATATTTTGTCGCAAACTCTAAAGCTATTACGACGATGAATGAAGTGTTTGATAGTTTGTTTTCGATTATTAGATAATGAGTAATAAAAGCGAACCCATCTTTCTTTTATGGTTGGAGAGAGGACCCGCGAAGGGTAGAGACGGTCAGTGCCTATTAGTGGCCCAATCGATGTGAGACCAGAGATATGAGATGGTTGAAGGGTAAGTTAGCTAAGAGGAAAGCCATGTTTAGTGAATGCATCGCCCTCGTGTTAAATAAAAATGACAAAGCTCTCTTTTATGAGGAAAGAGAGTATCCGTCGTAGTGTAGAAGCAGAGAGCCGTATATAGTTGTGGTTGCTTCACCGCACTAATTCAAATATAGATAAAGGAGAAGGTAAAGATGAGAGTATCTACATTTCAAAATGCAAACTGGGCAAAGAATCAGATGATGGATTTGAATGTGCAACAGCACTATCATCGAAATCAAGTAACTTCAGGTAAGAAAAATCTTTTTATGAGCGAAGACCCACTTGCGGCAAGTAAATCATTTGCGATTCAGCATTCGTTAGCAAATATTGAACAAATGCAAAAAGATTTAGCGGATTCGAAAAATGTATTAACACAAACTGAAAATACATTACAAGGTGTTTTTAAATCTTTAACAAGAGCGGATCAATTAACAGTACAAGCGCTAAATGGGACGAATAGTGAAAAAGAATTGAAGGCAATCGGTGCAGAGATTGATCAAATTTTAAAACAAGTTGTATATTTAGCGAATACGAAAGAGCAAGGCCGTTATATTTTCGGTGGGGATAGTGCTGAACAAGCTCCATTTACAGAAGATGGTACGTATCAAGGTGGAAAAAATGATGTGAACTGGCAACTAAATGACGGTTATCAATTAAAAGCATTTCGTAACGGAGAAGAATTATTATCCCCAGTTATAAAAACGTTAAAACAGATGAGTGAAGCACTGAATAACGGTGATCAAAAAGCTTTGCAACCGTTATTAGGAGAAAATAAGAAAAACTTAGATAGCGTCATTAACCGTACAACTGAAGTGGGTTCAACTATGAACACGATGGAGACGTTTAAAACAATTTTAAGCGAGCAAAATTTAGCGCTTCAAGAAAATCGTAAAGAAATTGAAGATGTTGATTTAGCGGTAGCAATTTCTGACCTAGCTTATATTAATGCAACTTATGAAGCAACGCTTAAAGCAGTTAGTACGATGAGTAAAACGAGCATTTTAGATTACATGTAAACAATAAGGAGTGAGAAATATGGCAGGGACGTTAACAGGTATTGGTGGTAGACAACAGATTTGGAACCTCGGAAATAATATGATCGATACTTCTAACTTTGTAGAATTAGAAATGCAAGCGTTAGATATGAGAAAAACACCATATACTAATGAAAAGAACCAACTTTCACAAGATAAACTATTATACACAAGTTTAAAATCAGAATTTAGTTCTTTTACACAGACTTTTAAAAACTTAGCAGCTTTTAAAGGAAATGAGAAAAAGGTAACAACATCACAAGACGGTTATATTAATGTAAAAGCTGATGGTGGAGCGATTGCAGGAACTTTTAATATGACGATTACACAGCTTGCACAACGTCATCAAATAGCCTCTAATAAGATTGCTGATATAAATGCGAAGCTTCCTAAAGATGAAACATTACAACTAGGCGGTAAAGAACTAAAAGTAACAACTGATATGACATATAAAGATTTAATTAACAAAATTAATGACGGAGATTATGGTGTATCGGCTTATACACTTGGAGATAAAATCTTTATGTCCTCGAAAAAAGAAGGAACAGATGGAGAAATTAATTTTAAGGGGAACACATCTACACTGTTTCAAGATATTGGTTTAGCTAAGGCGGATGGGACAGCAGTCAATACAATTAATGAAGCGCAAAATGCCAAATATAGTATTAATGGTATTGAAGCTGAAAGTTTTACCAATACAATTGAAGCTCTTCCGGGCGTGAAAATTGAATTGGTAAAAGTAACTGAGCCGAAAGCAGAAGGAACACCAGATGCAGGTACAACAACAGATCCAAAAGCAAAAGGTATAGATCTGAAGTTTACAGTAAGTGACTCAAACGTAACAGACGCATCAAATATTATTAAAAAAATGGTAGCTGATTATAATAAAGCTGTTTCTACAATAGATATTTTTGCTGGAAAAGGTGGAGCCTTCCAAGGTCAAGCCATTATGCAAAGTGTACGTCAAGCGATGAATAACGTCGTAACATTTTCTCAAGACGGTAATTATTTATTCTCATTTGGTATCCAATTAAAGCAAGACGGGACGATGGAAGTTAATGATGAAAAATTAACACAAGCGTTAAAAGACAAGCCGGATGCAGCGAAGCAATTTTTCTTTGGTTCTAACGGTTTAGGGAAGATGATGGAAGAACCACTTGATAAACTATTTGGTGATAAAGGTGTAGTCGGAGAGCGTGTAAAAAACATTGATTCACGTGTAAGTGATTTAGATAAAAAGATTAAAGATATTGAAACACAAAATCTGCAAAAACAAGATGAGATTGTGAAGAAGTATCAAAAGCTAGAAAGTACATTAGCGGCGCTAGATAGCCAACTAAAAACAATTAAAGCAATGACAAAACAAAAAAGTGATGATTAATGAAAGTTGAGGAAGTGATCGTATGCAAGCATGGCAACGCTATATGCAAAATGATATTATGACAAGTAATCCAATTAAAAATACAATTTTTATTTATGAAAGATGTATCGTTGAGTTTCGTAATTTAGAAGAGCTTTTAAATACTTTTAAACTACAAGAAGGAGATGCGCTTCTTGAAAAATTAGAACGTATTTTTGAAGAGTTAAAGCTTCAATTAAATCCTGAGATTACGAAAGATTTATATGATAGTCTATTCGGTTTATACGATTGGATTAGCATTCAAATTCAGACGATGAAAGTAACGCGTGAAGCAAAAGACATGGATGCGATTGTACAAGTGTTACAAGATTTAATAGACGGTTACCGCGGAGCACTCGAAAATGAACAATGATATTTATCGAGCGTTTGTCGGCTGTTTTAATGAAATCGGTGAATTGCAAGTGTCAGATGAAGAATTTGCTGAGAAAAGTGCTATGTTAAATCGCTGGATGATGACCTTGGATGAAAAGACGCGCGCAGATGTTGCAGCGGAAGTGAGTCCATTAATAATTAAGGCAGCACAGCATATTCGAGATAAGCAAAAGATTTTGGAAGAAATGATTATGACAAATGATGGACGAATGAAAGCGAATTCGTTTTACGGTAAATTTTAATGGGGAAATATGGAAATGGATACCACTTTTAAAAGGGGATCCATTCCATTGTTTGAATAAGGCGTTCCGCTGATTGAGGTTTCACTTTATGACTGTAATAAAAAGAATGGTAATAATCCAAACAATGAAAAATAAGATGTCTTTATTTTATGGAGAGAAGTGTATGGAGGCTCTTTTTTTATTGTTTATATATCAAAATGTTACATGGATTACTACGCGTATACAGTTTTTTATATTCTTTTTTATATTTTTGTATTTTTCTAAAGACAACAATGGAAAAATGGAATAAAATATGTAAGGGTACAAAATAGATAATATTTTAATAAATAAATACATATAGGAAAATGAATAATAAAGTGAAACTTCCATCAGTGGATGATCATGCGCTAAACGAGCATGATGGAAAAGGAAGGGTGTGGAATATGCCAGATTTAGTTAGTGATGTAAGTCATTATATGAACTATTTAGTAACGAAGCGAAATACCGTTTCTAGTAATATTGCAAATGCGAATACACCTGGCTATAAAGCACAAGATGTAACATTTGCTGAGCAAATGAATATGAGCAGTGCATTATATAAAAAAAATGCTGCGGATTTAAAGAGTAATCCAGATTTATATCAAACGAATGTAATGCACTTACCGACAGCAAATACGAAAAATACATACGCAAAGATTCAAACGAAATCAATGCAAACGAATAAAGATGGAAACAGTGTTGATGTAACGACAGAAATGCTAGATTTAATGAAAACAAACCAATTATACGGTGTTTCAATTAATGCAATTAATACGCAATACGCTATTAACCAAGCAGCACGTGGACGTTAATAGTAAAAGGGGAGACAACGATGTTTCAGGCAATTAATGCAAGTGGCTCAGGGCTAACTACAGCGAGAAAATGGATGGAAGTTACTTCTAACAATATCGTAAATGCAAATACGACGGGAGCACCGGGCGCAGAGCCGTATCACCGCCGAAGTGTGGTGTTGGAATCAAATAATAGTTTTGCAAGCATGCTAGAAGGAGCTCCTACTAACGGAGTGAAAATAAAAAGTATTGAAACGGATCGAAATGAAAATCTTGTGTATGATCCGACGCATCCGCATGCAAATGAAGAAGGATATGTACGTTATCCGAACATTGATGTGACAGCTGAGATGACGAATGTAATGGTTGCTCAAAAAATGTATGAAGCAAATACAAGCGTATTAAATGCGAACAAAAAAATGCTCGATAAAGATTTAGAAATCGGCCGAGGATAAGGGGGAAGAGGGGAAATATGAAAATTCAACCAATGTTAAATACACAGCCATTTGGAGCGATTCAGCCGATTGGCACACAGAAAACTTCAGAAACATCTGTAGTTGAAGGCAAAAAGTTTATTGATTTATTGGAAGATATGAATCAAACGCAAAATAATGCCCAAACAGCAGTATATGATTTACTGACAAAAGGGGTAGGAGAAACGCATGACGTTTTAATTCAGCAGAAGAAAGCTGAATCACAAATGAAAACAGCTGCTCTCGTACGTGATAATCTTATTGAAAATTATAAGTCACTAATTAATATGCAAATTTAGGAAAATGGACGGGTGTATTTAAATGGAAAAGATAAAAAATGTTTTCCAATCGTTGAAAACGTGGCATAAGTTAGTGATTGGTGCTGCGCTTTTAGCGATTGCAACAGGAGCACTTTTATACTTCACCTTGCCAGATAAATATGTTGTTGTATATCAAAATTTAAATGATACAGATAAGCAAGAGATTACAGCAGAATTATCGAAGCTAGGTGTTGATTACCAATTAGCAGCCGATGGTTCGATTCGAGTGCAAAAGAATGATGCTCCATGGGTTCGAAAAGAAATGAATGGAATGGGCTTGCCGTTTAATTCAAAAAGCGGTGAGGAAATTCTATTAGAAAGCTCACTCGGTTCAAGTGAACAAGATAAGAAAATGAAGCAGATTGTCGGCACGAAAAAGCAATTGGAGCAAGATATTGTACGAAACTTCGCGACAGTTGAAACGGCAAATGTGCAAATTACATTACCTGAAAAAGAAACAATTTTTGATGAAGAAAAAGCAAAAGGAACAGCGGCGATTACTGTTGGTGTGAAGCGTGGACAATTATTAACAGCTGATCAAGTTGCTGGTATACAGCAAATGATTAGTGCGGCAGTTCCTGGCGTGAAAGCAGAAGAAGTAAGTGTTATTGATAGTAAAAAAGGTATCATCTCAAAAGGAGCAGATGAAGCGCATTCTAACAGTTCCTCTTCTTATGAAAAAGAAGTAGAGATGCAGCATCAAATTGAAGGTAAATTAAAGCAAGATATTGACGCAACGTTAATGACGATGTTTAAATCAAATGAATATAAAGTGAATACGAAAGTGTCTGTAAACTACGATGAAGTTACACGTCAGTCAGAAAAATATGGCGATAAAGGTGTACTTCGCAGTAAACAAGAGCAAGAGGAAAGCTCTACTGCGCAAGAAGGAGCAGATACGAAGCAAGGTGCGGGTATTACAGCGAACGGTGAAGTGCCGAACTACGGTACGAACAATAATCAAAACGGTAAAGTTGTCTACGATAATAAAAATGGTAACAAAATTGAAAACTATGAAATAGATAAAACAGTTGAAACAATTAAGAAACATCCGGAATTAACAAAAACAAATGTTGTTGTATGGGTAGATAACGATACGTTAGTAAAACGAAAAATTGATATGACAACATTTAAAGAAGCGATTGGAACAGCAGCTGGGCTTCAAGTTGATCCGAATGGAAACTTTACAAACGGTCAAGTTAACGTTGTAACTGTTCAGTTCGACCAGCCGAAAGTTGAAAAAGAGAAAGAGCCAGAAAAAGGTGGTATGAACTGGTGGTTATTCGGTGGAATTACAGCTGGCTTGCTAGCACTAATTGGCCTAGTATGGTTCTTCTTAGCAAGACGTAAGAAAAAGAAAGAAGAAGAGGAATATGAAGAATACTTAGCAGAAGAGGAAGTTGCTGCTAGTAGTGAAAGTATTTTTGAAATTCCTGAAGAAAAAATAGTACCAGAGCCAAAGCCAGAACCAGAACCGGTAGAACCATCAGAACCTACATTAGATGATCAAGTGCAGGAAGCTACGAAAGAGCATGTAGAAGGTACTGCAAAAGTAATTAAAAAATGGTTAAACGGACAGTAAGGGAGGAAAAACAATGTTAGATGAAATCTCCTCCAAAGAGAAAGCTGCCATCCTCATTCGTACATTAAACGAAGAGGTGGCAGCAAAAGTCATTGAATATATGACGGCTGAGGAAAAAGAAGTGTTACTTCGCGAAATCGCGAAGTTTCGTGTATATAAACCAGAAACGTTAGAAAATGTACTAGGGGAGTTTTTGTACGAACTAAATGTAAAAGAGTTGAATTTAGTAACTCCAGATAAAGAATACATTCGTCGTATATTTAAAAATATGCCAGAAGACGAGTTGGAAAAATTATTGGAAGACCTTTGGTATAACAAAGATAATCCATTTGAATTCTTAAATTCACTTACAGATTTAGAACCACTTCTTACAGTGCTTAATGATGAATCGCCACAAACGATAGCGATTATTGCTTCTTATATTAAGCCGCAACTTGCTTCTCAATTAATTGAGAGATTACCAGATCATAAACGTGTAGAGACGGTAATGGGTATTGCAAAGCTTGAACAAGTAGATGGTGAATTAATTAATCAAATTGGTGAGTTATTAAAAGCAAAATTAAATAATATGGCATTTAGTGCTATTAATAAAACAGATGGATTGAAAACAATAGTGAACATTTTAAATAATGTTTCACGAGGTGTTGAAAAAACAGTCTTTCAAAAGCTGGATGAAGTCGATTATGCGTTATCTGAGAAAATTAAAGAAAATATGTTTGTCTTTGAAGACTTACTTGGTCTTGAGGATCTTGCGCTTCGCCGTGTATTAGAGGAAATTACAGATAACGGTGTTATCGCGAAAGCACTTAAAATTGCAAAAGAAGAAATTAAAGAGAAACTATTTACATGTATGTCTTCAAACCGTAGAGAGATGATTCTTGAAGAGTTAGATGGCTTAGGACCGCTTAAGATGACGGATGCTGAAAAAGCACAACAAACGATTACAGGTACAGTGAAAAAGTTAGAAAAAGAAGGAAGAATTATCGTTCAAAGAGGTGAAGATGATGTCCTTATTTAAAAACAGAATTCCGAAGAATTCTGTTTCTTTTTCTGAAGAAACGTATGAATTACAATTTCCGAAACCAGTATCAGTTCACATTGAAGAAGAGATACAAGTGGATCATGCAGAACTTCTTGCACAGCAAGATGCATTACATATTGAAATGAATCAGCTAAGGCAGCAGCAGCAAATGCTAGAACGAGAGCGTCAGCAGTTGTTGCAAGATAAAGAACAGTTTCAAATGCATATTCATGAACAAATGGAACAGATGGAAGCAGCGCGTATACAGTTTCAAAAAGAACAACAAGAAACAGCATACGAATGGACAGAGTTATTATGGAATCAATCTTTTCAGTTAGCAGAAAAAGTAGTGAATCAAGCGGTAGATTCGCGCTTATTAGACGTTTTGCCGATTTTAACAGGCATCGTGCAAACATTGCCTACTTCATTTGAAAAATTAATTATAACGGTTCATCCAGAAACATTTGAACGTATACAAGAAGAGAAAGAAAATACGAAAGAGTATTGGCTACTACAATTAGTAGAATGGAAGTATGATTTTTCTTTACAGTTTGGCGAATTTGTTCTGGAAGAAGAGAAAGAGTTTTTTGAGTTTAAATTTGCGCCTATATTTGCGAAGCTTCGTCATAAGTGGGAAGAAGAGAAGTTGTTTGAGGAGCAAAATGTATGAACAACGAGCTAATGAATGAACATAATAAATGGAATACATTTATTGAAACACCGTTTTATACGAAAGTTGGCAAAGTTCATAGTGTACAAGAGCAGTTTTTTGTAGCGAAAGGTCCGAAAGCAAAGATTGGAGATGTTTGTCTCGTTGGAGAACATAGTGTCTTATGTGAAGTAATTGCGATTGAAAAAGAAAATAATATGCTACTTCCATTTGGACAGACAGAAAAAGTATGTTACGGAGATGCAGTTACATTAATTGAAGAAGATGTTGTTGTACCTCGTGGTAATCATTTACTTGGGAAAGTGTTAAGTGCGAATGGTGAAGTGTTAAATGAGAACACTGAAAACATTCCACTACAAAAAATAAAATTAGATGCACCGCCGATTCATGCATTTGAGCGTGAAGAAATTACAGATGTATTTGAAACGGGAATTAAATCGATTGATTCCATGTTAACGATTGGGATTGGTCAAAAGATTGGTATTTTCGCAGGATCGGGTGTTGGTAAATCTACCTTGCTTGGAATGATTGCGAAAAACGCAAAAGCTGATATTAACGTTATTAGTTTAGTAGGAGAACGTGGCCGAGAAGTAAAAGACTTTATTCGAAAAGAATTAGGCGAAGAAGGTATGAAAAAAAGTGTCGTTGTTGTAGCAACGTCAGATGAAAGTCACCTTATGCAACTTCGTGCGGCTAAGCTTGCAACATCTATTGCTGAATATTTCCGTGACCAAGGTAATAACGTATTACTTATGATGGATTCTGTTACTCGTTTTGCTGATGCACGCCGAAGTGTTGATATTGCGGTAAAGGAATTACCGATCGGTGGTAAAACACTGTTAATGGAAAGTTATATGAAAAAGTTATTAGAACGATCAGGAAAAACGCAAAAAGGGTCAATAACAGGTATTTATACAGTGTTAGTTGATGGTGATGATTTAAATGGTCCTGTACCAGATTTAGCTCGTGGTATTTTAGATGGACATATTGTATTAAAACGTGAGCTCGCAACTCTTAGTCATTACCCTGCCATTTCGGTATTAGATTCGGTAAGTAGGATTATGGAAGAAATCGTATCGCCGAATCATTGGCAACTTGCAAATGAAATGAGAAAAATTCTATCTATTTATAAAGAGAATGAATTGTATTTTAAACTTGGAACAATTCAAGAGAATGAAGAAAATGCTTATATTTTTGAATGTAAAAATAAAGTAGAAGCTATAAATACGTTTTTAAAACAAGGTCGAACGGATAGTTTTCAGTTTGAAGATGTTGTCCAAGCGATGCACCATATTGTATAAGATCTCGCCCTTTGAGGTCTTATTTTTTTGATTTTAATATTTCACAGATTTTTTTGTGAAAAAACTATATAATAGAAAAAGGTAACGTTATAATAGGAAGGGGCTATGAAAACGGGTGGATAAGCAGCAGTACGACACGATTAAATTGCAGATTAATCAAGAGAAAGAACATATCTTGAAAGAAGTGTACGAACTAACAGCTGAAAAAAGAAAAATAGAACAAAAAAAAGAATATGATCTATATGTTGTGAAATCACGCAATAAGGTTGTACAAACGGGACAACGTATTATGGCTGGTATGCTTTCATCACATACATTTTCACCTGAAAGAATAGAAGAATGGAATCGAAAAATTAAAAAAACAGAAGGTTTTATTCAAAAAAATGAAAGCTTTTTAGAGCAAATAAAAGAAAAAGAACGTGTCATTGATGAAATGTATGAAGAAGATTGTAAGAAGCTTGCGAAAGTAAAAGAAAAGCTGGAAGAAAAAATGCTTCTTGATTTAAAAATGTGTATGAACGGATGAGGTGGATGTAGTGATACAGTTTGTATTACCGGTGCAGCAAAGTTTACCTCCGCAAAAAGAAAAAGGGCTAGAAGTACAATCGAAAAATGAAAATTCTTCATTCGATAATACAATGAGAATTGAAAATAAAAAACAGCCGAAAACGGAGAAAACGAAACGAGAAGAAGCACCAGAAGAAGAGAAGAAAGAATATATTCTCGCAAAAAAAACGGTAACGAAAGAAGAGCCGATTGTAAAGAAAGAAGAAAAGAAAGAGACAGAACAGTTATTGTTAGCTGTATCTGAGCAGATGGTTGCAATTGAGCAATTGCGTGTGCAGCCAGAATTGTTATATCAATACATACAAAAATTACAGGCGTTATATAAAGAATACGGAAATATTAAACTGAACGAATTGCCCGCAGCTGAATTACAGCAATTACAAGAGCTTTTTTCTAACATGAATATTAAAAATGCCATATGTTTAGAAGATACAATGCAAATGGCGCTAGACAAGGTGACGATGCCAGAGCAGACGTTGCAAGTATTAAAAGTCGTAGAATCAGAAACTTGTAATATTGCAAAGAAACAAGAGGAGTCTAAGGAAATAGAACTCCCGAAAGCAGAGAGCGATGATGTGAAGGTAGAGTTACCAAAAGTCGATCAGTTAAATGACTCAAGTTCGGCCGGAGCTGAGTTATTAAATAAAGCAACGGGTACTGACCAAATAGGAAAACAAAATAGTGGAGCTGAGAAGGTTACATTACCTGACTTAGGCAAGAAAATGGAAGCACAAGTAGAGGCTCTGCAAAAGTTTGTAGTGAAACAAGAACGTGTTTTATTCCAGCTAAATCCAGAGAAACTTGGTTCATTAACTGTATTTATGAAAAAGCATGGAGATCAAATTGAAGTCCATGTAGAAATGGAAAAACACGATGCGAAAAAGCGTGTTGAAATCATTTTTGACGAATTGAAGCTGAAATTAAAAGAAAAAGAAATTAATATTCAAATAAGTTATTCAGAAAAAGATGAACAACGTAAAGAACAGCGAGAACAAGAGCAAAGGCAAAAACAAAAATTAGCAAATACGAAACATGAGAAACAACAGTCAAAAGAATTTGCGGGATTATTGGAGGAATAAAGCGTGCCAACAGTTGGATTAAATACAACGAGTACAAATCATATTCCGTTACAAGCAGGAGCGCAAAAAAGTAATGTACCTGTTAACGGTGTACAATCGCCAGTTCAACAAACAAATGGAGTTTCAGCAGGAGAGCAAAAGACTCCTGGTGTAATGGGGAAAGATGATTTTTTAAAATTATTTTTATCAAGTTTCCAGCACCAAGATCCATTTAATGCGATGGATATGAATCAAATGATGAATCAGACAGCGCAGTTATCTCTTATGGAACAAGTACAGAATATGACAAAAGCAGTTGACTCTTTAAGAACGACGATGCATTCGACAGCGCTTGATGGTGGAATGAAGTTTTTAGGGAAGTATGTAAGAGGTGTTGACGGTGACGGTAAAAAAGTAACTGGTCAAGTAGAGACAGTTCGCCTTGCAGAAAATAACGAAGTACAGCTCGTTATTGATAATAAAGTAGTGTCTCTTCGTTTCGTTGAAAGAGTGTCTGATAAACCGATTGGAGAAACGAATCCAGAAGATGCAAAGAAAGACGATCAAAAAGTAACTGAAGAAGTAAAAACTACAAATTCATAAGGAGTGTACATACGTTATGATTAAAGCGTTATATACAAGTATTACAGGGATGAATGCAACACAAAATGCATTAAGTGTAACTTCAAATAATATTGCCAATGCACAAACAGTTGGTTATAAAAAACAAAAAGCAATGTTTGATGATTTACTGTATAACAATTCAATTGGTTCAAAAGGCGACGATAAATACGCAGGGACTAACCCGAAAAGTATCGGTAACGGTGTGAAAATGAGCGGAACAGTTACGGATTATAGCGATGGTACAATTACGCTAACTGGTGGTAAAACACAAGCAGCAATGGAAGGTAATGGTTTCTTCGTGGTTGGCGATTCAAAAGGCGGCAACACGGAATTTACGCGTAAAGGTACATTTGGAATATCTTCAGATTACTATATTACGAATACAGAAGGGCAATATGTATTTGCATATCCTGCAAATGCAGCAACTGGTGAAGTTGATTTATCTGGTATTCCAGGACCGTTGCAAATTCCAATGGGATCAGCAATCGGTGGTATTCGAACGTCAAAAGGAGTCGTTGGAGGGAATATTCCAGCCGATGCAAAACAGATTACGCAAGAATTGCCTGCATACGATGATGCCGGTAATACATGGACAATGCGTGTAGAATTTACACAAACTAGTGAACATAATTATAAATATACAGTACATATGCGTAACGACTCGAAAAAAGAAACAGAGTTTAAAGAGGTTCAAGGCGCAGGCGGTGATGTAACATTCGATGCGGTAGGAAAGCCAAATCAGCAAAACCCTGGAGCGTCTATTCCATTTAATGGCGGAACAGTAAATTTAGATTTTAGTAAATTAACAAATCATCCGACAGAGAAAACATTAGCAGTAACAGACGTAGATGGTAGAGCAGCAGCGACTGTTAAAGATTGCTTTATTGCTGACGGTGGATATGTGATGGTAAAATATTCTGATGGAAGTATGAAAGCTGCGGGTCAATTAGCTGTTGCGATGTTCCCGAATGAAGGCGGCTTAATGAAAAATGGTAATGGTAACTACACAGCGACAAATACAACTGGTATTTTAGCAATGGGTGTATCTGGTCAAAATGGTGCAGGAAAAGTACGCGGTAGTGCACAAGAAGGTGCAAACGTAGATTTATCTGTAGAATTCGTTGATTTAATGTTATACCAACGCGGATTCCAAGGAAATGCGAAAGTAATCAAAATTTCAGATGAAGTATTAAATGAAGTTGTGAACTTAATTCGATAATAAATCGTAAAGAAAAATTGTAACGTAGTAGGAAGGGTTTTATATTCGTATGACAAGACAAGAGCGAATTTTACAATTGCCTTTTTTCGAAAATAAACGTGAGCTTGCTGAGCAAATGTTAAAAATAGAACGAGAAGAGCATGTATATTTACCAGATCAATTTGAAATCAAACAAGTGCCTCCATATTCGTTTGGTGAAAAACAAGCAATCATTGGCCGTATACACGAGTTTTACTTCGTAAGTATTGGTAGTAGTGGTGTTTGGAAGTATCAACTGTTTAAAGATGAGATGAAGTGCCGTGAGTTTTTCGTTATGTTGCCGGATATTACGGATCAGCAGCTTGCTTTTTGGTTCAATAACATTGAGTTGTTGAAAGGGGCTTAAAAGCTTTCTTTTAGGTTTTGAGAGAGGGCCCAGCGATGTTTAGTAGCGGTCAGTGCATATGGAGTGTCTCGCATGTTGTAATACCAGAGATATGGAGTGGTTCTAGGTTAGTTGAAGAGGCTGGGAGCCATGAATGAGATTGGTAGGCTCACCGGATTGTAGTAGCGACAGTGCTTATGAGTGGCTCGCATGTTGTAGAGATATGGAGTAGTTCTAAGGTAGTTGGAGAGGCTGTAATCCAAGTGTTTAGGTGGTGCCTCTTCACTTTTTGGAGAGAGGATTTCTCTGATTCTAGGAGCAATGATTTGAAATAGAGTTAGATTAATTTAAGATAGTTGTGCTATATTGTACAATTAGACTAAGTTTATATAAAAGGAGAGGTGAGGAGGATGGCGCAGAATAAGTATCGCGTTACATTCATTTCGCCAAGTGAGATTGAGCAACGTACTGTAATGGCGGCGAGTAGTTTACCTAATTTAATACGTCAAGTAGAGAGTATTATTGCAGATCCGAACGGTTATTTTGTAAATGATAAAAAAAATAATTGCTATTTTAAAGTTATTAAAGAAAATGTTACGTATATTCAATATGAGTTACTATTTTCTGATAAGGAAATTCACATTGAAAAGTTAAAACATATAGCACCGGCGGTATTGAAACAAGTATTTAAAAAAATAAACGATCCGGAGTTATATGCACTTGCGCTACTTGATGTTGATATAGCAACGAAAGAATACGTGCTAGAAGAAATGAATCCGGAGCTAAGAATAAGAGTGGAAACGGAACTTTCGAAAAAATGGGAAGCGATGCCGACAGAAATTGTAGGAGCACAAGAAGTGTTACTAGAGGCACTTGCTTCGTTTATACAAGATTAAGTTTTACCGGTAGTATTTCTACTTTAAAACTGTGAGAATCACTCAACTATCTATATTTTTCATATAGGTAGTTGACTTTTCGGTTTTAATAAAGCTTAATAATTAGATATACGGAATTAATGGAAGGGGAGCGACACCTTTATGTCACAAGCACAAAGTATTTTATTAGAAAGCGGAACAAACGAATTAGAAATCGTAACGTACACTGTTGGTGAAAATTTATTTAGTATTAATGTAATGAAAGTGCGTGAAATTATTAATCCATTCCCTGTTACAACTGTGCCAGAATCTCATCATGCAGTTGAAGGTGTTGTTCAAGTACGTGGTGAAATTTTACCTGTTATTAACTTAGCAACGGCTCTTAATTTAAAATCTATAAAACCACTTGATCAAACGAAATTTATCATTTCAGAATTAAACCAAATGAAAGTTATTTTCCGTGTTGATGAAGTGCATCGTATTCAACGTATTTCATGGGAACAAATTGATGAACCAGCTTCATTATCTATGGGACTAGAAGAAACGACATCTGGTATTGTAAAACTAGATGGGAAAATCATTTTACTATTAGATTATGAAAAAATTGTATGTGAAATTAGCGGTACTGGTTATGACAATAAATCACTTGCAGGATTAGAGGAAAAAACAGATCGAGCTGAAAAAGTTATTTATATTGCAGAAGATTCAGCGATGCTTCGTCAAATACTAGAAGAAACATTATCATCAGCTGGATATACGAAAATGAACTTCTTCAGCAATGGTGCAGAAGCGTTAGCTCAAATTGAAAAATTAGCAAAAGAGCAAGGTGAAAAAATGTATGAACATATTCACCTGCTTATTACAGATATTGAAATGCCGAAAATGGATGGACACCATTTAACGAAAGTAATTAAAGATAGTGAAGTAATGAATCAATTACCAGTCATTATTTTCTCTTCATTAATTACAAATGAGTTGTTCCATAAAGGTGAGGCGGTTGGAGCGAATGCTCAAGTGAGTAAGCCTGATATTCAAGAGTTAATTGGTTTAGTTGATAAGTTAGTGCTTTAAAATCTTCTATTTAGCTGGAATAGAGGAACTAGCCAAGTGAGTAAGCGGTCAGTGCCTAATAGTTCTCCATGCGATGTAAGACCAGAGATATGGAGTGGTTGTAGGTAAGTGAAAGAAGTGAGCCTCCGAGTGCGGGTTTGAAGAACCGGTTTAAAACACATTTTTTTAGTTGGAATAGAGGAACTAGCCATGTATAGTACTGGTTAGTTCCTTTTTAGTATTCTATGCTTTGTACAGGCAGAAAAATCAAACGCTTCTGGAGTGTTTATGACTGTATGTATTAATAGTCTCTTTCGTGAATTTAGCTGTTTTTATTTAAGGGTTATTGTTTGGTTTACTTAATAAGTAGTAGGCTTTTTTCATTTGAAAATATAAGAGAATGTATCTTTGGATTGTGTTAGTAATATTTCGTGATAGCGCAAAATTTTTCGGTGAAATTATATTAAAAATACCATATAATATAATTAAATACATTTTATTGATATAGCATCTTGTTAGATTTTTTTAATATTTTCTTAAAAAATATTTTCTATTATTTACATACTTTTTATACCTTTTTGTATGTTAATTATTTGACAGATAATTTTGAAATGTTATAATATGGATATGTGGAAATTTCTATTTTCTTAAAAGACATGGGAGTCAGATGAGAATTGTGAAAGGATGAGGGGCAGTGACACAGAGTATGTATCACCACACAGCAATCAACGTATTAAGTCTTTTACAAAACATGTCAAATAATAAAACGAACGATATGAAATTAGAGGCGGAATTTAAAAAAATAGAGAAACAATTCCGAATAAAGTATGAAGAGCTTATCGATTTATATAATAGAATGGTATTATTTCAAATAGATATAGAAAAAAATGGCGGTATGCGAGTATATGAAAAATCAGGAATTACATGGTTGAAGTCTGAACTAGAACTACTATATGAAGTATATCAATTTTGTCAGCGTCAAGGCTTAAATATCGCAAATATTTCAAAATATGTTAGTAAAAATGAACTGAATTTATTTCCAAAAACGGAAAGTCAATTACAGAACACGTATTATAAATTAAAAAAACAAGAAATTCCGTTTGAAAATATTGAAAAACAAAAGCCAGGCCGAAAACGCAAATATACACCAGTCAAGGATATATTTGTTGAGGCGAAACAAGAAAGAAAACAGGAAGTAAAAGAAGATTTCCGAAGTGAAGAGGACGAAAAAAATCTCGTAACAGTTATATCAGGTATCGTTGATAATTTTGAAACAATTAGTCAATCCCGTGAAAAGAAAGAGCATGAATTACATCAGTTTATGGAGGGAATCTATAAGCTTTCTAGCATGGCTGCAGAGCGTTCGAAAGAAGAAAAGAATGCTCGAGGTCTTGAAGGTGAAGTACATTCATTACGAACTGAAAATGATAGGTTAAAGCGAGAGAAGGAAGACCTTGTACATGATATTAAAGAAATGACGCATCATTTAATTCATTTCATTACGAGCTCTGATATCGATCAAATTCGTACGTTACCTTTCTTCGTAAAAGAGTGCAAACAAGATTTACATAAGCTAGGATTATATAACGCTCAAGACGGAAAAATGAAAATTATGGTTGATAGTAGCGGTCAAGTTATGACCGTACCACAATAAAAATGGGTACAAAACAAAAGGGAAATACATATACACTATGTATTTCCCTTTTGTTTTGTATGGAATCATTTCGGGCAGAGGAAAAGTTATAATTAATTTTAGTAAATCAAAAATTTGTACAAAAGGAAGGAACTAGGTCTTACTTTGTAGTATTGTGATCCGAAAAATACTGGGAATATGCGTATTGTCACTGTGAAAGGGCTTAATACATAATGATTTTAAAGATAAACCGACTCTTCCTCAATATTTAACTGATTTAATTGAGGTGAATAAGCTGTATAATCGTACAGTTGTTATTACATTTCATCAACAAACTTTTAATACGGAGAATTGAAGAGTAAAGTAGGATTCCAAAGCATAGCCAAAAAAGTGGCTGTTATAAGTTATTTGCCTACCAAAATAACCAATATTTGTTTAAAATATAAGATTATTATTTTATTATACCGAGTAATTATTCACATTATATAATAATTACTTACTACATAATTAACATGGTTATCTTACAAAAATGTAAGGTTTTTTTAATTGACACTCGTACATATAAGTAACTATACTGGTTACACGACGTTGGTGAATATATTTAATAGTTTCTATCTATAAGTGTATGTCTCAGGATTCTTTTCGGAATAATAGTTCGATTTGTATTTGACATCTTTAATATATGGATAATATGTATTTAATCTATTCTTTATTCTAGGTCGTATTATTTAAAGATTAACTATAAATGATATATTTACCAACTTGTAATAATTTTTTAGAGGTGCTAAATTTTGAAGAAAAAATTAATTGCTACAGGAATTCTTGCTGGAAGTCTACTATCCTACTCATCTAGTGCATTTGCAAATACTCATAAATTCTCAGATGTTCCTGCATGGGCTGACAAATCCGTTAATTATTTAGTTGATAAAAAAGTATTGAGTGGTTATCCAGATGGAACTTTTGGTTCAAGTGATACATTAGATAGGGCTTCTGCGGCAACAATTATGACAAAGGCCCTTGGTATACATATTGACTTAAATGCAAAACCATCTTTTACAGATTCACAAAACCACTGGGGAACGCCGTATATTGCTGCTGCTGAAAAAGCAGGAATAATTAAAGGTGAAGGAAATGGAATATTTAATCCTTCTGGAAAAGTTACTCGTGCTGCAATGGCAACAATGTTAGTAAATGCATATAAGCTACAAGGTAGAACAAATAGTAATGGGCAAAGTAAATTTGATGATTTAAAAGGACATTGGGGTGAAAAATTTGCCAATATTTTAATTGATTTAAAGATTTCTGTTGGTACTGATAATGGTTGGCAACCAAATAATTTCATAACACGTGCAGAAGCCGCACAACTTACTGCCAAAACAGATACCCTTCAATACAGTCCGAAAAACCCTTTAGAAAGTAAAACAATCATTATTGATCCTGGACATGGTGGTGCAGATCCCGGAAAGTCCACAAAAGGATTGCCTGAAAGTAAAATCGTATTAGACACTTCCTTACGCCTACAACAATTGCTCGAAAAACATACACCATTTACAGTTTTACTAACTCGTGAATCTGATACTAGACCTGGACATGACCAAAAAAGCTCTTTACAGGAACGTGTTAAATTTGCTAAGCAAAATGAGGGGGATATCTTTATAAGCATTCATGCAAATGCTTTTAATGGTAATGCAAAAGGGACAGAAACATACTACTATAAATCTTCTGAATCCGAAAAAACAAATCCTCATGTGGAAGAAAGTCATGTGTTAGCGGAAAAAATCCAAGCACGTTTAGTAGAGGCCCTTCAAACACGTGATAGAGGCGTTAAACATGGAGATCTTCATGTTATAAGAGAAAACGGCATGCCAGCTGTGTTAACGGAACTGGCTTTTATAGATAATGGTATCGATTACAGTAAACTATCTACGGCAAACGGTAGACAGATTGCAGCACAAGCCATTTATGAAGGGATTTTAGATTATTATGAATGGAAAGGAAATAATGTATCTGAATATAGGTTGAAATAAGTAAAAGGGAATTTAGTAATTCTAGGAATAAGTAATTTATAAATTGCTAAAGTATAATTTTGTTATTTGTAATGTGTTTTAGTTTTATAGTGTATACTGGCGCCGACTTATTAAGGATTATAAATAAGTCGGTGTTTAAGTTAGCGTACTTAATGAATACTATAGAAGTTATGAAGAAAAAAAGATAAATAGATAGGGGCATACACCTACATTCATTATTTTTACGTGAAATTTTAATTTAAAAATAGTTAAGTTATATGATTCAGATGGGCAGTATACAATGAGTTCAAAGAAAACATTCTTTGAACTCATTAGCTATTAAATAAACTTGTTAAATAAATAGTTCGTATAACAATAATTGATAATGTTAAGGACATAGCTGTTCATATTTTTTTGTAATTCCTGTTATGGAATTGTTAAATATTTACAGGTATAATGTAAGGCTGCTTATTTTGAAAGAAATCTTTTGAAATGGCCATAATATGAATAATAATTAGAAACAAATTTTTGAAAAAATGATGAAAGACTTAAGAAGGTGAATATATTGCTTAAACATTCACATTTGCAATTTATCTTATTAACAATAGCTCTAATATTCTATATAAGCTTTTGTTTTATATTTTTATTTGTTTTTCCGAATCATTATTTTGTATCAGATTTTAATATCCGACTATCATCCTTAGTTGTTGAAACTACTGTATTTATCTCATTACTTTATTCTATATTATCCGGAAAAATTAAGTTAGGAGTATTCTGGGTTTGCATTACTATTGCAATAGGGTGTTTCTTGATCGGGAATTTTATATCCGCTTTTCAAGTACTTAATGTAGAATTGCCGATACAAAATTTTAATATCTCTGATGTGTTTTTGTTGTTTTTCTTATTCTTCTTTCTCTTTGCATTCTTTTATAAAATCATTATGGAATGTAACAAGTGGGAAAAAGCGTATTTAATTTGTGATTTATGTATTGTTGTTACTGCCATTTTTACATTAGAGTGGTACCTGTTTAATAAACCTTCTGCAAATATCTTATTCTTATCAATTGGAGATGTTTTTCTCTCATTTATTTTTCCGATTATAGATTTATTACTTCTTTTATTAGGAGTTAGTCTAATCTTTCGACCAGCTATTTTTAATGCGAAAAGTAAATTATTTATTTTTATTCTCGTATTAACTGGATTGGCTATTACGGACTACTTGTATTTTTACTTACAAGATGATTTGTCAGATCGTTCACTTATATTATTAAGGTGTTTGTATAGAGTTTTCCTTTTATTTATCGCTATTGCTGCTTCGATCTCAAAGAATGCATCTTCTAGAAGGAATTATTTCATTATCGATCCCACATTTGGGAAGAAACTTCTTGTTATATTTCCTTATCTTGCAGTTGCGGTATTAATTGGCTTTACTTTAAAAGAGCAAACTTCCTCGGCTACACTTATTACTGGGAATTGTATTGCATTTGTATTTGTGCTGATTCGTCATACTATCGTACGAATGCAAAACAGCGATTTAACCGAAATGTTAAAAGTGTTTAATAATCAATTAGAACAAAAAGTATCTCAAAGAACAGAAGATTTAATAAACAAATCCAATGACTTGGTCAAAAATCAAGAGAGATTTAAGTCATTATATGAGTATCATCCAGATCCTATTTTAACGATTAATTCAAATGGTACTGTGTTAAATATAAACCAGGCTGGAAGTATGTTATTAGGAAAAAACAGTGATGAATTAATAGGTAAAGAGTGCTTCTCGATTTTTTTAGACGAAGATAGATCTGAATTGGAAGCAGCTCTACAGGAAGGGAAACGATGCAGTTCGGCTTCGTTACAATTACGTGTGAAAAATAATAATGAGAAGGACATTCATTTTTGGTACGTCACCATTGTTCCTATTATGATAGAAGGACAAACTTTTGGGAGTTATGTAATGGTAAAAGACATTACGAGAATGAAGAAACAAAAAGATGAGATAAACTATCTAGCATTCCATGATACAGTGACGGAGATTGGAAATCGAATATTCTTCCAAAAAGAATTAGAAAAATCCATTGAGCGTGCACGAAAAACGCAGGGTGAATTTGGACTCTTGTATATAGATTTAAATCGTTTTAAAACCATTAACGATACACTGGGACATTCAATTGGTGACAGTGTTTTAAAAGAAGTTGCTAAACGTTTTAGGACATGTCTGTCACCGGCTATTCCTCTAGCGAGAATAGGGGGAGATGAGTTTGCGATCATAGTCCATAACCACACAGAGCAACAGCTATTGGATTTGTGTGAAACTCTATTTCGTATAACTGAAGAACCATTTGTAGTTAATCAACATAGTTTTTATTTATCTCTTAGTATAGGAATAGCGGTGTATCCGTTTGGAGGAATAAATACTACTACACTTTTACAACATGCTGATATTGCTATGTATAGTGCAAAGGAAAAAGGTAATAATGCTGTTTGCATGTATGACGAGACATTATCAAAAAAAATAACAAGACGATTACGATTAGAACAGGATTTACCGAAGGCATTAGAAAATAATGAGTTGTTTTTATTATATCAACCACAAGTTGACAGTAAGACTGGTATGGTTATTGGTGCAGAGGCTTTAATTCGTTGGCAACATCCAGAACTGGGACTTATTTCTCCTTTTGAATTTATACCTATCGCGGAAGAAACGTCGCAAATTATTCCAATTGGGAAATGGACGTTACAGGAAGCGTGTCGACAACTGAAAAAGTGGCATTCTGCAGGCTATGCAAATCTAAAAATGGGGATAAATTTATCAGCTATAGAGTTTGAACAGAAAGATTTTGTTCAAGCAATCATATCTACCATAGAAGAAGTAGGGGTACCTGCTAATTCGATTGATTTAGAATTAACAGAGAGAATAGCAATGGTAGATGAAAAAGAAACCTTATCGAAGTTAAAAGTATTAAAATCATATGGTGTACATTTATCAATTGACGATTTTGGTACAGGGTATTCTTCATTAGCATATCTCCCTTTGTATCCAATTGATACCTTAAAAATTCCAAGAGAATTTGTTAATAGGATCGGAAATTCTACTGATGGAAATGAAATTATTCATACCATTATTTCACTAGCGCATACTTTAAACATGAAAGTGATCGCAGAAGGGGTGGAAACGAAGGAACAATTAACAGTGTTACAACGTAATGCATGTTATCTAATTCAGGGCTATTACTACAGTAAACCTGTCAGTGAAGATGAATTCATCAAGTTTTTAAGCACAATGTCGCGTCACCTTTTCTAAGAAAACCACAATCTAGATTTGTTTTTTGTTGAAATTATAACAAATAGAGGACAGCAAAGTAACTGTCAAAATGTTTTAGCATTTAATTTGGCTTAATAGGAAATTCTAATGAGCAAAGACCTTATCTGATTTTAGTTTTAGAAAGGAGAGAAGCGGATGGATTCAATATGGCTAGAGTATGCTTGGGCATTGTTAATTTTAATCGGATTAGAAGGATTGTTATCGGCTGACAATGCCCTTGTACTAGCAGTTATAGCCAAGCATTTACCCGAAGAAGAGAAAAAAAGAGCTATAAATTATGGAATTATTATGGCCTTTGTTTTTCGATTCGCAGCCCTTTTTGCTATATCATTTATTGCAAATGTTTGGCAAATACAGGCGATAGGAGCAGCTTATCTTCTTTACTTAGGATTAAAGCATGTCATTCAGGCGCAATTCGGAAAAAATAATCAAAATATTAACAAGGAAGATGAAAAGGAAGCAGCAGGAAAAAGCTACTGGTTCACAGTAGGAAAGATTGCATTAGCTGACCTTGCCTTTGCGATTGATTCAATATTAGCCGCAGTCGCTCTTGCCCTCGGTCTTCCGGATTCACCGCTAGAAGATTTCGGTGGTATGGATGGAGGACAGTTCATAGTTGTACTTCTCGGAGGAATTGCCGGACTTATTTTAATTAAATTTGCGGCAACTTGGTTTGTACAATTACTGGAGAAACGTCCGGCACTGGAAACAACGGCATATGCAATTGTTGCCTGGGTCGGCGTCAAACTTGCTGTAATTACACTTGCCCATGAGGATATAGGTATTTTAGATCATGATTTTCCACACAGTACAACTTGGACTTTAATCTTCTACGGAGTATTAGTTGCCATCGCACTAATTGGTTGGTTTGCACCGGGAAGTAAGTCATCTCAGAATAATCCTAAAATGTAATACAAAGGTCAGAGCATTATGTGCTTTGTCCTTTGTAATGATAATTATATTGTGTATTTTTCGATTTAACGCTATAATTACAGTGTTAAAGATGGAATCGTGATATGACCTGTTATGAATCTATCATTTTATTTATGAATAAATGGATTGGTATTTTAGCAAGATGTGCTAATAAACTACTCCACCATGATGATAACGTGCCAAAAATGTGGTGCGTATATTTTCGTGGTGGAGTTTTTTTATTCTCAAAAAGGGGGAGTAACCATGAACGACAGCATGGTTCATATTACAATTAACGGCAAAGAGTATAATGCTGAGCCTGGTTCAACTATACTGGGCATTATTAATGAGAACGGAATTGAACATCCACAAATTTGTTACGTGCCGGAAGTGGATCCTATTCAAACGTGTGATACTTGTATTGTAGAAGTTAACGGAAAGCTTGTGCGATCCTGTTCTACTGTAGTGACGAGCGGTATGAATATTGAGCTGTCCTCTACTAGTGCGAAGGCAGCACAACATGAGGCGATGGACCGTTTACTAGAAAATCATTTACTTTACTGTACGGTTTGTGACAACAATAACGGGAATTGTAAACTGCATAATACGGCAGAATTAATGGAAATTGAGCATCAAAAATATCCTTATGAGCCAAAAGTTGATGCAAGCGAAGTTGATATGTCTCATCCATTTTATCGCTATGATCCGAATCAATGTATCGCGTGCGGTCAATGTGTAGAGGTGTGTCAAAACTTACAAGTTAATGAAACGTTGTCTATTGATTGGGAGGCAGAGCGCCCACGTGTTATTTGGGATGAAGGAGTAGATATTAACGATTCTTCATGTGTAAGCTGCGGTCAATGTGTAACGATTTGTCCTTGTAATGCTTTAATGGAGAAATCGATGCTTGGTGAAGCTGGATTTATGACTGGGCTGAAGCCGGATATTCTTGAACCTATGGTCGATCTTATTAAAGAGGTTGAACCTGGATATAGCGGTATTTTCGCTGTGTCAGAAGTAGAAGCTGCGATGCGTGACACTCGTACGAAGAAGACGAAAACAGTATGTACGTTTTGTGGTGTAGGTTGTTCATTTGAAGTATGGACGAAAGGGCGCAAAATTTTAAAGGTGCAACCAACTTCTGAGGCACCAGTTAATGCAATTTCTACTTGTGTAAAAGGAAAATTCGGTTGGGATTTCGTTAATTCTGAAAAACGACTTACGAAACCTTTAATTCGTAAAAATGGAGTGTTCGTTGAATCGACTTGGGAAGAAGCGCTTCATGTAGTGGCGAATAAATTGGGCTCTATTAAAGAAGAGTACGGTAAAGGCTCTATCGGCTTTATTTCTTCTTCTAAAATTACGAATGAAGATAATTATGTTATTCAAAAATTAACGCGTCAAGTGTTCGAAACGAATAACGTTGATAACTGCTCACGTTATTGTCAATCACCAGCGACAGATGGATTGTTCCGTACAATTGGTATGGGCGGAGATGCAGGGACGATTAAAGATATCGCACAATCGGGTCTTGTTATTATCGTCGGTTGTAATCCAACAGAAGGTCACCCAGTATTAGCAACTCGTGTGAAACGTGCGCATAAACTTCACGGTCAAAAACTAATTGTTGCAGATCTTCGTAAAACTGAAATGGCAGAGCGTTCGGATATCTTTATTAGTCCAAAGCAAGGAACAGACCAAGTTTGGTTAATGGCTGTTACGAAATATATGATTGATCAAGGTTGGCACGATCAGCAGTTCATCGATGAGAATGTAAACTTCTTTGATGATTTCAAAGATAGTCTCGCGGAATATACGCTTGAATATGCAGAAGAGATTACAGGTATTTCAACAGAAACTCTCGTTACAATGGCTGAAATGATTCGTGATGCAGATGGTACGTGTATCCTTTGGGGAATGGGCGTAACGCAAAATACTGGTGGTTCAGATACTTCCGCTGCGATTTCAAACTTACTTCTTGCAACAGGAAACTATCGTCGTCCAGGTGCTGGAGCATACCCGCTTCGAGGTCATAATAACGTACAAGGTGCTTGTGATATGGGAACACTTCCAGGCTGGCTTCCAGGATATCAGCACGTTACTGACGATGTAGAACGTGCGAAATTTGAAATAGCTTACGGAGTAAAAATTGATAACAAACCAGGTCTTAATAACATTGAAATGCTTCACGCAATTGATGAAGGGAAAATGAAAGCTATGTATCTTGTTGGAGAAGATATGGCTCTTGTAGACTCTAACGCAAATCACGTACATGAAGTGTTATCAAGCCTTGAATTCTTTGTCGTTCAAGATGTGTTCCTTTCTAAAACAGCTCAATACGCTGATGTAGTATTACCAGCAGCGCCATCTCTTGAGAAAGAAGGTACTTTTACAAATACAGAGCGTCGTGTACAAAGATTATATCAAGTGCTTCCAACGCTAGGAGATGCGAAACCAGACTGGTGGATCGTGCAGGCAATTGCTAATAAGTTAGGCGCAAACTGGAATTATAATCATCCAAGTGAAATCTTTGCTGAAATGGCAAGCTTATCACCACTATTCGCACACGCAAACTATGAAGTGCTTGAAGGGTGGAACAGTTTCCACTGGGGAAGTTTTGATGGAACGAATACGCCGCTTCTATTTAAAGATGGATTTAACTTCCCGGACAAAAAAGCTCGTTTTGCGATAGCTGATTGGGTACGTCCTGCTGCATTCCCAGCAGAATACGATCTTCACATTAATAACGGCCGTATGCTTGAACATTTCCATGAAGGGAACATGACAAATAAATCAACTGGTATTCAATCGAAAGTACCAGGTGTTTTCGTCGAAGTTTCTCCAGAACTTGCAAGGGAACGCGGAGTGAAAACTGGTTCGTTAGTACGCCTTGTTTCTCCATTCGGAGCACTTAAATTACGTGCACTTGTAACGGATCGTGTAAAAGCGAATGAACTGTATTTACCGATGAACTCGACGGATAAAGAATCGGCAATTAATTTCTTAACAGGCCCTGCCGTTGACTTGCGTACAAACACGCCGGCATATAAGCAAACGAAAGTACGTATGGAAGTGTTAGAAGTTGATGGCGAAAATCCGATGCCAAAAACGAACCCGCGTAATAAAAAGCGTCATCCTCAAAACGGTATTGAGGTAAATCGTAAGTGGGCTCGTCCAGGATACGTACATTTAACGGATAACTAAGGGGGAGAAAAGAATATGGCAGCACCTATTCAAGCGATCCAGAAACAGGAGCTAACTGAGGAAGAACTTAAACAACAAAAACTCGAAGCTTTAAAAGAACTGCTAGCTAATAATGAAGATGCTTTAAATCAAATGTTTAATATAGTAGGTGAATTAAATGACATTGGGATGCTGGAAGCAGCAAATTCTATGCTGAAAGCGAAAGAACCAATCGCAAAAATCGTTCTAGGCCAAGTCACTCGTGAACCAGTTACAAATTTAATTAATAATATGATGGGCGCTGCAGGAGCTTTAACAGAACTTGATCCGGAACTTACGAAAAAGCTTATAGGTAGCGTATTGACAGGTATGGATGAAGGAAATCAGCATTTGCAAAGCAATAAAAAAGTAGGAATATTAGACCTTATGAAAGTACTGAAGGATCCAGATATTAATCGTGCTATCGGATTTGGTCTTCATTTCTTAAAAGGTATGGGTAAAGGGTTAAAAGAAGAATAGATAAGCAACAATAATAGTATTTCATATGTTGTTTGCTTACTTGAGGTAATTGTAAAAGATGATCCATTTCGTCTCATTATTAAATAGTTTAGACGAAATGATCATTTTGTTAAAATAGTTGTGATGGAATAACTAGGAAGGAATGAGAGTATGTCAAAAATGGTACATGAATTTAATGATATGATCCGAAAGCTTCGAAAAGAGTTGTTCGGGAAAGGGCCGGAAAGAATTCATACTGTATTTACCGAGAACATGGCGATTGCAACACTTTATGGGAATTTAACACCTACTGAGAAATTTATTTCGGGAACTACGGATGGGGCGGAAATGGTTCATATGGCTCGAACGAAAATGATTCAAGAAGTGTATGTGGCTAATCCTCATGAACATTTAGAAGAACTTGTTGGTGCGAAGTTAGTTCATCTGTTTTCTGATATGAAAGTAGATGAGGATATTGCAGTTTCCGTGTTTGTTTTTGATAAAAATATAACGTGAGAGAAGGATGCTCATCGTGAAATCGATTCAGGTGGAACGGAAAATTTTTAAATATGAGCAAGGGGAATTTAAACATATAGAGGACAGCATTGTAACAGAGTTTCCTGTTACGGTTAAAATTAACGGCCAGGAATTTGTTACAATGGTTAGTACTCCAGAGTATATTGAAGATATGGTAATTGGCTTTTTAGCCTCTGAAGGCATTATCCGAAAGTATGAAGATATTGATGAAATATGGATGCAAGAAAAAGAAGGCTATGTACATGTAAAAACGACGAAAATCAATCCTTATTATCGTGACATACAAAACAAACGTTATATTACTTCTTGCTGTGGAATGAGTAGGCAAGGGTTTGTTTTTGCGAACGATGCGCTGACTGCGAAAGAAATGAATGATATTCGCGTAAAGATCTCTGCCGAGGATTGTTTTCGGTTAATGAATGATATGCAGCAATCTGCGTCTACGTTTCAACATACAGGCGGCGTTCATAATGCAGCTTTATGTAATGTGAGTGGAATTGTTTTAAGCCGCATGGATATAGGAAGACATAACGCTTTAGACAAAATTTACGGCTATTGTTTAAAAAATAACATTTCGATTGGTGATAAAATTATTGTTTTTAGTGGACGTATCTCTTCTGAAATTCTATTAAAAGTTGCGAAAATTGGCTGTGAAGTAATATTGTCAAAATCAGCTCCAACTGAGTTAGCATTAGAACTAGCGGAGCAGTTAGGGATTACTACAATAGGCTTCATTCGTAGTAAATCTTTAAATGTATATACGCATCCAAAGCGGATTATGAATATAAAATAAGTAGAAACGAGGCAATAATCATGAAATCTGTTACATTAGACAAATTAGATCGTCCTTTAAAGGATTTACGTATTTCTGTTACTGATCGCTGTAATTTTCGCTGTCGATATTGTATGCCAGAAGAAATATTTGGTCGTGATTATTCTTTTTTGTCTAATGATAAAATTTTATCTTTTGATGAAATTGAAAGGATTACACGTGTTTTCGTTTCTTTAGGTGTAAGAAAGTTACGTATTACAGGAGGAGAGCCTTTACTTCGAAAAGACTTACCTGAACTCATACAGCGGTTAAACGAAATTGATGGAGTAGAGGATATTGGTTTAACGACAAATGGATCATTACTTAAAAAGTTTGCTCAAGATTTATATAAGGCGGGTTTATCTCGTGTAACAGTTAGTTTAGACTCGTTAAATGAAGAACGATTCTCTTATTTAAATGGGAATAGAAGTAAAGTAAAAACGGTTCTTGCGGGAATACAGGCTGCAGCGGAAGCCGGAATGAAAATTAAAATGAACATGGTTGTCCAAAAAGGGAAAAATGAAGAAGACATCGTTCAGATGGCAGAGTACTTTAAAGAGAATAAGCATATCCTTCGGTTCATTGAATATATGGATGTCGGAAATTTTAACGGCTGGGAATTAGGTGAAGTAGTTTCTAAGCAGGAAATAGTAGAGATGATTCATAAAGTGATGCCGCTTGAACGTATTGAGGCGAACTATCCTGGTGAAGTTGCGACACGTTATCGTTATGTTGGTAGCGAAGAAGAAATAGGAATTATTTCATCTGTAACGGATTCGTTCTGTTCATCATGTACAAGAGCGCGTATTTCTGCAGAAGGAAAATTGTATACATGTTTGTTTGCGTCTAAAGGAAACAATCTTAAAGAATTACTTCGCTTTGGATATACGGATGAGGAGATTACTAATGTTATTCGTGACATTTGGAATAATCGTTCAGACCGTTATTCAGATGAACGGTTAAGCAATACGAATAAAAAAGCAATGCCGAAAATTGAAATGTCGCATATCGGTGGCTGAGACGCTACTAAGAATGTAGATTCTCTTTGTTAACGTAAATAGTGGGAAATGTGCAAGTTTTGTACACTTTCTATGAGTATAGTAAAAATGATGATTGATATTTCTGTAAGAGATATGCAGAGAGATTAAGCAGCATTCAAAAATCCTTACGATGTTAAGGGTTTTTGGTGCTGCTTTTTTTAGATGAGAAAAATGGAGGAATTGGTTATGGCATTTCATAAACCGGAACAAATTGCTGCGCTTGTGATTGAATCCGGTGTTCAAAAGGTGGGGCAACCGCTATCAGCGATGCTTATTCTTGGTTTTTTAGGAGGAGCATTCATTTCATTAGGATTTTTACTTAATATTCGTGTTCTAGGTAATGTACCGGAGCAGTGGGGAAGTTTAGTCAATTTTATAGGAGGAGCGGTTTTTCCTATTGGACTTATGCTCGTTGTTTTAGCAGGAGGAGAATTAATTACGGGAAATATGATGTCGATGGCCATGGCACTGTATGCACGGAAAATTTCATTGAAACATGTGTTAAACAATTGGGCGTGGATCACTTTAACGAACTTCGCAGGTGCACTTTTCGTAGCGTATTGTTTCGGTCACCTTGGCGGATTAACTGAAGGTGCGTATTTAAATAAGACGATAGCGATAGCTCAAGATAAGTTACATGAATCTTTCGGAAGAACGTTAATTTTAGCGATTGGCTGTAACTGGCTCGTTTGCCTTGCGATTTGGTTAGCGTACGGAACGAACGATTTAATTGGGAAGATTGTTGGAATTTGGATTCCGATTATGGCATTTGTCGTAATTGGGTTTCAGCAAGTAGTAGCAAATATGTTTGTCATTTCAGCAGTTATTTTTGCGGGTCACCTTACGTGGATGGATCTTGCGAAAAACTTTGTGCCAGTCTTTATCGGAAATGTAATTGGCGGAGCTGGATTTGTTGGATTCGCTTATTTTTCTTGTTATCAGAAACAAAGTGCTACCGAAGAAGATGTATTGAAAAAATAACAGTATTTGAAAGGAAGGCACCTCATGATAGAGCGGTATTCACGACAACAGTTGTTCACTCCTATTGGAAAAGAAGGGCAAGAGAAAATTAGAAATAAGCATGTATTAATAATAGGGGCAGGTGCATTAGGAAGTGCAAGTGCAGAAAGCTTTGTACGTGCAGGTATCGGGAAATTAACGATTATTGATCGCGATTACGTAGAATGGAGCAATTTACAGCGGCAACAACTTTACGCTGAACAAGATGCGATAGAAAAGTTGCCAAAAGCAATCGCAGCGCAGAATCGTCTCAAACAAATTAATTCAGACGTGCAAATTCAGGCTCTTGTCATGGATGCAAGAGTAGATAATATGGAAGCTTTACTAGGTGGTGTCGATGTCATTATTGATGCAACAGATAATTTCGATATTCGGTTCGTGATTAATGATACATCACAAAAATACAATATCCCTTGGATTTACGGTTCTTGTGTCGGAAGTTATGGCATGAGCTATACAATTATTCCGAAGAAAACACCGTGCTTACATTGTGTACTGAAAAGTGTTCCTGTTACAGGGGCGACGTGTGACACAGTTGGAATTATTAGTCCAGCTGTTCAAATCGTTGCAGCGTACCAAGTGGCAGAAGCATTCAAAATTTTAGTAGAAGACTATGAAGCAGTTCGGAAAACTTTTTTAATGTTTGATATATGGAGTAATCAATATCATTCTATCAAACTAGGGAAAATCAAAACGGAAGACTGTCCTTCGTGCGGAACAAATAGAACTTATCCTTATTTATCATACGAAAATCAAACGAAGACAGCTGTTTTATGCGGAAGAAATACAGTTCAAATTAGACCGGCTCATAATAGACATTACAACTTTGATGAGTTAGAAAAAGTATTAAAGAACCACGGGAAAGTTGATTGGAATCCGTATTTGCTCTCTTGCCAATTAGAAGAGTATCGCATCGTCATTTTTCATGATGGTCGTGTATTTATTCATGGCACGAATGAAATTCAAAAAGCGAAACAACTATACTATCGGTTATTAGGATAATAGAGAGGGATTGGTAATGATGGAAAGAAGAGTGCCAATTACAGTTGAAGAGGCTGTTCGTAAAGTGATGGCATTTGCTAATTGTGGTGTAAAAGAACTAGTACCACTGGAATTAGCATACGGACGTACGTTAGCAGACGATATAGTAGCGGATCACGATGTTCCTTCCTTCGATCGCTCGCCATATGATGGATTTGCTATTAGGGCAGAAGATACTTTACGAGCAAGTCGTGAGAATCCAATCGTATTTGAAGTAATTGGTGAAATTGGAGCAGGTTCCGTATTTCCTAAAGAAGTAGGAGCGTTTCAAGCAGTTCGAATTATGACAGGGGCACAAATTCCGAAAGGATGTAACGCGGTCGTCATGCTAGAACTGACTCGTCATCGTCAATATGAGAATATCGGAAAAAGCTATATGGAAGTGAGGCGCTCATTTAAAGAAGGGGACAATATATCCTTTCAAGGTGAAGACGCACGTAAAGGAACCGTTCTCGCAAAAAGGGGTTGCTACATTAATCCAGGTATTTCTGCTCTTCTTGCTACATTCGGTTATAGTGAAGTGCCAGTAGCGAAAAAGCCCATAATTGGACTATTAGCGACTGGGAGTGAACTTCTCGATGTAAATGAAGAACTACAACCTGGGAAAATCCGAAATAGTAATACGTATATGATATCGTCTCAAATTCGAAGAGCAGGTGGAAGAGTAAAATACTTTGGGAAGTTTAGTGACGATTTGAATACGTGCTACGAGGCAGTGAAAAAAGCGTTAAGCGAAGTGGATATGTTAATTACAACTGGTGGTGTTTCGGTAGGCGACTATGACTATTTGCCAGCTATATACGAACAGTTAGGTGCGTCGGTTCTTTTTAATAAAGTAGCCATGCGGCCGGGAAGTGTCACGACTGTAGCGCGATTAAACGGAAAATTATTATTCGGATTATCAGGTAATCCATCTGCTTGTTACGTAGGCTTTGAATTATTCGTAAGATCTAGCATTCGTGCGTATATGTTTAGCGAAACACCACATGTAAAACGAGAAAAAGCAATGCTCGGAGAAGACTTTCTAAAACCTAATCCATTTACAAGATTTGTACGAGGTAAGCTTCAGTATAACGAAGGACAACTAATCGCTTATCCATCAGGATTTGATAAATCTAGTTCCGTTTCTTCATTAGCAGAATCAAACATTTTTATCGTCCTACAGGGTGGAACGAGAGGATATAAGAAAGGGATGTTTGTAGACATTCTTTTATTAGAAGATAACGAAGGTAGTGAATGGCCTTGGACATTCCGTAAAGTGGGGAGAGGTTTTGATGGGACAAGCACGATTTGAAATTGTCGATATTCCGATTGTAGTTGAAGAAGTAACGAATAAAGTAGCAAGGCGAGAAGCAGGGGCAATTACAACTTTTATTGGAACAGTAAGAGAATTAACGAAAGGAAAACGAACGTTACATCTTGAGTATGAAGCATATAAACCGATGGCAGTAAAAAAGCTTACTGAAATTGGAGAGGAAATTAAGAAAAAATGGCCGGATGCGAAAATAGCAATCTCGCACCGAGTAGGCCGACTAGAAATAATGGATATCGCCGTTGTCATTGTAGTATCGTCGCCACATCGTAAAGTGGCATATGAAGCGAATGAATACGCAATTGAACGTATAAAGAAAATCGTCCCAATTTGGAAAAAAGAATTTTGGGAAGATGGAACGGAGTGGATTGGAGATCAACTCGAAAGCACTCCATATCCAGAAGGAAAACCAAAGAAAGAAGAATGAGAAGATGATAACAATTTTACTGTTCGCCAATTTACGAGAAGAAGTAGGCTCAGAGAGATTAGTAATAATAGAAAAGCGAGAGATGAATGTTCATCAATTGAAAAAATGCCTGAAAGATAACTATCAATTACAGACGCTAGATAAAGCTATGGTAGCAATTAATGAAGAATTTGTAACGGACGAAGATATTGTAAGAGTTGGAGATACTGTCGCGTTTATCCCACCTGTAAGTGGAGGTTAATTCTTTCTATTAGAGTATCAATTTTTTCATATGTCAAGGAGGATCATTATGAGTGAATTTTCGCATTGGAATGAAGAGGGAAGAGCAAAAATGGTTGATATTTCTCAAAAAGACATTT
The DNA here is from genome assembly GCF_046534555.1 of Bacillus sp. SIMBA_074. NCBI lineage: Bacteria > Bacillati > Bacillota > Bacilli > Caryophanales > Bacillaceae > Bacillus > Bacillus sp. SIMBA_074. The sequence continues at coordinate 269,690 of NZ_JAWRYM010000001.1, read as the reverse complement.
CAACACGCACAGCTATTGCGCAAAGTACAATTTCTTTATCAAATGAACTATTTGAAGCAATTCAAAGTGGCGGATTGAAAAAAGGAGATCCGCTCCAAGTAGCGCAAGTTGCTGGCATAATCGGTGCTAAAAAAACAGCGGATATAATCCCGATGTGTCACCCGATATTAATCCAAGGAACAGACTTTACGTTCCGTTATGAAAAGAAAACCGATGGCTATGAATTAATCATACGAGCGACAGTAAAATGCAGCGGAAAAACAGGAGTAGAAATGGAAGCATTAACGGCCGTATCAATCGCCGCCCTTACTTTTTACGATATGTGTAAAGCTGTTGATAAAACGATGGTCATGAAAGAAACGTATTTAGTTCAAAAAACGGGTGGGAAAAGCGGAGATTTTTTTCACAAGGTAAAATAATTACAATGGAAGGAATGTGTATGATGATTACTCACGAACAGATTATGAACGCGTTAAGCCATGTAGAAGATCCAGAGTTACACAAAAGTATTGTGGAACTAAATATGGTTAGAAATATAAAAATAGATGGTACAGAAGTTGGGCTAGAAGTTGTTTTAACAATTCAAGGTTGTCCGTTGAAAGCAAAAATTCAACAAGATATTGAAGACTCCCTTCGAAACATTGGTGCGTCGAAAGTTTCCTTAACATTCGGTTCTATGACACCAGAAGAACGCGCGGCATTAACAGCGTCTTTAAAGAAAGAAACTAGAACGGAAACTGGAATGCCTAGTATGCTTCGACCTGATTCGGGTGTGCGTTTTATTACTATAACAAGCGGAAAAGGAGGAGTTGGAAAATCAACTGTGACGATTAACCTTGCTACTGCGTTAGCTCGTATGGGGAAAAGGGTTGGAATTTTAGATGCAGATATATACGGATTCAGTATCCCAGCTATGATGGAAACGAATGAAAAACCAACAATGATTGATCAAACCGCAATTCCAGTCGTTAGTCACGGTGTTAAAATTATGTCGATGGGATTCTTCACAGAAGGGAATAACCCCGTTATGTGGCGCGGACCGATGTTAAATAAATGGATTCAAAACTTCCTTGCGAACACGCACTGGGGAGAATTAGACTACCTTCTTCTAGATTTACCACCTGGAACAGGAGATGTTGCGATTGATGTTGCTGCGATGATTCCGCAAGCTAAGGAAATTATCATCACAACGCCTCATAACGTAGCATCATTTGTCGCGTCTAGAGTAGGAGTAATGGCAAAACATACGAAACACGATATTTTAGGTATCGTTGAAAACATGGCATATTACGAAGAACAAGATGGTTCAAGAAACTATCTCTTCGGAAAAGGCGGCGGTGAAATGTTAGCAGAACAACTGCAAACAGAAGTGATAGCCCAAATACCGTTTGCGAAGCGTGAAGAGAATAATGGTTCATGTGTATATGACGAAGACTCGCTTGTTGGGGAGATGTTTGTGTCTTTAGCTGAGGATCTAATTTATAACGGATAGGTTGATAGAAAAGTGGGATGCATAGCACGTATGTATCCCACTTTTTATTTTATGTAGAGTTATTTCAATGGTTTTAAAGGTTATATTTAAGATTGTAATAACTTAGAGACCATTTGTGGAATTTGATTAGCCTGCGAAACTGTATTAAGTGCAACTAAATGCTCCATCGCAGCATACATCCTATATAAAGACTGCCTAGCATTCATACTCAAAACATTCGTACCAATACGCATAATCACTTCTTATAGATTTATATAGTCGGTGTTCTAGAGATAATAAACGGCTATGAAGGGAGAAAAGGGCTTATGCTCATTTTCTGTTTGTATTTTAACATAAGAGGGGATCCAGATAGGAGCTGACCGCTTCTGCACACCGTGGATGCTCTCTTCCACCTAAAAAAAGAAAGGTTTTACAAAAAATTCATCTATATAGAAAAAATGAACCACTCCGCAAGCAGAGTGGTTCATTCATGAAACTAAATCAAATGGCTTATTGTAATAATTTTGAAACCATTTGTGGAGTTTGGTTTGCTTGAGAAAGCATGCTGATACCAGCTTCGTTCAAGATTTTGAACTTAGTCATTTCAGACATTTCTTTCGCCATGTCAGCGTCTTCGATTTGAGAAGCAGCTGAAGCCATAGAAGAAGATTGGCTCTTCAGGTTATTTACGTTAAAGTCAAGACGGTTTAATGTAGCACCTAGAGTTGCACGGTTAGATGCAATTGTATCTAATGCATCATCGATTGATTTAATTGCATCAGAAGCGTTTGATGAAGATTTTGTAATATTACCTGCTGCAGGTGCAGTATAAGCAGTTCCGATTGCTTTAGCTTTTGTAAGGTCTGGAGTAGCATCAGCTTCGAAAGCTGTAATTGCATCTGTAACAGCTTTAATTTGAGTATCGCTCATTAAAGCTTTGTCAGCTTTAGCAAATGCTGTTTTAAAGTTATCAACTGCTGTATTAATCGCTGCTGCAGTTGGAGTACCAGTTAGCGCACCTAATGCTGTTTTAGCAACACCTACAGCATCAATGTTTGCTTGATCTTTAGCAATATCTCCTGCTGTAATTGCGATTGTTTTAGAACCAGTTCCCTCAATAGATAATGTGTCAATCTTTAAAGATGTAGTAGATGAATCAGCTAGATTAATATTGATTTGTTTCGTTGTATCAGCGTTATCTAGAGTTTGGATAGCAATAGATTTGTTATCGCCATTTAATAATTTCTTATCGTTAAACTCTGTGTTTTTAGAAATGTAATCGATTTGTTCTTTTAATGCAGAAAATTCTTTATCTAATGCTTTTTGGTTATCACCAGTGTTCGTACCGTTCGCAGATTGATTAGCGATGTCACGCATACGAAGTAAGATGTTAGATACAGAGTTTAAAGCTGAGTCAGCTGTACGGATTAATGACATACCGTCTTGAGTGTTGTTAGCAGCTACTCCTAATCCGCTTTCACGAGCACGCATACGAGTTGCGATTGCAAGACCTGCTGCATCGTCAGAAGCGTTGTTGATACGTTTACCGCTTGATAAACGGTCCATAGCGTTGCTCATTTTTGCTTGGTTTTGGCGCATGTACTCTTGCGTACGCATGCTATTAATGTTTGTATTGATTCTCATGTTAAGAACCCCCATTTTTTTATATTGACTTTTCTGCAAATTGAAAAACGGTAATATGCGAAAAAATCGATTTCGAGATTTATTGTAATCCTTGCTACAACGGGTGTCAACTAAAAATTCGAATTAATGAATATAAAAAAATAACAGTTTAACAATCTATTCATTTTTTTATTACAATATTATTAAAAGGATTATTGCAAACTTTTTAAAAAAACTCTAATATTAGATTATCTTTGTTTACCGAAAAGGTGATATTATGGTAGTTGGAAATATAGTAAAAGAAGTTCTTGCATATAAAAAAGGACAAATGCAGCAAAAGTTAAGTAGTCCGCAGGCGTTCGTTAGTAGTCGTTTTCAAGATCAATTGCAGAGTGAACCTGCGAAGGAGACGAAGGTTACTCCGCAAATGGCAAAAGTAGAAGATATGAGTCATCCGGTACAATCTACGAAAATAGAAACGGTTGTTAACAAACCGGAAGAACCTATTAATAAAGTAGAGGAAACGAGTAAGCCTGAGGAGAAAGCTGAAACGAAGAAAGTGGATGAAGTGCAAGTTGCACAAAAAGAGTTTGAGCGACGTTTCTCAGAAACGAAAAATGAGCCTGCTGATACGTGGGGATTAACGAATAAATATAATATTCAGAAAATACGTTCTTCAAATGAAGGTAAGTATGAGGATATTATTGATCGCGTAAGTAATACATATGGAATTCCGAAAACGTTAATTCAAAAAATGATTGAAGTAGAGTCTAATTTTAATCCGAAAACGGTGTCACATGCAGGGGCGATGGGGCTGATGCAGCTTATGCCAGCGAATGTGAAAGAGATGGGCATAAAAAATCCATTCTCACCAGCTGAAAGTATTGAAGGCGGTGTGAAAGAGTTAAGCGGTTATTTAAAGAAAAATAACGGTGATCTCGTATTGGCGCTTGCTTCTTATAATGCTGGTCCTGGTAATGTGAGAAAGTACGGAGGCGTACCACCATTTAAAGAAACGCAAGGATATATTAAAAAAATATTAAATATCGACGTTTCGAAATAGAAAATTTCATTATATAAATAGAGAACATGAAATTTTTGTGAACATGATATGGGAGTTGGCTAGATTTGAAATTACAAGATGATATTCCGTTAACAATTTATTTTGAAATCGGAAATACGAAAAAGAAAATTGAAGATCTGCTTCATATTACGAAAGGTACATTGTATCGTCTTGAAAATTCAACGAAAAATACGGTGCGTCTTATGCTTGAGAATGAAGAGATTGGAACCGGAAAGATTTTGACGAAGAATGGGAAAATGTATGTTGAAATCGTTGAATTGAAAAGGTAGGGAAGGGGATTGTCATGAGTGGCGAAAAATTAAGCCAAGAGCAAATTGATGCCCTGCTGAAGGCGGTGAATGAAGGCGAGGAAATGCCAGCTTTCGCACAAGAAGCAGGGAAGCAAGATAAATTTCAAGAGTATGATTTTAATAGACCAGAGAAGTTTGGTGTTGAACATTTACGTAGTTTGCAGGCGATTGCGTCTACATTTGGAAAGCAGACGTCACAGACGTTGTCAGCTCGTATGCGTATTCCAATTGAACTAGAGCCTTCAACGGTTGAGCAAGTTCCATTTACGAGTGAGTATGTGGAGAAAATGCCGAAAGATTATTATTTATATTGCGTTATTGATCTCGGTTTACCAGAGCTTGGAGAAATTGTTATTGAGATTGATTTAGCGTTCGTCATTTATATTCATGAATGCTGGCTTGGCGGAGATAGTAAGCGCAACTTTACGATGCGCAGACCGCTAACGGCGTTTGAGTTTTTAACGCTTGATAATATATTCTTGCTTCTTTGTAAAAATTTAGAGCAATCATTTGAAAGCGTTGTTGCGATTGAACCGAAGTTTGTAACGACGGAGACAGATCCGAATGCGCTGAAGATTACGACGGCGAGCGATATTATTTCATTATTGAACGTAAATATGAAAACAGAGTTTTGGAATACGACAGTTCGTATTGGTATTCCGTTCTTATCTGTTGAAGAAATTATGGATAAGTTAACGTCTGAAAATATTGTCGAACATTCTTCGGATAAGCGTAAAAAGTATACGTCTGAAGTAGAAGTGAAAGTAAATCAAGTGTACAAGCCTGTTCACGTTGCGGTTGGTGAGCAGAAGATGACAATGGGCGAGATTGAGCAAATTGAAGAAGGCGATATTATTCCGCTTCATACAAAGGTTTCAGACCAACTACGTGGTTATGTAGATGGAAAGCATAAATTTAATTGTTTTATCGGGAAAGATGGAACGCGTAAGGCGCTCCTATTTAAAAGTTTTATAGAGTAGGAGGATCCATATGAAGCATGAAGTATCTCCTGTGTCATTAATGGGATTAGAAGAATTTGCAGGGAAGCGAAATGAAGCGGGGAAGGCACATATTGATACCGTTTCAGACATTTCGATTGAACTTGGAGTAAAGCTTGGGAAGTCATCTATTACGCTTGGTGATGTGAAGCAGTTAAAAGTTGGCGATGTTCTTGAAGTAGAGAAAAATTTAGGACATAAAGTAGATGTATATTTAAGTGATATGAAAGTCGGTATTGGTGAGGCAATCGTAATGGACGAGAAGTTTGGCATTATTATTTCTGAAATTGAAGCTGATAAGAAACATGCAGCGCTTATGAAGGCACAAAATCAAATGCAGGATAAAGAGTAGAGGAGGAGTCATATGTCGTATATGACGACCTTATTTCAAGTCGTTTTACTGTTTGGTGCGCTCGGCTATGGTGCATATTATATGACGAAAAAGACGCGCAAACAGCAGTTTTTTAAGCAAGGTGAAAATGGACACATTCAAGTGAAAGACGGCGTGTATTTAAATCATCAAACGAGCGCCTTTTTATTTGAAGTGGACGGAAAGCAAGTGTTCACTGTTATTAGTAATAACGGTGTACAATCTGTGCAGTTAACAGGAACAGGAAATCAGTTTCAACAAGCGTTAGAAGACGCGGTGAAGAGTGAAACGAAAAAAGTAGAGGATCCATCATGAGAATAAAGAAACAGTTATCGTTATTTGCCGTTATTTTCGCATTTTCTATTATTTTTTCATTTGTTTTTGTAAATCCAGCGTATGCAGCCCCGAACGGCTTTATTAATTTCGAAAATGGAAAAGAGTTTACGAGTAATTCAAGTGTACAACTATTCGCGCTCGTTACCCTTCTATCATTATCTTCTTCTATCGTTCTTTTATTTACGCATTTTACTTATTTTATGATTGTTCTTGGGATTACTCGTCAAGGGCTTGGGGTTATGAATTTACCACCGAACCAAGTGCTTGTTGGACTCGCATTATTTTTATCACTATTTACGATGCAGCCAGTGCTTGGTCAATTAAAGAGTGATGTGTGGGACCCGATGACGAAAGAAAAAATAACAGTAAGTCAAGCTGCGGAGACGACAGCTCCGATTATGAAAGATTATATGTCGAAGCATACGTATAAGCATGATTTGAAAATGATGCTGAAAGTGCGCGGAGAAGAGTTGCCGAAAGATTTAAAGGATCTTTCACTGTTTACGCTTGTGCCATCCTTTACGTTAACGCAAATTCAAAAAGGGTTACTTACAGGGATGTTCATTTATCTAGCGTTTGTCTTTATTGATTTAATTATTAGTACACTTTTAATGTACCTTGGGATGATGATGGTACCGCCGATGATTTTAAGTTTACCATTTAAAATACTCGTTTTCGTATATTTAGGTGGATATACAAAAATCGTCGATATTATGTTTAAGACGGTCGCCTGAAGCGTTTGATGCTATGTGATAGGAGTCATATAAATGAATACGTCACCAATTATAGATATTTTCCAAACCTTTTTTTATAAAGGGGTTATGATTTTAATGCCGATTGCCGTTGTAAGTATGATTGTCGTTATTATTATCGCGGTTATTATGGCGATGATGCAAATTCAAGAGCAAACGCTGACGTTTTTACCGAAAATGGCGAGTATTGTGCTCGTTATTATCATTTTAGGTCCGTGGATGTTTCAAGAGTTAACGATGCTTATTTTAGATTTATTTGATAAAATCCCATCGCTATTGCGTTCGTACTAAGATAGGTGAACTGAAATGAATATGGAATTATGGGCGGCGACGTTTTTTGCGTTTTGTCGCATTACTTCATTTTTATATTTTCTACCGTTTTTCTCAGGTAGATCAATTCCGGCGATGGCAAAGGTTACATTTGGACTCGCTCTTTCGATTACAGTGGCAGATCAAGTGGATGTCTCTCACATAAAGACAGTTTGGGATGTAGCAGCTTATGCAGGAACGCAAATTGTAATTGGATTATCACTTTCAAAAATTGTAGAGATGCTGTGGAACATTCCGAAAATGGCAGGGCATATTTTAGACTTTGATATCGGTTTATCGCAGGCGAGTTTATTTGATGTAAATGCAGGGTCACAGTCCACTTTGCTATCAACAATTTTTGATATATTTTTTCTTATTATTTTTATTTCACTGGGCGGCATTAACTATTTCGTTGCCACGATTTTAAAGTCGTTTCAATATACAGAGGCGATTTCAAAATTGTTGACGACTAGTTTTTTAGATAGTCTACTCGCAACGTTATTATTTGCAATTACATCAGCGGTTGAAATTGCTTTGCCACTTATGGGCAGTCTATTCATTATTAATTTCGTCCTTATTTTAATCGCAAAAAATGCACCGCAATTAAACGTTTTTATGAATGCGTACGTAATTAAAATAACGTGTGGTATTTTGTTTATTGCGATGAGTGTACCGATGCTCGGTTATGTGTTTAAAAATATGACAGACGTATTACTGGAAGAGTATACGAAACTATTTAACTTTTTCTTAACGAAGTAGGGGGACGCGCATGGCAAAGGATAATAAAACAGAAAAGGCCACCCCGCAGAAGCGTAAAAAATCGCGTGAAGAAGGAAATATCGCCCGGAGTAAAGATTTAAATAATTTATTTTCCATTCTCGTATTAGCAGTTGTCGTTTACTTTTTCGGAGATTGGCTCGGCTATGAGATTGCACATTCCGTAGCGGTACTGTTTGATCAAATTGGAAAAAATACAGATTCGACCGAGTATTTTTATTTAATGGGTATATTACTTCTGAAAGTATCGGCTCCTATATTAATACTTGTATATGCTTTTCATTTGTTCAATTATATGATTCAAGTTGGTTTCTTATTTTCTTCTAAAGTACTTAAGCCGAAAGCATCACGTATTAATCCGAAAAACTATTTTACGAGATTGTTTAGTCGTAAAAGTTTAGTAGATATTTTGAAATCACTATTTTATATGGGATTAATCGGTTACGTTTCGTACGTTCTCTTTAAAAAGAATTTAGAGAAAATCGTTAGTATGATTGGATTTAACTGGACAGCGTCACTTACTGAAATTATTAGCCAAATTAAATTTATCTTTCTAGCCATTTTAATTATTTTAATCGTTCTTTCTATTATTGATTTCATTTATCAAAAATGGGAGTACGAACAAGATATTAAGATGAAAAAAGAAGAAGTGAAAAGGGAGCATAAAGATAATGAAGGGGACCCGCAAGTAAAGGGGAAACGAAAAAACTTTATGCATGCCATCTTGCAAGGGACAATTGCGAAGAAGATGGATGGTGCAACGTTTATTGTGAACAACCCGACGCATATTTCGGTTGTACTTCGTTACAATAAACAAGTTGATGCAGCGCCTATTGTCGTTGCAAAAGGGGAAGACGAGCTCGCATTATATATACGAACGCTTGCCCGTGAACAAGAAATACCAATGGTGGAAAACCGTCCGCTTGCTCGTTCTTTATATTATCAAGTTGAGGAAGACGAGACGATTCCAGAAGATTTATACGTAGCTGTAATTGAAGTTATGCGCTATTTAATTCAAACGAACGAACTTGAAGTATAATAGCGCGTTTGGAGGGGATCTCTTTGTTTAAGATGGATTCTGCAAGAACCTATTTTTCTATCTTTTTAGCAGCGTCATTCGTTGTGGCGCTCTTAATTCCACTTCCACCATTTATACTTGATATCGTTATCGTTTTTCTACTAAGTATGTCAGTGCTTATTTATATGCGAGCTACAAGTATTAACGAGTGGGATGAATTAAAGTCATTTCCGACGATGTTGTTATTAATCGGGATTTTCCGCGTATCGATTAACGTTTCGACGACGCGAGCGATTTTAACAGACGGAAATGCGGGTCATGTTATTGAAGAGTTCGGCCAGTTCGTAATTGGCGGAAACTTATTAATTGGTATCGTTATTTTTATAGTTTTAATCATATTCCAGTTTATCGTTGCAAACGGTGCGTCTCGTACAGCTGAAGTAGCAGCTCGTTTTACACTTGATTCTTTACCAGGGAAACAAATGTCTATCGATGCTGACTTGAATCAGCGTCTTATTACAGAAAAAGATGCACAGGCGAAACGAAAAAAATTAAATATGGAAACAGAGTTTTACGGAGCGATGGATGGTGCCGGAAAGTTCATTAAAGGGGACGTTATTTTCGGGATTGTCATTTTATTCGTAAACATTATTTTCGGCTTAATTGTTGGTATGATGCAGCAAGGAATGAGCTTTGCAGATGCGGCTATTCACTATACACAGTTAACTGTCGGTGACGGAATTGTAAACCAAATCGGTTCGTTAATGCTTGCGATTTCAACAGGTATTATCGTAACGCGTGTATTTGACGGTTCAGCTGATACAGTAACTGAAGGAATCTTTAAAGAGTTATTAGCGCATGAAGTTGTTGTATATGCACTCGGTGGTTTATTTATCGCAATGGGTGTTTTTACACCGCTACCATTTTTACCATTTGCTCTCGTTGGAGGCACGATTATTTTCTTAGGAGTTCGTAATAAAAAGCGAATAAAGAAAGAAAAAGAAGACGAGCTTCAAAAAGAATTAGAAATGATTCAAGGCGATGAAGAGCAACTGCAACAAGTGGAAGATTCATTCGGCGTCTTTACGGATAAATATCCAATTATTGTAGAGCTCGGTTTAGATTTAGCGGCACTTGTAAAGCAGAAGATTAACGGGGAAACAGCTCGAGATAAAGTTGTTCTTATGAGGAAGTCAATTATTACCGACCTTGGAATTAACGTTCCGGGAATTAACTTTAAAGATAATACGAGCTTTAGACCACGCGGACGTTACATTATTCGTATTAAAGGTGCGAAGGCGGCTGAAGGTGTTTTAAAATCAGGTTATTTATTAGCACTGAAAACACCGAATGTAATGGCTGATTTAGATGCAGAGCCGGCGAAAGATCCAATTTTTGGTGAAGATGGATATTGGATTTTGGAGCATATGGTACAAGATGCACAAATGAAAGGCTATCAGGTGTTAGAGCCGCTCAGCATATTAATTACGCATTTAGATGTTGTCGTTAGACGTAATCTTCATGAGTTAATTCAGCGTCAACATGTGAAAGACTTGATTCACTCGCTTGAAACTGATAATGGCGTTTTATTAGAAGAAATTAAGAAGAAAGAAATCGATTTATCACTCGTGCAAAATGTTATTAAACAACTTCTGAAAGAAGGAATTTCAATTCGTGATTTACCAACAATTATTGAAGGTATTATTGACGGGAAAGAAATTTATCAAAACCATGTTGATGGTGTCACTGCATTTGTTCGTGAATGTATTTCAAAAGTTATTTGTGAGAGTGCGAAAAATCCTGATGGAAAAATTTATGCAGCGCTTTTCGCTGATTCAATCGAGTTAGATGCGGATGTTGTTAATAATTCATACCAAGGTTATTTATTAAACTGGGATTTAGATTTAGAAACGCGAGTAGTAGAGCAAGTACAGCGCGTTTTCAAACAAGCTCGTTTAATGGGAAGAGAGCCAGTATTATTAACACGCAGAAAAGATTTCAGGTTTGCGATTGTGAGACTTCTTGAACGTTATCAAATAGAAGCTAAAGTATTATGTATTAGTGAATTAGCACCAGAAATTGTTGTAGATCAAATTGCTTATATTGAATAGTAGGGGGTGAAGTAATGGAAAGTACAGAAAAAAAAGAAGCGTTAATGCGAATAAAAGCAGCTTCGAAAAATGAATTGTATCGAAAGTTATTTGACCAATATGGTACAGATTATTACTACGTTGTCGATGAAAGTGTAAAACGAAACATCCCGTTTTTTTGGAAGAAGAATTATGAGATGTTAGTCGCTTTTCCTGAAGATAAACAGGAAGAAAGTAACGAAGGCGTAACTCAATTTCATGAACAATTAATGGATGTTGTAAATGAACCTTCAGAAGAAATTGTGAAGGCAAATGGAATTCAATCGGTACTGCACAATTTAGAAAACGTAACGACTTCTATGTCGTACGCAGCGATGCAAACAGGAAATAGTGAAGAATGGGCAAGAAAAAAAGAGAAACTATTACAACTGTTTGAAAAGGGTATTGTCGTTGTGAAACATACAGAAGAGACGAAAGTAGCTAAAAAACAGCCTGTTGTGAAACAAGCTATTTCTGTAAAGAAAGAAGAAGTAGTTATAAAAAAAGAAAACCAGGAATCTGTACCATTTATTATTCAAAAAGTAATTCGGATGTTAGAACAAAACGATGTGGAACAATATTTCATTCATGCATATGCTGAAAAATTAAAAGTGAAGTTTGAGAATGCAACGATGATTACAGAAGAAGAAGTCATCGGATACATATTGGAAGATATGAGATCTCATTTTAATACTGAAAACGTATTTGAGAAAGAGGTACAAACAATTGCATTAATCGGTCCAACTGGCGTTGGAAAAACGACGACACTTGCGAAAATGGCATGGCAGTTTCACGGTAAGAAAAAAACGGTTGGTTTTATTACGACAGATCACTCTCGCATCGGGACAGTGCAGCAACTGCAAGATTACGTAAAAACAATTGGAGCAGAAGTTATCGCTGTGCGAGATGAACCCGCAATGGCAAGGGCACTTACTTATTTTAAAGAAGAAGCTCGCGTCGATTATATTTTAATAGATACAGCCGGTAAAAATTATCGTACGTCAGATACAGTTGAAGAAATGATTGAGACGATGGGGCAAGTAGAGCCAGATTATATTTGTTTAACGTTATCTGCTTCTATGAAAAGTAAAGATATGATTGAAATCATTACGAATTTTAAAGATATTCATATTGATGGAATCGTATTTACGAAATTTGATGAAACAGCGAGTAGTGGTGAATTGTTAAAAATTCCAGCAGTATCATCAGCACCAATTGTATTAATGACAGACGGACAAGACGTGAAGCAACATATACATATCGCTACAGCTGAACATTTAGCAAAACAAATGTTACAAACATCGTAAGAAAAGAGGTGAAGAATAAGGCGCTTGCCTTATTCAAACAAGTATGAACGGTCTTTATATAGGTTCTATGGGTATGATGAATTACATGCAGCATATTAATGTTCATTCGAATAACGTTGCAAATGCCCAAACGACAGGATTTAAAGCAGAAAATATGACTTCTAAAGTATTTGATGTGCAAGACACATACCGCCGCGGAGACGGAGCTACGACAAATATCGGTTCGGTCGATTACGCTGTCGTACCAGCTGCGACGCATGTGAACTTAGTACAAGGAAATATACAAATGACAAATAGTGCTACAGATTTCTTTTTAGATGACGGTGCGGCCGGAACATCATCATTTTTCGTTACATCTAAAAATGATGAAACATTTTTAACGAGAGACGGTAGTTTTACATTAAATAGTGATCGTTATTTACAAACAGCATCTGGTGCTTTCGTAATGGGTGAGAATAATGAACGTATTCGTATTCCAGAAGGAGCAAAGGTAGCTGTACAAGCAGACGGTACATTATACGATGAAGTAACACAAAATAATATTGGCCGCTTGCAAACGAAAACAGTAGATGCAGAAACGAATGCTCGCCTTGTGCAACGAGAAAATAAAAGTTTTACACTAGCAGAAGGTAACCTCGCTGATTTACCGAACGGAACAGGAATAGTAAAAAATCATATGCTAGAAAATTCAAATGTGGATATGACGAAAGAAATGGCTGACCTTATGTCGAGTCAAAAAATGATTCAAGCATCGCAACGTATTATGACTTCATTTGATAAAATTTATGAAAAAGAAGCAAATGAAATATTGAGATAAAGGACTCCTATTAGCGGGAGTCTTTTTTGTTATTGCATTTATTTCCGTAACATCATAAAATGATATTGATAATCATTATCATTTTATGTGTTGTAAAAAATACAAGATGTGAGGGTCGTATCATTTGTTTAACTAGGTAAATTAAAAATAAGGGGAAGGTGTGTACATATGTCTACAAAAAAACAGCTTTGCATTGGACTATGCTTGATTTCTAGAAAGAAAGAACAAGAGAGTATGTTTAACTCAGGGATAGATGAACAAGTAGAGTTGGCACTACAGGCAGAAAAGGCTAAGTTAGATTTTGTTTTTAAAGCTGACTATTTAGTAGCGCATCCCGATTTAATTGCTCGTAATAAGGGGAATGTAATTTTAGATCCGACATTATTGTTTACTGCTATTGCTTATGCAACAGAAAAAATTGGAGTCGTTACGACCGCTTCAACATCATTTTATCCACCATATATACTAGCGAGGCAACTACAATCTTTAAATTGGATTAGTAACGGCCGAGTAGGATGGAACATTGTCACATCAATTGATGGTGCTGAAAACTTTGGTGAGGCAGGGATGCCACCATCTGAGGAACGATACGCGAAAGCGGCAGAATGTACAGAGTTAGTAAGAAAACTTTGGAGGAGTCATCCTTATGAAGTTTTGAAAGAAGACAACGCAGAGGTAATTAGAGAGATGGTACAGCCAATTGAGCATCGTGGTGAGCATTTTGAGGTGAAAGGTCCACTTAATATCCCGCAACATATTTCTGGGGAAATGCCTTTATTTCAAGCGGGTGCTTCAGAGTCTGGCCGGAATTTCGCTGCTTCTGTTGCGGATGCGATTTTTGCCGCAATGCCAGATGTAGAATCAGGAATCGAACTTCGTCAAGATTTAAGAAGAAGAGCAGAAAAGCATGGCCGAAAGCAAGATGATATACGTGTATTGCCAGGTTTATATTTCTTTATTGGTGATTCATATGAAGAAGCACTAGAAATGCACAGGCAAGCTCATCAACACCTTACAAAAGAGAAGAGGTACGCTTTACTCGAAATGGTTCTTGGATTAGACGTTAGAGGGCTTCCATTAGAAAGTAAGGTTACTGAACATATGCTACCAAGTAGAAATCAAACTGTACGCAGTAAAACACATGCCGAATTATTACGGAATTTCATCATAAAAAATGAACCAACTGTTGAGCAAATACTAGAACGACCAGAAGTTGTTGGTTCTGCTCATTGGGTCGCTATTGGCACACCACAAGATGTTTGTAAGCAAATTATGGAAAGATTTGAAGCAGGGGCACTAGATGGATTTATTGCAATTCCAGGCGGTTCTCCAAAATCATTGGATTTATTCTTTAGTGAAGTCATTCCTTTATTCGTGAGAGCAGGTGTATTTAGAGAAGAGTATACAGGTTCAACTTTACGTGAGCATTTGGAGGGGAATATATCAAATGCTCTACAGCTGAAATAATTCATTATGCACAAAAAGCCTTTCAAAAGAAGGCTTTTTATTTCGAATAAAAATTCGGAATTATCAGTTGACTTGTAGAGGCTTCTTTTTTATATTAGTAGGTATAGCAATAACTACTAATGGAAAGTGAAATCGTAGTTTTGAAATTAGAGCTATATAAATTGTGAGGGGTTACCGATGGATGAAATAATAAAGGAGTTACAAAAGTTAGGTTTTTCCCAGTACGAATGTAAAGCGTATATTGGACTATTAAAACATTATCCAGTAACAGGTTATGAAGTGAGTAAACAAACAGGCGTACCCCGTTCAATGATTTATGAAGTACTTGGCAAGTTGATGGATAAAGGAGCGGTGCATATCGTTCCTTCTGAACCAGTGAAATATGTACCAGTGCCAGCTACGGAATTAATGGATCGAATGCGAAAAGATTTTGAAAAGTCCTTTGAATTTTTAGACCGAAAATTAAATTGTTTAGAACAAGAGCGACAAATTGATGTAATTTCGCATATTCGCTCAAATGATCGTGTTTTGAAAGAAATATGCAATATAATTAATAGAGCAAAAGAAGAGTTATGGATTTCTGTATGGGAGGATCAAGTGCACGAGATTGAGCCATTCATTCATCAAAAGGAAGCGGAAGGCGTACATATTTTTTCAATTTTATTTGGTGCTCCAGAAACAAAAATAGGAGCGACATTTCACCATAATTATATGACACCTCACGTCGTTGAAAAGAGAATGGGTGGTCATTTAACTGTTATCGCGCGTGATGGGGAAGAAGTATTAATTGCTAACTTTTCAAATGATAGCACTTCATGGGCCGTTACAACGTATGATCCAGCTTTAGTTCTCGTCGCTACAGAATATGTTCGGCACGACATTATGGTGGAAGAGATTACGAAGGAGTTTGGAGCTGATAAATTAGATACATTATGGCGTGAAAACATAGATTTAGTTCATGTCGTAACAGGAAAACGTACTATAGAAGAAATGGAGGGAGATAATGGTGAATAAAGCTCAAGCACATATGACACTGCAGAGCGATGATTCATTTCAGCAAGGTGTAAAGGATTGTTTACCAACTGTATTTGGATATTTGAGCATCGGTATAGCGGCTGGTGTTATTGCGAAAACAGCAGGTTTCTCGATCATAGAAATTGCTTTTATGTCCACATTAATTTACGCAGGTTCTGCTCAGTTTATATTAGCGGGTATGTATGCAGCGGGTGCCCCAGCTTCGGCAATTATTTTTACTGTGTTCTTTGTTAATTTACGTCACTTATTAATGAGTGCTGCACTCGCACCTTACTTCACCAAGATACCTCTTTTTAAAAATTTAATAATTGGTTCGCAAATTACAGATGAAACTTTCGGCGTTGCAGTGCAACAAGCAGCACAAAAAGGCCATTTAGGCGAGAAATGGATGATGGGACTTAATGTAACAGCATATTTAAATTGGATTTTAGCTACAGTTCTCGGAGGGCTTTTTGGAGAGTGGATACCAGATCCTCATACGTACGGAATGGATTATGCGTTACCAGCGATGTTTATCGGATTATTTGTACTTCAGCTAATAAGTAGTAAACCGAAACTAGCCATTCATCTAAGTGTAGCAATTGTAGCAATTATTATCGCATACGTTTCACACTTATTTATGCCAGATAGTATAGCAGTTATTATCGCAACACTTTTAGCTGCGACAATCGGGGTGGTGATTGAAAAATGGAAGTAAGAGTGGACGTATTATTACTTTTACTAGCAGCCGGAGCTGTCACACTCGTACCACGTATTTTACCTCTTCTCGTATTTAGTAAACTACAAATTCCAGACTGGGGTTTAAAATGGTTAAATTACATACCAATTGCGATATTAGCAGCACTTTTAGCACAAGTATTATTTATGCATGAGACAGTGCAGTGGGATTATATCATTGCGGCAATTCCTACATTTTTCGTAGCGATATATACTCGTAGTTTATTAGGAACAGTATTAACAGGAGTCATTGTAATTATTTTGTTACGTTTATTTTTCTAAAAAGGATTCAGCTCATATAATAGCGAAAGGTGTAATAACATGAAATATATAGGGGTGGTGTTATGATACTTTTAACGATAGGAGCAATATTGTTAACGTTGTTTATTTTTTTTATTATCGGCTTTATTACGTTTATGATGTTTGTTGATAAGGCGACACCTCAAATTTATTACACACCTTGTGAAACTATGACAATAAAATCTAAAGGTAAAAATAGAAGGAAGAAAAGTTGATGTTGGGCTTTTCTTCCTTTTATTTTTACATTCCTGAAAGAACTAACAACAATAATCCAAATAGAAAACTAATAGAAGAAAGGAAACCGATAGATATGGAAAAAATACGATTGTTCTTCCATTCGCGTGCGAAAACGATAAATCCTAAAACGCAAAGGAAAAACCAAATAGGTAGAAATATAAATCGACTAACTTTCTCAGGTAGTAATGAATAAAAATTTGTTAAATATAATATCCAATTCGTAAAAAATAGAGCACATACGATGAATGATTGTAAGTATGGTCGGTTTAGAAAATTTCCTTTTTTAACCGTCATAAAAATGAGAGCTAATGCTGAAATGAAGGGAATTATTAGGAATATGAGTAAAAGTAATGTAAGTGACATATAAAACTCCTTTATCATATTGTTTGCGTAAGAAACGAATCTATTAGGTTGTATGCTTGCTTTGTAGAGTGCTCGTTATATTTTTCAGTGTACGGATTTAAAAATCCATGTTCACCGTGTAGTTGATTTATTTCTAATAAAGGATTATTTTGTTGCTGCAATGTTTGGATTAAAGAGGATACTGAAAAACTAGCTTCTTGTTTAGGGAAAATAAGTAATGTAGCACATGTAGGTTTAATGTGAACATAGTCACGTATACGGGAACCGTAACATCCAATGATAAAATCTATTTTTGGATTGTTACTACAGAGCCAAGCGATGGTAGCCCCAACACTAAAGCCGATAAGTCCTATATGCGTGTAATCATTTGAAAGGGTAGAAATTACCTCATTAATTTGTTCTTTCCCATAATCAAATCCAATATGATTCATAAAATATTGATATGCTTTTTCTTCATCACTATAATGAAATGAATTTTGTAATTGTAGAAGGTTAGGACAGAATACATCTAATATAGATGTAGTGAAGTGATCTATAACATGATGCATATGATCATTCACACCGTATATTTCATGAACAACAACGAGAGCTAGTTTTTTCTTCATAGTTACAATGTACCTCTCTGAAACTTATATTCTTTCTCAACAAGGCAGATGCGCAGGTGGAAATTTTCATACCATTGCTCACGGCCTCTTTTTTTCGCTTCTTTATGTAAGGCGTTCCTTTTCCAATTTTCAATTGCTTCAAGTGACTCCCAATAAGAAATTGTAATTCCGAGTCCCGAATTATCACGTGCACTTTCGACACCTAAAAATCCAGGTTGCTGTTTCGCAAGTTCCTCCATTTTTTCGGCAACGGTACTATAGTCTGTTGTATCATTCGATAGATTAGAAGTGAATATAACCGCGTAATAAGGGCTAGTTTTTTGTGGATTAGTTCCCATTATCTTTCCTCCTTAACATATATGGTACGAATGTTCAGTTCATAGTTTGTATTGTAGCACGTAATAACAAGAACAGAAGCAGGAAGCTTCTGTTCTTGTTCAGGTGCTGAAAAACAGGGGTGAGAAGGAATATACAAATTAAGTGATACAAAGTAAGAAAAATGCCACTTCAAAAAAAAGAAGTGGCATTTTTTATATTTCCTCTAAGCTATTAACTGGAACCGTTAATTCGCGTTTTGGATTTGTTACTTCATATATGCGGGCGGTTTCGTTGCTTTCATCGACGTGTTGAATCATAACAGGCATGCCTTGAAAACTGACATTGGCTTCTTCAGATGACTCGGAAAGCTCTTTTGCGCGTTGTATATTCATTTATATTCCTCCCATCATTATTATCTTTGCAAAAAAGGAGGAATAATATACCATTTCGAGACATTTTTAAAGTTTTTGTATTATTTGTAATGTTTCTTTAATAAAAGAAGAAAAGATGGAATCAGGGTAGGATTGTATCTTTTGAGCGGCTTCTGTAGCTTCCTTCAGAGCCCTTTTTTTATCGTTAAGTTTTACATAACAAAGGGCACGATATGCACCTGCTGTTGTAAGCCACGCTTGATCAAGTGGATGGTTCATATAATCCGGCATGATATCACGTTGCAATGCTTGTAAAGCTTCCTCGTAACGTTTCAATCCGTATAAAGCTTTTCCTTTTTCAAGATAATACAATCCGTCGTCTTGAAAAAGTGGCTCATCTTTTAGTTTCTCTCGAAATTGTTCTAGATGTTTTAATGCGATTGTATATTCATTAGTAATCGTGTTGTAGTAGTAAGCTTTTAAAATATCAATAATCGCAATGGATAGAGTATCTTCTGTAAAAATGGCAAATTGCTCAGATTTTTTTATGTAATATAAATATTGTTCTTTATCAGCTGTAATGACTTTTTGGTAAGATAAAATCCGATAAAATTCGTCTGTTTTAAAATATACTTGATGCTTTTTTGAAAACTCGAGTGCCTCTAATATTGTTTTTTCACATGTTTCATAATCGCCGCATGCTAGTAAAATGATGGCTTCATATAAACATAACTCGATATGTATAATGAGATCCATTTCTAAATGTTTCTCCTCATAATCATTTCTAATACTAGCTATAAGTTGTAAACATTCACCATACTTTTTACGTGTGAATATCGTAAAGGATAATTTTAATTTTGTTTCCGTACTGTCCCGGTATAACGTATATTTTTCAAAAATAGAAGTAGCCTTTTCAACGTAATATTCAATGTTGTAATCTTTCATAATCGCCGCAGCTGTTACAAATTGTTTATATAAACGAGCGGTATTTAAAGTAGAAGGTAGCTCTTTTTGAACGATAGGTAGTAAAGTCTCATATACTTCATCACATTTATTTGCCTTTATTAGTTGTTCCATTTGTTGAATGATTTCTACAATTTCTACATCATCTTCTTCTAGTAAAAAACTCGTTTCGCATCCAAGTTTTTCAGCGATGTATTGTAATGTTTTCATGGAAGGTGTAGCTTTTCCATTTTCAATTTGACTTAACATACTTTTTGTCAGTTCTGAACCTGCTAATTCAGTTTGAGTAAGCTTTTTTTCTTTTCGTAACGTTTTAATTTTCTCGCCGAGAGTAGCCATCATATGCTCCTTTATAATCAAAAAGTTAAATATAATTAAACTTTTCGTTGTAAAAATTGGAAAGTTTTATATATAATAAGTTTAACACAATTTAACTTTTAAAGGGAGAGTGTCATAATGGGGGATGTAAGTATAGGTCAAAATGATTGGAAAATGAAGATTGCAACGAGAAATATTATTTTAATGATGATTGGAAAAATGACGTCCTTGTTAGGGGCGGGTATTTATACGTTTGCAATGGGATTATACGTATTAAAGACAACTGGTTCAGGAATGGGGTTTGCAACTACTCTTATTTGCGGATCAATACCAAGAATGATCTGTGGCCCAATTGCAGGTGCTGTAGCTGACCGTGTGAACCGAAGATGGCTTGTAATTGGCACTGATTTATTAAGTAGCTTAACAATGCTTATCATGTTTATTCTTGCTACTATATTTGGACCATCACTTCTGTTTATTTATGTATCAGCGGCATTATTATCAATTTGTGCAAGTTTTTATTCTGTTTCATTAACTTCGTCTATTCCTAATTTAGTAGATGAGGAGCGTATTCAAAAAGCGAGTGCTTTAAATCAGACGGCATCATCTTTATCGAATATTTTAGCGCCGATTATTGGAGGAGTTGTATTTGGTTTCTTTTCAATCAAAACATTTTTCCTGTTAAATAGTATTACATTCTTTTTAGCAGTTATTGTACAATTATTCATCGTATTTGATTTATATAAAAAAGAATTGGCCGAAAGTAAAGAGCATTTCTTGACGAGTATAAAAGAAGGTTTTTCATATGTGAAACGACAGCATGAAATATATGGTTTAATGAAAATTGCAGTAGGGGTAAACTTTTTTGCGAGTGCACTTTTCGTTTCGCTTCCATATATTATTATTAAAAATTTGCATTTATCCTCGAAGCAACTCGGTGTTGTAGAGGGAATGTTAGCAGTCGGGATGCTAATTGGTGCAATTGTTTTATCAGTACGTAAAGAAGTGAATAATCCGTTTCGCTCTGTTTATATTGGACTGTTTTTATTTGCGGGCTTGAGTTTATGCACAGTCTTTCCGTTGTTAGTTATCATTCCGAAAGTAGCAAGTTTTATTTACTATATCACTTTTATGATTTTAACCGGTATATCAATGATGGTTGTAAATATCCCGATGCAAGTACATATGCAAAAGACGACAGATCCAAACTATTTAGGACGTGTATTCGGTCTACTTGAAACAATTTCTACTGCAATCGCACCGCTTGGAATGATTGTATATGGATTATTATTAGATATGTTACCGACTAGCATTGTTATGATGACATTAGGTGGAGGATTATTGTTAGTTGTATTAGTTGGAGTAAAGCAGCATATGGCGAAAAAACAAGTGGATGTATCGGTTTAAAAGAAAATTTTAACAATATAAAAATGACCATATTAGTATTTTAGTTTTTGAAACTCCTTTTCATGTATGTTACAGTAAAGTGAGCAGGCAAAGAAAAGGAGAAAACATCATGAGAAAATTAAGTTTTGTAATGCTTTTTCTGTTAGTCGTAATGACTGGATGTAGTAATTATGACACGTATATTGAAACAGGTATGCAATCATTGAAAAATGAAAAATATAGTGATGCGATTATGTGGTTTGAAAAAGCGGAAAAAGAGAAATCAGGAAATGAAGCGAAGGCATATAAAGAAGTCGCTCAGTTACTAGATCGCGGTGCGACAGCATTAAAAGACGGTAAGTATTTAGAAACGAAAGATATTGCAAATGAAGTGTTACAAAAGAAAAAAGATGATGCACTTGAAAAAGCTGTGACATCAAATGCAGAGAATATGCTTCAAAAAGCAAAAGATGTGGAAGAGAAAGTAAATGAAAGAGTAGCGAAACGAAAAAAGGTAAATGAAGAAGGAATCGATAAATTAATTAAAGCTGTTGATAGTATAGATGATGTAAAAGAAAAAGAGAAAAAAGTTTCAGAAGCATTAGATAAGGCTGAAGAGGCACAAGCAAAAATTGAGGATAAGAAAAACAAATAGAGTTATAGTTTAAAAGGCTGTCGTGTATAACGACAGCCTTTTAATTTTTTTCTGCAAAAGAAGTAATACTATGTAGTAAAAAAGAAATTATTTTAGAATTCCATCTGTCCTCATGATGAATGGTATAAATATTACGCTGAAATTCAAAATCAGGGATCGGTATATAGCATAGCTCATTTCGTTGTACTTCTTGCTCAATAGCAAGTTTTGAAATAAAGGCAACCCCATTACCATATTTTAAAATTTGTTTCATCGTTTCTAATGAATCTAGTTCAATTTCTGATTGGAATGTAATGTTATGTGCTAACGTCCATTGTGTAAGTAAATCTCTCGTTGTAGATGGGTTACGATGCAATAATATACGTTCTTTTTCGATATCTTGTAATGATACATTTGTTCTTTTAGAAAGATGATGTTCTTTGGAAAAGGCAAGAACAAGTGTATCAGGCATTACATTCATTTGTTTTAGAAGTGGTTCGTCAAACGGTGCCGCAGAAATTACCCCGAGATCAATTTCATGATTTTGTAGCATCGTTCGAATTTCAGGAGCTGTTTTTACTATGAGTGTTATTTTTATATTTGGAAATTCGCATTGAAATTGGTGAACAACTTCTGGTAAAAGATAAGTCGCGGGTACATAACTAGCACCAATTGTTATAGCGCCTTTATTAAAATCTTTAAACTCTTGTGTGACCCGCCTAGCTTCTTTCATAAGTGCATCTATTTTACAAGCATAATGATGCAATGCCTCGCCAGCTTCTGTTAAGAAATACCTTCCGGAACGTAATTCAAATAAAGGCACACCAAGTTCCTCTTCTAAGCTTTTTATGTGAAACGTAATAGTAGGTTGTTTAACGCCAAGTTTTTCTGCAACAATAGTAAGCTTTTTGTATTTCTTAATAAGCACTACAATTTCTAATTTTAAGAGATTCATGATAAGTTGGCCCCTTTTTCTTCTAACTATAGAAAAAATCTATAGAAATAAATAGTTTATTAGAGATTTTTTAATTTAATCTTTACAGTACATTAACATTCAGTATAAAACTTCCAGATAGAATGAAAGCAGGTTAAGAATGAGGGGAGAGAGGTGAAACGATGGATATTAAAATTCATGGATTAGAAAAGGCATTTGGGAAAACACAGGCGTTAAAGCCGTTACAGATTGTAATGAAAAAAGGGGAATTCACCACACTTTTAGGACCTTCAGGATGCGGGAAAACGACTTTACTTAGAATGATTGCAGGGCTTGAGGAACCGGATAAAGGTGAAATATATTTTGGAGATAAGTGCATGTATTCTTCTGCTAAAAAGATAAAAACATCTCCTCATGAGCGGAATATCGGCATGGTATTTCAAGATTTTGCTTTATGGCCGCACATGACTGTATTTGAAAATGTTGCATTTGGTTTAAGGGCTACAAAGCAAACGAATCACTTAAGAGAAAAGGTAGAAGATGCGATAAAGCGAGTTCGTTTGCAAGGTATGGAGAAAAGATATCCGCATGAACTCTCAGGTGGACAGCAGCAACGTGTCGCATTTGCTAGAGCAATTGTAACGAAACCTCATTTTATTTTGTTCGATGAACCGTTAAGTGCACTCGATGCAATTTTGCGAGAAGAAATGCGATTAGAACTTATGGACATCGTTCATTCAATTGGTTTAACGGCATTGTATGTAACACATGATCAAACAGAAGCTATGTCAATGTCAGACCAAATTATTGTCATGAAGCAGGGTGAAGTATTACAAAAAGGAACACCAGAAGACATTTATGTGAAACCGTCTCATGAATTTGTTGCAAAATTTGTTGGTAAGGCAAATTGGCTTGTAGAGGGGAAAAAAATGATTCGTCCAGAGCATGTGAGCTGGACAAAAAATGACTTGTGCGAAATGTATACAGGTGAAGTTCAGCACGTTACATATGTAGGAGAACGTTATGAAGTGAAAGTAAACATGGGGACACTCGGTGTATGGACAGCTTATCACAATAGTAAGCTAAGCGTTGGTAAACCGGTATCGTTATATGTACCAAAAAAATGTATTCATCATATAGGGGGAGAATCGTATGAAGAAATTCAGTTCGCTTAAGTCTTTATTTGTATGTACTTTACTATTTTCTGCTGTAGTAACAGGTTGTAGCTCAAAGACAGGCAGTGTAGATGCAAAAAATAAAAACGCTAATGAAAAGAAAATTGTTGTATATAGTGCAGGACCAAAAGGATTAGCAGAAAAAATTCAAAAGGACTTTGAAAAGAAAACAGGGATAAAAGTAGAAATGTTTCAAGGAACAACAGGTAAGATTTTAGCAAGAATGGAGGCTGAAAAGAAAAATCCAGTCGTTGACGTTGTCGTACTTGCTTCTTTACCAGCGATGGAAGGATTAAAAAAAGATGGGCAAACGTTAGCTTATAAAGGAGCAAAACAAGCTGATAAGCTTCGTTCTGAATGGTCGGATGATAAAGGACATTATTTTGGATATAGTGCTTCAGCATTAGGAATTGTGTATAACACAAAAAATGTGAAGACAGCACCTGAAGATTGGAGCGATATAACGAAAGGAGAATGGAAAGGGAAAGTGAATCTTCCAGATCCAGCACTTTCAGGTTCAGCTTTAGACTTTGTAACAGGATATGTGAAAAAGAATGGACAAGATGGATGGAATTTATTTGAACAGCTTAAGAAAAATGAAGTTACAGTAGCTGGGGCAAACCAAGAAGCGTTAGACCCAGTTGTAACAGGTGCGAAAGATATGGTAATTGCGGGTGTTGACTATATGACGTACAGTGCAAAAGCAAAGGGTGAACCGGTTGATATCGTATATCCAAAAAGCGGAACAGTCATTAGTCCACGTGCAGCAGGCATTATGAAGGATAGTAAAAATGTAGAAGGTGCAAAAGAGTTTATTGATTATTTATTATCAGATGATGTGCAAAAACAAGTTTCTAAAGCGTATTTGTTGCCCGGTAGAAAAGATATAAAAGCTGAAAATAGACCGAATGTAGAAGAGATTCCAGTATTAAATATTGATTGGAAAACAGTTGAGAAAGAACAAGATGAAATAGCAAAACAATTTAAGAAAGTATTTCAATAAGATGGTGATTACATGGTAAATCGATTCGTAACAGTAAGACAAGTTGGAATGACAGTAGCGTTGTTACTTGTGGCGATGTTAATCGTCATTCCGATTTTTCTCATTTTATTTTCTAGTGTATATGAAAATAGCAGTTGGAATTTTTTAAAGCCTTTTGAAGTCATGCAGAGTGGTGGATTAGCTGGAATTTTTCTAAATTCGATGCTTCTAGGTGTACTCGTTGTAATAGGAGCTACAATATTTGCGTTTCCATTGGCGTTCATTATGAGCAAAACAGATGTAGGAAAGTATAGTAAGTTAGATATTGTTTTTATGATCCCATTTATGATCCCGCCCTATATCGGATCGATGGGCTGGATTTTGTTCATGCAACCTAACGGTTATTTTGAACAATTTTTTCCGGCTTTAAAGCCGATTTCATCATCGTTTTTTAGTTTAGGCGGTATGGTTTTAATTATGAGTCTGCATTTATTCCCATTCCTTTACTTCATGTTGAAAAACACGTTACTTCAGATTGGGAGTAGTAAAGAAGAAGCTGCAGCAGTTCATGGTGGAAGTTTTTTCTATCGTTTAAGAAAAATAATACTACCGTTATTGTTATCAAGTTATGTAATGGGCGCTTTACTCATTTTCGTAAAGACGATTGCTGAATTTGGAACACCAGCTACATTCGGACGTAGAATAGGATTCCATGTGTTAACATCTGAGATTCATAAATTTATCTCTAGTTGGCCGATTGATTTTGGCAGTGCCACAGCATTATCTTCTTTATTACTTAGTTCGTGTATGCTCATTTGGTATATGCAAAATGTATTGAATCGAAAGTATACATATGCAATGGTTAGTGGAAAAGGTGTGAAATCTAAAAGGTATACTTTGTCTATATTTGCGCGCGTTATAGCATGGGTTTATGTAATTGGCTTACTAATAGTAGCAATTGGAATCCCATACTTTTCTATACTTATTGCTTCTTTGTCGAAGTTAAGAGGCGGTGGCTTACATTTTAATAACTTTACAACAAGCCATTATGAAGCATTATTTACAATTGGTTCTCCGGGATTAGAAGCTTTATGGAACAGTTTTCTTTTTTCACTCGTAACGGCGATTGTTGCTGTAATTATTGGCGTATTTTTGGCGCTTATGATTCGAAAGGGGAAAAAGTCCTCTGAAAAATGGCTTGATATGTGCGGCATGTTACCGAATATGGTACCAGGAATAGTGATGGTTGTAGGGCTTATTTTATTTTGGAATTCACCCTATATGCCTATGTCAATTTACAATACACCAGTCATGGTTATCGTAACGTATGTTGTTCTCTTTTTACCTTATACGGTGCAGTATGTAAAAGCATCGCTCGGACAAATTGATGATTCTCTTGTACAGGCAGGAAGTATTTTTTCCGGGAATTATATTTATATTTTTAGAAAAATAATATTGCCGCTTATTATTCCAGGAATTCTTGCTGGATGGGCGATGACATTTACGATTTCGATAAGAGAGTTAGTAGCATCGCTTCTCGTACTACCTCCATCAGTAGAAACGTCAGCAACGTTTATTTTTGCTCAATTTGAACAAGGAGAAGTATCTATAGGAATGGCAATGGCTGTTGTTTCTGTTGGGCTTACAACAATGTGCTTATTACTTCTGCAACATATGGAGCAAAAACGAAAAGGGGTAGCATGATGAGGATGGAAGTATGGGGAGGAGCGGGAGAATACGGTCGTTCCTGCTATTTTGTGAAAAATAAAGAGACAAAAATAGTATTTGATTGTGGTATTAATCGATCATATGAGGATAGTTATCCCAAAATAGAAAGAGAAGTTGTTCCGTTTTTGGATGCAGTATTTTTATCACATATTCATGAAGACCATACGATGGGTTTACCTTTATTGACGAAGTATGGATATAAGAAAAAAATTTGGACGACTCGTTATACGAAGGAGCGACTTCCAGCTTATTTTGAAAAATGGGGAAACTACAATCTTTCAAAAGGGTGGAATTTACCTTATAACGATCAAAATATTAAAGATTTAAATTATGTATGTATTGATGAGATTAGTAATCCAAATGAATGGATACAGATTACACCGACGTTGAGGTTTCAATGGGGGTATAGTGGGCATGTATTAGGAGCTGTTTGGTTTTTAGTGGATATGTGTAATACATACGTATTTTATTCTGGTGATTATTCAGCAGAATCTAATATACTACGAGCTAATTTACCTGAAAATTTGCGAAGCGATATAAAAATTGCAATTGTAGATGCCGCTTATCACACTGATGATGTTTCACAAAAGGAACGAGTAGACGAATTATGTGCAGAAATTGAACGAGTTGCTCAAAATAAAGGAACAGTATTACTACCACTGCCCTCACTTGGTAGGGCGCAAGATATAGTATTTTATTTATATGAACGATATAAAGAACTTCCAATTATAGTAGATAAAGAAATTTTGGCTGGATTTGAAGAGATGTTCATATATAAAGATTGGTTAAAAAATAAAGAAAAACTTGAACGGGTTGTGGAGGTTTTAAAAAGAAACATAATAGTTATGGATAATGACATTTGTATGCAAAATAGTTACGGAATAGTTGTAATGAGTGATGCGAATATGCAAACGAAACGAGCACAGTTGTATTATGAACAACTTCGGCATGAAGAACGAAATTCGATTATCTTTACTGGACATATTGCTAAAGGAAGTTTTGCAGAAAAAGTTTTGAAGGAACGTGTAGGTAAAGAATGTAGGGTGAAGCGAGTTCCATATAAAGTTCATCAAAGTATAAGTGACGTTAAGGAAATGTTAAATACATTATTACCAGAACATACGGTGTTAGTACATGCTTTGAAAGAGGATACGGATCGATTACAACAAAAGCTAAGCACAGCAGGATATGAAAATGTGTATTCACTTGCAATGGAATGTGTAGAAGTCATATAAAATGTAAAGGAGATTGGTATATGAAAAAAGTATTTGTATTCGTAAGTATTTTCTTTTGTTGTTTCCTTTATAACGTTAAGGAAGGTTTTGCTGCTAGTTCAATGAAACCTAGCTTTGAAGTGAAGTTATTATTAAAGCCAGAACAAGTATTAGGTTATAACAAAGAGATGAAGCAAGAGGTACTAGAATATTTTCAGGCTGGTACAAATTATGAAAGAATACAGGTGCAATTTTTAGATACGGCAAATAAAAATTTAAGTAATGAAGGTTGGTTTGCGAGAATTCGAAAGAAAGAATTTAGTAAAGATTTTGAGCTAACATATAAAAAAAGATATCCTACTCAAAATGGTGTAATTCAAGAAGCACTAGAAGTGGCTAAAAAGGATGGATTTGATAGTAAAACTGATAATTATGAGGCGGAAATAGATTGGGGATTTGAGAAGAAAACGTTAAGTATTTCAAATAAGAAAAGTTACAGTGCTAAAGGATATGGAGTACTTGATTTACCAAACGAACGAGTTGCTCAAAACATGTTAATAGAAAAGTTGCTAGGGAAAATGAACAAATGGTTGTATACGAATTGGGGAGAAGAAATGCTCAAGAATTCTCGTATTTATGGTCCTGTATTAATGAAACGGTATACAGGTGAATTTGAAAATATAAAAACGAATATTGAAATTTGGCCATTAAGTAATACCGGGAAGATAGAAGATGACTTCGTAATAGAAGTGTCGTTTAAAACAAATGAGGAAAGTATCGCGACAAAACAAAGAGAATTATTAATGGCGAGTATAGAGAAAAAAGGATGGTTGTTACCGAAAGATAGTTTGAAGACAGAGCTTATTTTTCAGTAAATAGGAAAGAAGGAATCTATGTGCCATGGATTCCTTCTTCTAATATATGAGCATTAAGCTAAATCAGCTGACACGAACATATCATTATTTTGAAGGTTTTTAGAGCGTAAACTATAAGCAACTACCTTCTTTTTATGTTGTTTTACTACATCAACATGCTCTTCATGACTATAAATATAAAATGTAAAATCTTTTTTGCCACGTTTTGCATTGATAATTAAAGGAGTGCCTTCATTGTGTGGTGGTGCATAATAGCGATCTAAAAATAATCCTTCGTTAAAATCATGAATAATTTTGGATTTCTTTTCGCCTTCTAAGTTATTTCCATTGATTGTAACAGTCACATTCTCTTCTTCAAGTTGTGGATGTGTTTCGTACTTGCTAATAATGGATTCAATAGCAGAGTTAGGAAGGCTAGAAACAATAATTTTAAATGCTCCAAATACAACTAACATTACAATAAACCAAGTCGTCATAGTATTTCATCCCCTTTATCCCACAGTAACGGTCCGTAAAATCCTGGTTGGTGCGGGCTAATAATCAGTGTGGGATAGATACCCCGTACTGACTAAAATTTCACTTTATCCTATTTAACAATATAACTCATGTGGCAATAGTACATATGGTGAAGTTTTGTATAATTTGTGAAAAATATTCCATTTTTATGAACGAAATATTAGAAAAATCAATTTTGTTACAAAAAGTTGAAATCGAAGTATTTTAAAAGAAAAAGGTTTATAATAAAAATATAACTAATAATAACATTACTAATTATAAGGAAGTGTAACTATGAGTACTGTAACAATCGTATATGGTATTATTCTTTCTACAATTATTGTTTTATTTATTGTCGGGGTATCGCGTTATATTCATAAGTGGAAAGAAGGAGTTGCGAAATTAAATCACATTGAAGAAGAACTTAGTGATTTAATGTTACATCATGGTAAGTAAAAAGTTTATTTTTTAACTAAATAATGTGAAAAAAATCACAAAACATGCTCTCATCATGAAGGCATGTTTTTTTGTTATGTTGTTAATAGGCACATTTATAAAATTTCCCCATACGATACAGTGTAAAATCAGAAATGTTCGGAGCGGGAAAGAGGGATTGAATGAGTAATTCAGGTTATGTTACAGATAATAAAAATTTAAAGAAAAGCTCAGGAACGCCAAATCTTTTCTTTGATTCGAGAAAAAATGTCTTTTTTAAAAGAGATGAGAAAAACGTTGCATATGAAGTTACCTCAACGCAGTTACCTGCGATGATAGGAGGGGCGTTTGTTGATTTGTTTATGACGAAAGGGCATATACGGGAACCACATTGGCATCCGAATGCGTGGGAATTAGATGTTGTTGTATCAGGAGAAGCAGTTACATCCATTTTAAATCCCGAAACGAATCAATTGCAAAATTATCATGTGAAAGCGGGGCAAACTGTCTTTATTCCAATGGGATGGTGGCATTGGATTACAGCGGTAACAGAGGAAGTACAATTACATTTGTTCTTTAATAACGATCAGTTTGAAACAGCGGAGGGATCAGACATACTTAGATTAACACCGCCAGAAGTATTTCAAGCTGCATACGGTGTAAGTGCAGAAAAATTAGGAAAGGACCTTTCGCCAATTAAGGAGTCAGTTGTAATTGGTCCTCCTAACTCAAATCGACTAAATAGAGTTAAAGAAAGTGACGACTCAAATATAGTTGTTACGTTAAATGGACAAATAACATCATGTGAAATAGAGTAACTCTTTCTTTTTTTAGGAAGAGTTACTCTGTTTTGTATAATTTTGTATTTTTATTCGTTATAATTATTATATAGAAGGGAATTTATAGAGGGGGCATATTGTGAACATATTAAAGATTATAGGAATTGTTGCAGGAGTCATTGTAGTAGCTGTTATAGCTTTCTTTGTTATTATGAAGTACTATTTGTCAAAAGAAGATCCTGATTACGTATTAAACTACATAAAAGAACATAAAGGTGATGAAACATGTTCATTACTTATTAGAAAAAACGGTGAAGTAGTAACATCTGTAAATGAAAATAAAAAATTACCATTAGCAAGTACGGCAAAAATCGTAATAGCAGTTGAATTTGCTAAGCAAGTGTCAGAAGGAAAAATAAGTCGAGATGAACAAATTTCATTGCAGGATTTAGAAAAATATTATGTTAAAAACACTGATGGTGGAGCGCATCCTGACTGGTTAGAAGATTCAAAAGTGAGAGAGTTAGTGCAAAATGGACAGATTGCTTTAGAAGAAGTGGCTAAAGGGATGATTCATTATAGTTCTAATGCGAATACAACATATTTGTTAGATAAGCTTGGAATAGAAAGAGTAAATGATAGTTTAAAAGAGTTAGAACTTACTAGTCATGACAAGTTCTCTTCGTATACTGCTTCATTATATATGAGAGGGTATGTAGAAAAAGAGCTTAATGAGCCAGAAAATCAATCGTTAGAAATGATACGTAACATGTCTAATGATGAATATAATAAACACGTGTTACAAATACATGAATGGATGAAAGATGAAAGTGAATGGAAGAAACGTGATATACCATTAAAAATAGATATGGAATTCCAGCGTATTTGGTCAGATCGATTAGTGAGTGCAAATGCTAAAGATTATTTGAGTTTAATGGAAAAGATAAATAGTAGAAATTATTTTCCAAAATCAATGCAAGATGAAATTGATAATGTTTTTAAAGGAACAGTTGAAAATAGTAAGTTGGAATATGCTGGTCAAAAAGGTGGTTCTACCGCATTCGTATTGACAAAAAGTTTGTATACTACAGATAAGAAATGGAATAAGGTAGAAGTTGTAATTATGTTTAACGATATAGAAGATCAAGTTGCATATCAAAAGCTGAGAAATAATATAGATTATTTTATTCAAGATGCTATAACAGATGAAGAATTCAGAAGAAAGTTATAATGGAATAATTTTATTATGTAAACAAAAGAGCGCTTTTTAAAAGGCGCTCTTTTCTATTCATGATACAGGATTTCCTATTTACTGCATGGAATATAGATTGAAACTAAGAAAGGAAGTTGAATAATGACTACAGTATATTTCGTTCGCCACGCTCACTCTACATATACAAAGGAAGAAAGGGAACGTCCCTTATCTGAAGAAGGAGAGATTGATGCAGGTAATGTAACAAGTTTGTTAAAGGATAAAAACATTGATGTTGTTATTTCTAGCCCGTATAAAAGGGCGATTCAAACCGTGCAAGGAATTGCGAATACATATAATTTATCAATACAACTGGAAGAAGATTTACGGGAAAGGTTATTAAGTAAAGAGCCAGTAACAGATTTTAATGATGCTATTCAGAAGGTATGGGAAGACTGGACTTTTGCATACGAAGGCGGAGAATCAAATGATGTAGCGCAAAGACGCGCTGTAATATGCATGCAAAGTATATTAAAAAAATATAAAGGTAAGAATATTGTAATAGGTACTCATGGGAATATTATGGTATTACTAATGAATTATTTTGATTCGAAATATGGTTTTCAGTTTTGGAAAACCCTTCATATGCCAGATGTGTATAAATTAACTTTTGATAATAATTGTTTCAGTTCTGCTGAAAGAATACAGTCTACAGATTATCAGATAAATAATTTGTAAAAGTTTATCAAAAAAAGAGGAAAGGGAGAAGGTATTGTAGAAGTATGACTTTGTAACATAAAAAATATTGGTTAAAGGAGGCTGTTTACATGTTTGAGAAAGAGAAAGAAGGGCTTATTGAAGTTCACAACGTATATGAAATCGCACCAGCAGATGGAGCAATTATAGGTATGGCAACGGAAGAAGAAATGGAGATTGCTGCTGAACTAGAGTTACAGTACTATGCCCATTCTCGTTTATTAGAAGCAAATATTCAGTTAGACGGTTCCTCCTATAAAGAGTTACTTCAGGAGTTCCAGGAGTACGAAAGAAAATCAATGAACTTTTGGAGAGCAATACATAAACGTTTAGCTGTGCCATGGGCATGGGTACTACGTATTGATGTTGCGAACGGTCCTATATATGTAAGCAATGGGAGTTCGTATTATGAAGAAGTCGATGATGAAGAAGACTATGAATAGATAAGTAAGGAAGCAGCTTTAGTTGCTTCCTTTTTTTATTTACAATAAGTGAATGGCTTCAATGATAGCATCTGGACGATCGTTTTCTATCCCGTGACTAGCATGTTCAGCCAAAATGTATTGGCTGTTTATTGAGAGATTTAATTGTTCACGAATAAGTTCTTGCCACATATCTTCAAGTTGTGTAGCTTCTTCTTTTGGCATACCGCCCTCAATTAATTGAGCAATAGAATATTGAGGATCTCTACCGATAACAATTAATGGTATTTCTAATGTTTTATGTTGTTTTTTTATTGAGCGAGCACAATTTTTCCACTCGGACAGTTCAGAAGCTGTCGCTTTATATAATGAAGGAGAGGTAGAAAATTTGATATGCTGTTTTGTTGTATTGACGAGCATAGATTTTAGTTCATTATAAAGTGCGTCTGCATCCATGTTGGAGTAAGTATAATATTTTTGTAGCCACATATCATCAGAATCAGTTTGATCAGAAACTGGTAAATGAAGCTCATCTAATCGGTGTAAGTTCATGGAAGTAGAATCAACTAAAAGAAGTGCTTGCAGCCTATCTTCATGTAACATTGCAAAATGTTGTGCACATAACCCTCCATAGGAATGGCCGATTAGAATGATTGGCTTGTGAATATGGAGTTTGTTTAGTAACATATGTAGTTCCTTTGTAACTTGCCTTGCTGTACGTGGAGTATTTCCTAGCTCACTTTTTCCGTAACCTGGGCGATGGTATGAAACAACTGTAAAGTGTTGTGAAAGCTCTTCTATAATAGGGAGCCAATCATAAAATGAGCAAGTCATTCCTGTTTGAATGACTACAGTTTGTTTACTGTTACCTCTTATATATACTTCTACAGTTTGTCCAAATATCTCTATTGATCTATTAATAGTAATTCCCCCTAAGCTTGAAATACTTTTTGGCAAGTAAAGACGATACACCAGGCACATATGCCGAAGAGTATAGATGTACTAAGTGAAAAGGAGTTCTTTAAACCGATATAAACAATAAATAATAGTAGTGCGGATGCAGGAAATCCATATAATACGCCTAAAGCGAATTGACTTAATTCTTGTTTACTCCCACCTTCGAAAGAAATCCAAAATAGGCTTAGTAAACTAACGAGTGGAAGGGCAGCGATAAAGCCGCCTATCGTACTATAATGTTTAGCGACTTCAGTAATAACGCCGATAATAAGTGCCGAAACGATTACTTTAACGAGGAAATGCATATTTTGCCTCCTTCGCTAATAACGAAAAGGCTTTTTCAATTAATTGTTGTTCTTCTTTTGATAACTGTGATTCTAATATTTTTATCTTTTCTTTATCTAGTAAAGTATGCTTTTCTAATACTTCAATGCCTTCTTTCGTTAAAGTAAGGTTTACAACCCTTTCATCGTGTTTGTTTCTTTCTTTTATAATAAATCCTTTTTGAATAAGGCGCTTTACGTGTTCAGATGCTGTGTTATGAGAGAGACTAAGCTCAGTAGCAACTTTTCCAATTGTTATATCTTTCTCACGAGAAACGATTTGTAAAATACGAATAGCTTGGTGAGAAAGGTTGTCTTCATATTCATATCGTAAGTGATAATAAATACTTTCCCAATGTTGATTAATGTCTTTCATAATGATAAATCCTCCTATTTTTATATCGTATAGTAAGATATATTCGTTGATTAAGAAGTGAAATCCTTTTATTTTCATTAAAAATGTTGAAAAAGTTTATTTTTATTGAAATATAAGGTAATCTATGTGTAAAGGTATACATTTAGCAAGAGAGAGGATGATAGCTGTGAATACATTTAAATGGATTAGTCATGAAAAGATGTATGTAGATCAAATACATGTTGAAAAATGTGGTCCTCTTTCAGTCGGCGTATATGGAGGAAATCAAGAGAGTGATGCATATGAAAGAGGAGATGCAGTGCTAGCTTGGTGGGATCCGAAATTAGAATTTGAATTTGTTATGATTTTTGATACACATCATAAAACGAAAAATATACATTATATAATAGAAGCGATTTCAGAAAGAGAAGAAAAACTAAAAGAGTTATTTTCATACCCAATCCATTTAGCATTTCATCATACACATATGTATTTATTAGCGTTATTTACAGATGAGCTCTTTATCGAGAAATGTGACCAAGATGATGAGGAACTTGCATGTTTAATTTGTTTACGAAAAGGTGAGTTCTTATATTGGCTATCAGTTGGTGATTGCTTCGCGTATTTATTCCATTCAGAGCAAACGAAAAATGGAAAAGGTAGGCTAAATAAGCGTAAGAACTATGAGTATATAGGAAGAAAAAATGTTTTTGCAGCGAATACACCTTGTTTTACATCAGGGGTAAGGGGATTAGAAAAAGGTCAGAATCACATTGTAATGGCAACGGATGGTATTTTAGAGTGTGATAAACTAAAGTTTGATGATGATCAATCTTTAGTAGAAATATTACACGACGGATCTTGTTTACAGATTGAGCCTGTATTAACAAATGTACTTCAGTGGAAAGGTAGAGATTGTGCCACTATTATTGGATGGTCCATCGATACTGAAAATAGACAATGTGCCAATTAATAAATGAAAGAGAGTTCAAGGGTTTTTGTCCTTGAACTCTTTTTTGTTAAGCAATATGAATATGATACGTTTTTAACCATTCATTTACTTGTAGCATATACTCCATAGCACTTCTTGCTTCAAAATTGGTAATCTCTTTGTTACTTTGATCAGCAATTGCAAGTAATATGGAATGGTTAATGAGTGAGAAAACAGGATTGTTTTTATTACTGCACATATCAAGCGTTAAATTGCGGATTGTTTGTAAATAGTGTGGATCCTGTGAAGTAGGGTAAGCGCTTTTTCTTCTATTTCGCACATCATCAGGTAAAGCTGGTTTCAGCGCTCTACGTAAAATTCCCTTTTCGATATTATCAATACTTTTAATATTGAAAGGAACGTTCCATAAATATTCAACTAATCTATAATCGCAAAACGGTACACGAACTTCAAATCCTACAGCCATACTCATACGGTCTTTACGGTCGAGTAAGAACGGAAGGAATCGTGTTAAAAATAAATAAAACATTTGACGCTGTTTCGCTTCTTTTTTACTTTCACCTTCAAGAGTAGGTACTTCAAGAGCAGCCTCATGGAATCGTTTATTAATGTACTGCTCAGGATTACATTGAGTTGTTACGTCGTTTAATAATAGAGAAGATGTGTTTTTCCAGTTTGTTAACCACGGAAACTTATCTACATATAATAGTTCTTCTTGATGAAACCAAGGATATCCCCCGAATACTTCATCAGCAGATTCTCCAGATAAAGCTACGGTTGCATCTTTTTTCATTTCGCAAAATAGTAAATAAAGTGAAGTTTCCATTTCGCCAGCACTTGGTAAATCTTTTGCATGGAGGGGAACGAATAAGTGATTTGCTAATTCTTCAGCATTCACAATAATATCATGATGCGATGTCCCTACATGTTCAGAAACACGTTTTACCCAAGGAGCGTCTAAACCAGTGCGAGCAAATGTCAGTTCGAAATCTTTCGCGCTATTTAAAAAGTCGATTGAATATGTGTGAAGTGTTTTGTGTTCCTCTCTAAATTCTTTACCTGCCAGTGCAGTAATACCACTAGAATCTAATCCGCCTGATAACATACAAACGAGGGGAACATCAGCAATTAATTGTCTTTTTACTGTATCTTGTAAAATAGATAAAATATGAGAAGATGTGTCTTGGGTAGAGTCTGTATGGATCTTACTTTCTAAATTCCAATACTTCTTAACTACTTTTTTATCACGTGTGAATGTTATAGAATGTCCAGCACGAACTTCTTGAATATGTTTAAAGACGCCACATCCTGGAGTTCGAAATAAGCCTAATCCAAATATTTCATTTATTCCATCCGCATCAATTTCAGCAGGAACAGATGGATGAGCTAATAACGCTTTTATTTCAGATCCGAAAATAATACTGTCATTTCTTTCTGTATAAAAGAGTGGCTTTACGCCTAAATGATCACGTGCTAAAAACAGTTGTTGCTTCTGATCATCCCATAAGGCGAAAGCGAAAATTCCGTTTAAATGTTGTACGCAGTCTTCTTTCCATTCTAAATAAGCATGTAGTAACACTTCTGTATCTGAATGAGTTTCAAATGCATGACCACATTTTTGAAGCTGCTCTCTCAGCTCACGAAAATTATAAATTTCTCCATTATAAGTAAGAGCATACGTATAATCACCGGCACGGAATGTTTTTGGCTGCGTCCCACCTTCTGGGTCAATAACAATTAAACGTCGGTGTGCAAAGGCCGCACGAGGAGAAAACCAAAATCCTTCAGCATCAGGACCGCGATGCTGAATACTATTCGCCATCTTTTCTAAAATAACATGTTCATTTGAAAGATCTTTCTTCCAATCTACCCAACCTGTAATTCCACACATACAAATTTCATCTCCTAATTTAAAATTATAAAAGTAGATTAATTAAATGAAATGTACACTAGGTTAAAGAGTGTCTGCATAAATAGTGTACTACACTAATTGAATTACAGACTTGAGAAAATTTTCTTCAAGCTTATATTTATATGAGACAATGGCTAAGGAAAAGTATTCCATTACATACAAAAAATAAAAAAGATGAGAGAAAAAAATTTCCAAAACGTTATATAGGGTGTAAAAGCTTTTACAAAAAAATAAGGGGAATCGCTACATGAAATCAAATGAGAAAAATTTTATAAAAAGATTACAGCGGCAGAAGGAAGATGCGCTAGAATTTGTTGTCGATACATACTTACCGCTCATAAAGGGGATAACGCACAAAGTTCTTCTTCCGGTTCAAAATGATGGACTCATAGAGGAATGTGTAAACGATATATTTCTTTCCATTTGGAATAATGCAAATAAATTTCATGGAGAGCCGAATGATTTTAAAAAATGGATTGCAGCGATTGCAAAGTTTAAGGCGATTGATTATTACCGGAAAGCGACTAGAACAGTAGAAATTATTTCAGATGAGTTTCATATTAGTACAGAAAAATCGGCAGAAGATGAATTAATCGTTATGGAAGATAGGGAAGAGTTATTGAAGCTTATTAATCAATTAGAACCGTTAGATCAAAAGGTGTTCATTATGAAATATCTTCTCGGTATGAAGACAGAGGAAATCGGTGACAAGTTAGGATTAACCAGGGCGGCGATCGATAATCGTGTGTACCGGGGAAAAAAGAAACTACAACAAAATGCTACGAATATTAGTTTTGGAGGTAGTGCAATATGAAAGACATTTATGAACTATTAAATGACATTGATATAGATGAAAAAGAACTTGAGGAAATTGAGGCTTCTGAAATTGAAAAAGAAAAAGTAAAACGTAATGTAAAACAATCGATACGTATGAAGAAAAAGATGAAAAGTTGGAAAAAGGGTGTCGCTGCTGCATCTATTTTAGTAGGATTATCAGTTGCAACGCTTGGTATCGGGTTTCCTACATATGCAGGGGGATTGCCAATTGTAGGTGACATATTCCGATTTTTAGATAATGGTAGAACAGGGTTATATGAAAATTATAAAGAGTTTTCGACTGAATTGAATATGACGAGGGAGAGTAATGGGGTTAAGGTTACAATTAATGATGCTGTGTTCGATGGTAGAACAATTACAATCACATATTCTATTGAAAGCGAAAAAGATTTAGGAGAGAAACCGTTCCCATTTGGAAGTCCGCAAGTGATGGGCTTTAATGGTGGAGGAGGTAGTTCGGACGTGACAAAAGTTGGAGAGGGAAAATATGTAGGTATGACTACGATGAGTGGTCATGGTAGTGAAAGGTTAGATGTTGCAAATGTTTGGTGGGACATAGAGGCAATAAATATGTATGAGGAAAAGAAATCTATAAAAGGGAATTGGAATTTTGCCCTTACTGTTAAGGGAATGGATAGTAAAGAAATTAAGCTTCAAGGAATTTCTGAAAAAGAAGGAATAAAAGTAAACATAGATAAAATGGAAGTAACCCCGATGTCCTTTATCGTTTTTTACAATCAGGAAGAATCTAAGGCATTACGGAGTATATGGGATAGCGCTGATGTGGAATTAGAAATAAAAGATGATTTAGGAAATAAATATGCAGGTGAAGGAAATGGCGGAACTAGTACAGTAGCAGAGCCACATAAAAGTAGTTGGAGTGCTACATTCCAAATGTTAAACGAAAATGCAACAAAGCTTATCGTTACACCTCGTGTGCACTTGCGAGTTCATACACCTGAAAATCATGGTGGAGTGGAATATGTGAATGGAAAAGAGAAGAAAATTGAAGTGCCGAAAAAAGAAGCGAAGAGTAAAGATATTGTTCTAGATGATATCGTAATTGATTTAAAGAAATAAAAGAGAGACTGCCTAAAAACATTAGGCAGTCTCTTTTTCGTTAAAAACTAGTTACGAGTAACGCATGCGGATGCTGCGTTTTATACTCATCTTTCCACGGAATATTTAGTTGTTCCCACGATTCGCCGCTATCATTGGATTGAAAGACGCCATTATTATTTAAAGTGTAAAACGTATGTGGTTCGGCTGGATTTGTAGCAAACATCGAAATGACTGTACCAATTGCAGATGGTAGACCTTGCTGTACTTGCTGGAACGGAGTATCTTTCGTTTTCCGATAAATATAAGATTCATAAGGAATACGGTGATGAGCAAGGTCGGCACTTGGT
Organism: Bacillus sp. SIMBA_074; assembly: GCF_046534555.1. NCBI lineage: Bacteria > Bacillati > Bacillota > Bacilli > Caryophanales > Bacillaceae > Bacillus > Bacillus sp. SIMBA_074. The sequence continues at coordinate 229,963 of NZ_JAWRYM010000001.1, read as the reverse complement.
GCGGCAGAAACAAGAATTGTATCGCAATCAGCGGGATCGATAGCCATGCTGTATAAATAATGATGCTCAAGTCCGTCACTACATGAGATCCAGCTGTTTCCACTGTTATAACTTTCAAGATATGCACGATCAGGTCCGCCCATAAATCCGTCACCACATGATGCATAAAGGCGATTTGGGGCTTCAGGGTGCATGAGTAATTGATGAGCATCGATAGGAGCACCGAATTTTTTATCAATCCATGTATGCCCTGTATCATTACTTTGAATAACAGCACCAGCTTCGATTGAAACATGGAGTGTATTTGGATTGTTTGGATCAACTGTAATCCAGCGTACGTGATGGGTAAAAGGTCTAGGCGGAAAAGCCCACGTATAAGAAGATAATAATGATTTCATATTTTTAAGTTCAGTCCACGTTTCACCACCATTTTCTGAACGGAATAAAGCACTAGGTTCTGTACCTACATAAACGACGCCGTAGCCGTTAACTTGTTCATTTGAGCTTATCGTTATAGAAGTAATAGAAGAGTGTAAAATACCATCCTCTTTAGGGAAATCAAAGTAACGATATGAATCTCCAATTGGTCTCCACGAATCCCCGCCATCGTCACTTAGCCATAAACCTCGTCCAAATGTGCCGCAATAAACACGATTTGTTTGGAATGGATCAACCACAATACAGGTAGGTTGCATATTTTGTAAATGATATGTGGTTTCATAGTTACCATATTGTTCTTTTACTACAACAAGTTCACGCTCCATGCAGAGAAATAGTCGTTTCAATTTTGTAACCCCCTTAAAAATTCTTTCATTAGTAAACAATATGAAAATAAAAAAGAAGTAGTCTTGTTTTTAGTTGAGAAAAAGGACTTGTTTGAAAAGTAGCGAAGTTTGTATACAGAGGAAGCGGGATAAAGTGAAACTTTAATCAGTGGGGTATTGTTCATCTTCTACTGATTAGTAGCATTCACTATCGGGCGTTAATGGGGGATAAAGATAGGGAATGTGTTTCATACTAACATACAGATATTGCACTTAAAGGAGCATTTGTATGGGGCACTCACATGATCACGGTCATTCAAAAAATAAAAAAGCGTTATTAATTGCCTTCTTATTAACAACAAGCTTTATGATTGCTGAAGTTATTGGCGGATTTGTAACAAATAGCTTAGCACTATTGTCTGACGCAGGGCATATGTTAAGTGATGCAGTATCCTTAGCTTTAAGTTTACTTGCGTTCAAGCTTGGGGAAAAAACGGCAACGGCCGCGAAAACATATGGGTATAAGCGAGTCGAAATGTTAGCGGCATTATGTAATGGTGTCGTTCTTATTGTCATTTCAGTATATATTTTTATTGAAGCAATTCGTCGTTTTAAGGAACCAGTTGAAATCGCTAGTAATGGAATGCTCATTATTGCTGTGCTTGGTCTGCTTATTAATATTGTATCAGCTTGGATATTAATGAGAGGCGGAGATGTGAAAGGTAATTTAAATTTAAGAAGTGCGTTCTTACATGTACTAGGCGATTTATTAGGTTCAGTTGGAGCGATTATTGCTGCGTTACTTATTAAATTTTTTGGATGGACTGCTGCAGATGCGGTTGCTAGTATTCTTGTGTCTATTTTAGTCATTATAAGTGGATGGCGTGTAACACGTGATACAGTTCATATATTAATGGAAGGTGCACCGCAGCACATAGATGCTGAAGAGGTGAAAAATACATTATTAAATATTACTATTGTAAAAGAAGTTCATGATTTACATATATGGTCTGTAACATCAGATTTTCAAGTATTAACTTGCCATCTTATTATCGAAGGTAATGAAACGCAAAGCGTATTGAAAGAAGCAACGGATGTATTAAAGGGGAAATTTCATGTAGAACATGTCACCATTCAAGTTGAAATAGAAGGTGAATTTAACCATAATGAGACAACTTGCAAAGTATGAAAGAAAAAGGGTATGAAAAAATGTCATAACATTTTTCGCGTGGCATACATATATATAATGTGGCCACAAATACTTTGTAAGGTAAATATTTCATAAGATTACTTTACTTATTAAGAATCATCTTTTATAATCAAAAGTGGTAATTGATAAAGATTATCATTTTCAATGATCGTAGAAAGGAGTTTTTTAAAAGATGAGTAGTCAACTCCGTTTTGCTGTTGAAAATCGTAAGAGACATTTAATTGATGAGTTAATTGGAGCAGGGGTGTTTAAGATTCGCGACCGACAATTATACGAGCTGTCTTTAGAGGAATTGGAAAAAGAGTACGAGCATATTGAAGATTACGCAAATATTCAGGCATAGCACATAGATTATTAAAGAAGGAGCTGGTTACACTTTTGTGTAACCAGCTTTATTATTTCATAGAAATTATTTTTTGTATTTCTTTCATTGGACGGAGCCAGTTTTGAGACATCATTTGTTCCATTCGTTTTTCATCCTGTTTTTGTAGTGCTTGAATTATAGAGTGATGTTCTTTAATAGATTGACTTGCAGGCACGAAGTTTTGGAAAAATAAATATTCAAGGCGTAAAATGTGAAGTTGCATATTTTCTAGAAAAGGTTCAATATATCGGTTTTTAGCAATAGAAGTAATTGTATTGTGAAATCGTATATCTAGTTCTAAAGCTTTTTTTGAATCTTTTTCATGTATAGATTGTTGAAAAGCATCATTTATTTCGGAAAGTAGTTTAATATCAGCGTCTGTAACTTTTTGAAGTGCTTGCTTTCCTATAATTGAGTGAAGACCAGCTATCGTCTCATAAATGATAGATACGTCGTCTAACTTAATAGGCGCGATTTTCGTTTTTTGCCCAGGTACCATTTCAACTAATCCAGAAAGTTCTAAAATTTGTAAAGCTTCTCTAACAGGTGTTCTGCTTACTCCTAGTGCTTCTGCCAATTCCCCATCATTTATTTTTTCATCAGGTCGTAAAACACCTTCTATAATCCAATCTTGCAGTTGATTTAAAACGAGTGACTTTGCTGAAACTCTTCCTGGTTTTTTATAATTTTGAGGGACAGGCATAGTGAATTCAATCCTTTCATTGTATATGTTTCTTTTTCGTATTAACAAGCTTTAATTTTGGTTTTCCTTTATCCGGTTTTTGGCTTAATATGAGCACCATTACAATTACACAAAAAGCACCTAATAACTGAAAAGATTGAAACGGTACGTGCAAAATAAGCACAGAAGAAATAATAGCTGCGAGTGGTTCTGTACAGCCAAATAATGTTGTTTCTTTAGGCGTAAGGTATCTTATGCTATCTAAGTATAAATAAAATGCGATGAGTGTCCCGAAAATGACGACAAATGTAATGAGCGGGAGGGTACTTAGTTTTACATATTTCATAGTTGATAATAAAATGAATTCGTTTGTGGAAATAAAGTGTAAAATCGTTACGCCAATCCCCCCAATGATCATCCCCCATCCAACGATAACGGATGAAGACCACTTTTCTAACAATTCTTTTGAATACAAACTATAAAATGCAAGAGATAGTCCAGATAAAATGCCCCAAATGATAGCAGGTGTAGATACAGCTAAGTTATGAACAGAACCGTTTGTTAATAGGAGAAAAGTCCCTACTAATGAGAGGGTAATTGAAATATAATCAATTTTTGATGGACGAACGCTCCATTTGAAAAGTAAGTATACAGTGATAAATATAGGGGCTAAATATTGTAACAAAGTTGCAACAGCAGCGTTTCCTTCTTTAATAGAAGCGAAGTACGTGTACTGTACAGCAAGCATGCCTAAAAGACCGAACAAAATTATCTTATTTGCATCAGACTTTTGTTTCCAAATTCCAAATATTTCTTTTTTGTTCGCTCCGAATGATGACATAATGAGCAAAATAGCACCGGATATAAGCAAACGGATTGTAACTAACCATTCAGTAGAAACGTTTTCGTATTGAAAAAGTTGTTGCGCAGCTGTTCCGGACAATCCCCATAAACAAGCACCGATTATGACCATTATAATTCCTTTTAATCGATTTGGATCCATAAAATATATAGTCCTCCTTTCAAAAAAATATATATTAGATACAATATGCAATATATCACGAAATGGAGTGTTAATAAACTGAAATTTCTAATTAAAAATAAAATTGTTTAGTAAGAACGATCATCTTTTTTGTGTATAGTAAAATATCGTAGGGGAGAGTTATATGCTAGCAGGATTTTTGGTTTGTTTATTTGTTGGATTACTTATCATTTTTTTAGGCTATCAAATACATGTGAAAAAGAGATTGTTTTTGTTGGCAGGCTATCAGGAAGAAACGTTTGTTGGAGATAAAAATAAATTAGCGAAGCTTTCAGGTGTGTTTTCCTATATAGTCGGAGTTGCTACTATACTATTACCGTTTGGCTTAGAAAAAATAGGTGATGTAGTTGGTATCGTATATGCTATCTTAATTGTTTTAGGTACAATTGTGTTTCTTATTAAAGCAAATATGTTAAATAAGAGTACTACAAAGTGAAAAAGGCTCCATGCTACGGAAGCCTTTTTATTATGAAGTGAAAGTAAAAGCGGGAATAGGATCAACAAATGTATTTCAATCTTGTTTCATTTCTTTTTCTGTTAATAGAACGATTCATATCGATGCCGATAAATACAAGTTCAGTTATTTGATCTCCATATCGTTCATCCAAGTTTTTCAATGCTTCTGGTTCTAAGGAATGCTATTTCCACTTGTGAAAATAAGTAAAGTAGAGAAGATTAAGAAGCCAGCAAATCCATATGTATATGATGCTTTACCCCAATAAGAATGGGGTAATTCTTCATCTTTTTATGAAATATAATCATAATCGCGGCGCCAAAAAAATAAAGATAAGAGTAATTTGGTTTGTTAAAAATATGTGTATAAGGAGATACGTGATGAACTGGGTTACTCATAAACCATCGTTTGAATTTGAAAATTTTAGTCCTATTATTCGGTCACAATCTGCGTGGAGTGGGCATTTAGATTTCGCATATGATTTAGTAAGATTTGAAGAACCAGCAACTTTAGTTGAGTTAGGTACGCATTTAGGTGCTTCCTTTTTTAGTTTTTGCCAGGGGGTAAAAGATGGTGGGTTAGCCACAAAATGTTTTGCTGTAGATACTTGGGCTGGAGATGGGCATACAGGTCCATATGGAGAAGGGGTTTTTCAAATAGTAGAAAAAGTGGTGAGGGATAACTACCTGAATATAGGGAATTTAATTCGGTCTACTTTTGATGATGCTCTGGATGAGTTTCAAGATGAAACGATAAATCTTTTGCATATTGATGGCTATCATACGTATGAAGCTGTTTCTCATGATTATAAAACATGGTTACCTAAAGTTGCGAAAAACGGTATTGTATTATTTCATGATATTGAAGTTAAAAACGGTGATTTCGGTGTGTATAAGTTTTGGGATGAGGTCAAGGTGAAATACCCTCATTTTCAGTTTGGGCATTCATATGGACTCGGAGTTTTATTTCCGAAAGGTTGTAGCGATAAGTTTTCGGAAATACTTAAAAATAAAGAAGAGATACAAAATATGTATAAATAAAAGAGGCGCATGCATCGATTAAATGATGTGTGCTCTTTTTTTATGTGGAAATATATTATTACATATGAGGTGAAAGCGGTAGTAAAAAGTTTTGTTGAGGCAAATATTAAAAAGGTTATTATGGGTTAATAATTAGTGGGGATGGATAAAACCCTCATTGATTAAAGTTTTATTTCATTAGGTGTTTTTATCTAAATAAATAAAAATACAACATTTTTTATATTTTTCATTGCGAAAAGCGCAATCTACTTTTACAATAGAAAGGGTTGTGAATATATTATACTGAAAAAATAAATCGAAATAATATGAAAATTTTGTTTTGTCTTCGCTAATTGTATACTACATACACGTAAGACTACATACATCATGTTATCGACTTGTAAGGAGAGAAAAAAATGAAAAGTGTAAGATTACCATCGATGCTAGAAATTATTATTCTTTTATGCCTATTTCTTGCTGTCGTCTTTTCCTTCCAAACGATTTTTGATCTCCCAATTCAATTAGCGCTATTTATTTCATGGTTTTTAGTTATTGCGCTTGGATTAAGATTAGGATTTCGTTATCAAGAATTGCAAGATGCAATTACGAAAGGGATTTCTAATGGATTAGAAGCAATTCTTATTTTAGTTGCAGTTGGGGCTTTAATTGGAACGTGGATTGCTGGTGGGGTTGTACCTACATTAATTTATTATGGATTAGAATTCATTCACCCTAGCATATTCTTATTGGCAACTTTAATTATTTGTTCAATCACTTCTATCGCGACAGGAACATCATGGGGAACAGTTGGAACTGCAGGTATTGCTATGATGGCGATAGGTGAAGGGCTTGGATTACCACTTCCGCTTGTTGCGGGTGCAGTCCTTTCAGGAGCTTATTTCGGAGACAAATTATCACCACTTTCTGATAGCACAGTTCTTGCAGCTTCTATGGCGAAAGTAGATGTTATCGCTCACGTTCGAGCTATGCTCGTATTAGACGTTCCAGCTTATATTATTACCAGCATTATGTTTACTGTTGCTGGATGGATGTATGGCGGGGATAATGTAGATTTAAATAGAGTTGAGTTTTTAAAAGAATCTTTATTAAAGCACTTTGATATTAAAATATGGATGCTTGTTCCAGCGGTAATTGTTATTGTGCTATTGGCGATGAAGAAACCATCTATGCCAACAATTGCTATGGGAGCTTTAATTGGTGCAATTTGGGCAACACTTTTCCAAGGAATGAACTTTGGAGAGGCAATTGGAACAGCATATAACGGATTCTCAATTCAATCTGGTGTCGAGTTTGTCGATAAGTTATTAAACCGTGGTGGAATTAATGGTATGCTTGGTTCAGTAGCTGTTATTATTTTCGGATTAGGTTTTGGTGGATTACTTGAAAAGTTAGGTGTTCTAAAGGTAATCGTATCGAAATTTGAGAAGAAATTAAATTCTGCAGGTAATGTAACATTGTCTACATTAATCGTTGCATTTTTAGCTAACATATTTGGTTGTGCGATGTACGTATCACTTATTTTAACACCAAAAATTATGGAAGATAGCTATGATAAATTAAAAATAGATCGCCGCGTATTAGCACGTAACTCAGAAGTAGGTGGAACTTTGACTTCTGGTATGGTTCCATGGTCTGATAATGGTATTTTTATGGCTGGTATTTTAGGTGTATCAACATTATCATACGTTCCATTTATGTGGCTAAGCTTCGTATCACTCATTTTAGCAGTTATTTATGGATATACAGGCAAGTTCATTTGGTATGTAGATGATGCGGATAAAGGAAAGCAAGCATCATAAAAAAATTACCTTCTGCGGTGGCGGAAGGTAATTTTTTTTATATGTATTAATGAGAATTCTTATCATTTGATAGAAAGTCTGTTAAAATAAAAGATGTAGGTATTTTATTTTCAAGGGGATGAAAAAATGGAGTACAGAATTGAAAGAGATACATTAGGAGAAATGAAAGTTCCAGCTGATAAATTATGGGCAGCACAAACGCAGCGTAGTAAGGAAAATTTTCCGATTGGAACAGAGCATATGCCGCTTGAAATTGTAAAAGCATTTGCGATTTTAAAGAAGAGTGCAGCGCTTAGTAATCAAAAATTAGGAAAGCTATCAGAAGAGAAGACGCAAGCAATTGTGGAAGCTGCTGATGAAGTTATCGCAGAAAAATGGAATGAACATTTTCCACTTGTCGTATGGCAAACGGGTAGTGGTACACAATCGAATATGAATGTAAATGAAGTAATTGCAAACCGCGGTAATCAAATTTTGAAAGAAAAGGGATCTGACGTACATATTCATCCGAATGATGACGTGAACATGTCTCAAAGTTCAAATGATACGTTCCCAACAGCACTTCATGTAGCGTGTGTAATTGCGGTAGAAAACCATGTATTGCCAGCTATTACGAAATTAAAAGAAACATTAGCAGAAAAAGTAACTGCATTTGAACATATTATTAAAATCGGTCGTACGCATTTACAAGATGCAACACCTTTAACGTTAGGACAAGAAATTAGCGGATGGCACCGTATGCTTGAAAAAACAGAGCGTATGATTGCAGATAGCAATACATATATGAAAGAATTAGCAATTGGTGGTACTGCGGTTGGAACTGGAATTAATGCGCACCCTAAATTTGGTGAGATGGTAGCAGAAGAAATTAGTCTGTTTACAGGTAAACAATTTGTTTCTGCACCAAATAAATTCCATGCGTTAACGAGCCATGATGAAGTTGTATTTGCACATGGAGCATTAAAAGCATTAGCTGCTGATTTAATGAAGATAGCTAACGATGTGCGCTGGCTTGCAAGTGGTCCACGAAGTGGTCTTGGGGAAATTATTATCCCTGCAAATGAACCAGGAAGCTCTATTATGCCAGGTAAAGTAAATCCAACGCAAAGTGAAGCATTAACAATGGTTGTAGCACAAGTTATGGGGAATGACACAACAATCGGATTTGCTGCGAGCCAAGGTAATTTTGAGCTAAACGTATTCAAACCAGTTATTGCTTACAACTTCCTGCAATCTGCTCACTTATTAGCTGATGCAACCGTTTCGTTTAATGATAAATGTGCAGTTGGTATTGAAGCAGATGAAGAAGTAATTAATGAAAATGTAAATCGTTCATTAATGCTTGTAACAGCGCTAAACCCACATATCGGGTATGAAAATGCCGCGAAAATTGCAAAGCATGCCCATAAAGAAGGGTTAACTTTAAAAGAAGCAGCATTGCAATCTGGACTACTAACAGAAGAGCAATTTGATGAGATTGTAGATCCGAAAAAAATGATTGCTCCGAAAGAATAATAGAAGAGGCCAAGATTCTTAATTTAGAATCTTGGCTTTTTTATCCCGCTATTTGCCGGGCAGTAAAACTCCTACCTCAAAATTCGGCTGAAGCAAAGAAGTTAGGTGGGAGCCCTGCTGCCCATAAACGCCCGATTGGTGAAGGCTAATAATCAGTGGGGGATGAACAAAACCTCCACTGATTAAAGTTTCACTTTATCGCATATTAATTTTTAATTCCTTGCGGAAAAGTAAATACACATAAAGGGTCATATTTTTTACTGATTTTTCTTAATTTGTTCGCATGTGTCCCGTAATAAGCGTTCATATAATCTTTCAAATCGCTGTATGGGAAATTGATGAATGAGCCTTCTGTTATAGATTCTATATAGTCAAATCGGCTTTCTAACCATTGGGAATTATCCTTTTTAACAATCGGATCTTCCCATATAGTTTGGATTCCTAGAATATAATGTGCATCGCGGTAATAAAAAGCGCTCGCATCTTTACCTACATCTTGAATTTTTCCTCCAAGGGGGTAGAGACTTATAGCTGCAAAAATACTACCGGAAGCTCTATCTTCAATAAGACTAATAATTTTTTCGATTTCTTCCTCGTTATATTGTTTATGAACGAACCGGCCTATAGATTTAAATTGTTCAGACGAGGGATATGAAGATTCTACAATGGCCATTGCTTCAAGAAAACTGATATATTGTAAATTCATCTTCACCCCGTTTATATTGAGTAAATCTTGTAGAATGAACGCTGCATCTTCTGGGGTACCGTAATATAAACCTCGTCCATATATTGCAAGTCCTTCCACAGCAGAGTTGTATATGCTCGCACCGATTGTCATCTTACTATTTAAATTTACTAGCCAGCTTTGCCATGTGTGAAGAAATTCCTTTTGGATGTCTACTGAAGCGTTAGGCCAATATAGTTCAACGAAAGTAACTTTATCAACTATTGGAGGGAGCTTAAAAGTTAGCGAAACAACGATGCCAAAATTTCCGCCACCTGCCCCGCGACAAGCCCAAAATAAGTCTTTATGGCAAGTTTCATTAGCTGTAATTACTTTACCTTTATAGTCAATTAATTCTAACTCTATTAAATTGTCACAACCAAGGCCGAAATACCTACTAGAATAGCCCCAACCGCCACCTAAAGTGTATCCACTTACTCCAACAGTTGGACAAGTTCCTCCTGGAAATGGATAACCTTTTGAAGAAATAAAGTCATAGATTTGTTTATTTTGAGCACCACCTTGAATGACTAATGTATTTTTATGTTCATTAAGCTGCATACAGTTCATTTTACTTATATCAATTACGAGGACATTGTTTCCGACAGAATATCCTTCGTAATGGTGTCCACCAGAACAAATGCGAATAGCAATTTCATTTTTTCTCGCCCAAATAATCGCATTACTAACATCCCATTTCGTAAAACAATAAATGATAGCTAAAGGAAACTTTTGAATAGCCCGATTCCATTCTTGTCTAGCTTCTTCGTACTCACAATCATATCTTGTAATAATTTCACCTGTTAATCCTTCATAACTTAACTCATACATAATAAGCACCTTTCATTCATTTTGTGTAGTAGTTTGTTTTTCTAGAAATAGTGTATGTTCGTATCGTTTGTTTGTGATGAAGGCGTAGTATCTTTATGTAATAAAAAATAGACTAACTATTGGGGAGTTAGCCTGAGGGGAGAATAAATATGTAAACGGCGGTTTTACTTGGGGAGGATATTCAATTCTTATATAGTTATCCTAATAGCATTGAACTGTCTCAAACAAAATTATTCATTTGAGGTGCTATTGATTATTTTCACATTTGGCCAGTTTTCTTTTAAGAGTGAAATGAATTTCTCCTCTTCTTGTGGTACGAAAGATGTTACTGAGTCGAATAAATTATAATGAACTTCTATTTGTTGTCTTGTCCAATTTTCTGAACGAAGCTTTTTACCAGAGTATTTAATGTGGCGTATATTTTCAAATGGAATTTCAGTACGGAGTATGAAACCATGTTTAACAATAAGGGCAGATTCCGTTATTTTGTAATGAGAAAAATAGAAAGAAGAGAGATTCACGATATTTAAGAGCATCATGAGAGTGAAAAAAATAGAATTCTCATTTTGAAAGAATAGAGAAATAAAAAAAACGACTAAAAACAATGAGATTAAAATGATATGAAATGGATTTTTTTTCGCTTTAAATTTCAAGTAAATCACCTCGGTATACCAGTCATTAAAATAATTAAATCACAATATTGTAATGAAACGTAAAAATATGCAACATTACATATTCTTACGTTTCATTATTCGTGTAAACTTTTTTTGATGGGGTAAATTTGAATGGAGTTTTCAAAAGTGGAGTTGCATAAAATGATTTGCAGAAAAAGTATTAAAGTAATAGTCATAATTAGTTGTATGATGATTAGTGGTTGTTCAAATAGATTCGTTGAGGATGGAAATCGAAAACATGTATTTGTAAAAGCAAGTAAAGTTTTAGTAGAGGTTGTTTATAAAATATATAAAAGGTAAAAGGTGTTTTCGTATATGGAAACACCTTTTTTGTAGTTAAAATTGAATGCTGAAGTTTTGGAATGTGTGAATGCCGGTTCCATGTTGAATTAGGTTTGTAGCACTTAAATATTGAACAGCATATTTCACATCTTAATAATAAGTGGTTTCTAAAAACACATTCGCTGTTTGTTGGGATAAGTCCTTTTTATAATGTATAAATAGATATTTTTATAAAAGTTTGCAAAATAGGTAAACGAAATATTGAATTGTTTGCTTTTGGTATGGTAAGATGATGGAGTGGTAATAAACGGTATCGTAATTTGTTTATGGTTTTAATAAACCCTTTGGAGGAATGTTTAGTATGAGTGATATTTCAGAGAAGTTTTGGGATGCGTCGATAGAGGAATTGAAGAAAGGGTATGTATTTGACGAGGAAGCAGAGGAGTATGTTTGTTTAGCTTGTGGAGAAACGTTTATTAAAGGGGTTATTTATCAAGAAAATCAAGTGTTGTATGAAGCAGAGAAGTTTGTACAGTTGCATATTCAAAATGAGCATACATCTATGTTTGAATATTTATTAAATCTTGATAAAAAGTTTACAGGCTTAACTGATTTGCAAAAGAAAATGGTTCAGTTTTTCCATATGGGACTTAACGATAAAGAGATTGTAAAAGAAATGGATGGCGGGAGCACATCGACGATTCGCAATCATCGATTTACATTGCGCGAGAAAATGAAGCAAGCGAAAGTATTTTTAGCGTTAATGGAATTGTCAGAAGAAAAATCAAAAGTTCAAACTAAATTTGTACCGATTCATAGAACAGCTACGATGGTGGATGATAGATACAATATTACAGAGGAAGAAAATGCTGAAGTTTTAACAGTGCATTTTACAGAAGGTTTGGATGGACCGCTTTCTAAATTTCCAAAAAAGCAAAAGCGTAAATTGATTATATTACGTCATTTAGTGAAGAAATTCGATAGTAATAAAAAGTATACTGAAAAAGAAGTGAATACAGTTTTAGAAAATATATATCCGGATTTTGTAACTTTGAGAAGATATTTAATCGAATATGGTTTTTTAGATAGAACAGCTGATGGAAGCCAATATTGGGTGAAGTTATAAGAATGAAGAGAAGAAAATGAATAGATGCACATAATAAAAACAACTATACAAAGAGATAGAGGATTACAGATATGAAAAATATGTTAAAGTTCTATGATGAATTTGAAAATAGTGAGTGGAAGAGGCAATTACTTTGACGAGCAAACAGTATAGAAATGGTTGGAGTAATTACAACTATTTGAGCACGGATTTAACTGTGCAGATTTTAAATAAAAGGAGAAATGAAATTTGAAACCACCTACAGATAACAATAAAGAAGGTGTAGAGTCACAGAAGTCAGAAACAGAACATAAGCCGATATGGAAATCGATGTCCATGTTTTTAGTGCCGTTACTTTTAAGTAATGTATTACAATCAGTTGGACAGTTATTTGGAATGGTAGTAGTAGGAAGATGGCTAGGCGTAAATGATCTAGCAGCTATATCGGCATTTTTCCCGTTATTTTTCCTACTCGTTTCATTTGTAATTGGAATTGGTTCTGGTAGTTCAATTTTAATTGGTCAGGCATTTGGTGCTAAAAATGAGGAGCGCTTAAAAGCTATCGTTGGTACGACGCTTACGTTTACTTTTATTATCGGAGTCGTGTTGGCGATAATAGGTAGTATTTTTGCGATGGATATTATGCGTCTTATGGGAACGCCAGAAAATATTATTGAAATAAGTGTGCATTACGCAAGAATTTTATTTATATCTATGCCAGTGTTATTCTTATATTTTGCATATACAACATTTATGAGAGGTACAGGAGATTCAAAAACGCCATTTTACTTTTTAATCGTAAGTACAGCGCTAAATATGATTTTATTACCAATTCTTATTTTTGGCTGGTTAGGAGCTCCGAAATTAGATGTTTACGGAGCAGCCTATGCTTCAGTTATATCTACAGTTATTACGTTTATTGTCATGCTAGTGTATTTAAAGAAGAAAAATCATCCACTACAATTAGACGGGACAGTAAGAAAATATCTTCGTATGGACTGGGAGTTATTAAAATTATTGTTACGCCTCGGTATTCCAGCGAGTATTAATATGATATTAGTTTCATTATCAGAGATCGCGGTAATCGCATTTGTAAATCGGTACGGTTCAGATGCAACAGCGGCGTATGGTGTTGTGAACCAAGTTGCAAGTTATGTACAAATGCCAGCGGTTAGCCTCGGCATTACCGTATCAATTTTTGCAGCGCAATCAATTGGTGCGAACCAATTTGATCGATTACAGAAAGTTGTTAAGGCCGGAATTATTATGAATTATATCATTGGTGGTGTATTAATATCTCTTATTTACTTGTTCTCAAGAGATATTTTAGCACTATTTTTAACAAGTCAAAATACAATTGACATTGCTCATAGTCTAATCATGATTACATTATGGAGCTACTTAATTTTCGGTCATGCACAAATTATTAGTGCGACAATGCGAGCAAGTGGTACTGTACTATGGCCAACTGTAATCAGTGTTGTATCAATTTGGCTTGTTGAAGTACCTGTGGCGTATTATCTTTCTTACCATACGAGCCTTGGAATAGAAGGGATATGGATTGGGTATCCAGCTGCATTCATTGTCAGCTTAATATTACAGTATGCATATTATAAGCTTTCATGGCAGAAGAAACGAATTACACGATTAGTGAGTTAAAAGATGAAAATGTCCCTAAGTCATTATACTTAGGGACATTTTTTTATGAATGCTTATAAATAACTTTTTAAAGTTATGTCAAAATGTTGTCTAATGAGTTCTCCATTATTCATATAAAACTCCCAAGCTGTATCTGGCTCACCGATAATTTCAAATGAACCTTCTGTAATATATAAAGCGCAATTATCTTCTAATGCAATACCTTCTATATTACCTTGGTGAGTTTGTAAAAACGTATGGAAGGCATTCATTCTATTTAATTGATTGTAATGGGGACAAAATCTTTTGTTAACAATACCCCAGCCACTACTTTCTATATAACCGGAACCTTCATAATCTGAACGAATGCTAGATGTGAACCAGCACATAGCACCGGCACTATATCCTGCAATAAGTGTTCCACGTTTTAAAGCAAATAGTAACTTTTCATCTAGTTTATGTTCTTTCCATTGTTCAAGCATGTGAACGTAATTTCCACCGCCAAGGTAAATTAAATCGGCAGAATGAATCATCTCATCTATTTCATATTTAGTAGGTGTTTCGGTTGAAATGCGTAAAATTTGAACCTCACAATGTAATTGCTTTTCAAATGTTGCTAAAAATAACTTTATATATCCTTCATCATCACGACTAGCTGTAGGAATGAATAATACTTTTGGGTATTGTTTATTCGTTAATTCTATAAGTCGTTCATTAATATGCAAGTGATTTGGATCTTGTAAATCACCGCCACCAATGACTGCTAATTTCATAGTAAAGCACCACCTAATAATATTTGTTATGTAAAAATTCGATAGTGGGGAGTTACATTCCTTCTGTGATTTAATGAATAAGGGGAAATAAAGTGAACAATATATTGAAATAGCATAAGGAGTCGATAGCTGTGGATAGAAAGGAATTAGAAGCAGTTTAGCCCGCTATTTGCGGGCAGTAAACTCCCGTCTCAAAATTCGATTGGAGCAAAGCAGTTAGGCGGGAGCCCTGCTGCCCGTAAACGCCCGATTGGTGTGGGCTAATAATCAATGGGGGATGAACACCCCCCATTGATTAAAGTTTCACTTTATTGATATATAATACTGGAAAATATTGTTTCAAAATATGGGAACAATATGTTTAAATGAATATAACGACGTACTAATGAATGTTGAAAGAGTATTTATATTTAAAAAGTACAGGGAATACCAAAAGTTTTACAAAAGTGTTTTTTACTTTTTATAGGAACTTATTTTATAATATAGTTAAATTATATTAATATATTTATTAGCGTAGACTAAAAAGAGGGAGCGTGAAAGAGTGGATTTTCGATTTGAGTTCGCAGCGAAGGTGAAAGAATATTTAGATGATGAAAAAGATGAAAAAATAATAAAAGATGGACACAGAGATATAATTTATAAATATTTATATCCGTTAGAGAGTGAAATTGGAATTTTTAAAAACCCTAACTTTACTTTTTTTGCATCAGGAAGACGTTCACATATAGTATTAGAAAATATTGAATTTAAAACAGAAGTAAACGTAGAAAGTAATATAATTGAAATTACAAAAATAGTGGATAATGTGGTGATTCCATTAGATACTATCGTAGCTAAAGATCGGGAATTATTTGCACTTGGGCGTAATGAGAAATTTAGTGTGCAAATATTAGAATATTATCTCTATGATACATTTGGAGAGAAGTTAGGTTTACAATGAATCGAACGTGGTACAGATAACTAATTAGTGGAGATTAGGATTCATTTAAGTATCAGTTAATATCATTTATGTTTGACCTTCTATATATTTTATACTACAATCTGTAGTGTGAAAGGGGCCATACGATGTTTACTCAAAACTACAAGTTAAATGAGCAAGGGTTAAATCACTTTTTCGGACCGCTTGAAGCGAAAATAATGGAAATTGTTTGGGCTACTGAGGGTATTACCATTAAAGATGTGCAACAGAGATTAAGTGAAGAATCCCCGGTGAATTTTAATACTGTAATGACAGTTATGAACAGATTAGTAGAGAAAGCACATTTAGAAAAGCATATTGTGAAAAGAAGTGGTATGTATCGTACTACACAAACGAAGGAAGAATTTTTATCTAATCAAACGAAGAAAATGACACAGGAATTAATGGGTGAATTTGGAGATCTTGTTGTGAACCATATGATAGATGAGTTAGAACAAGCTGATCCATCTTTAATAAAAAAATTAGAAGAGAAATTAAGTCGGCTAAAAAAAGAGGACCGATAAAATGAAGTGGCAAATGCGTAAAATCGTTTTGTTAGCAGTGACTATTAGTGTGCTTTTTTTAAGCATGTTAGTATACTACGTTACATACCCATTTCTTTTTCAAAATAAAGCATTTTTCCTTTCTCAATTTTGTTTATTTGAATTACAAAAACATATGAGGGAACTATCAATACTTCGTATAATGATAGCCGGATTACTGTTATTTACTGTAATCATTATGAGTAAAAGAATTTGGAAGCAATTTTTTTATAGTAAAAGATTGAAAAGAAATCTCGTGTCTATTACTAGAAAAGGAAAGCAAGTGTACGTATTATCAACGTTACAGATTACGGCATTTACAATTGGATTATTTCGACCGAAAATTGTCATTTCAGAAGGAATGTTTCAGGCATTTTCTGAGGAAGAAATTGATGCGATTGTATTACATGAGGAATATCATCAAAAAAATCGAGATCCATTAAAGTTATTTTTCTTTACATTGTTAGCTGAGGGAATGATGTATATTCCTATATTAAAAGGGATGTTGCAGCGTTATCATGTATATCAAGAGCTATCAGCAGATAAATATGCGATGCAAAAAATGAAATCTTCATTTGAGCTAGGTAGTGCATTATTAAAGTTAATTAAAATAAAGACGATGGAAAATCAATGTATTACAGCGTCGTTTGCGAAAACCGCAATTAATTTACGAATTGAGCAAGTGTTGAATGAGAAAGTTGTTAAGCTGAATATACCATTACATACAAATTCAGTATATGTAACGTTAGGGCTATTTTGTATGTCGATTGTACTTATTGTCGGAGAGTGCATATAGCCTCTTTTTTTAATAATTAACACTACGCATTGTAGTGTATTTAGGGGGAATAAAATGAATGCGGCGGATTTAACAATTTGGCTAGTAGTAGGGGCTGGGATACTTTCATTTATATCACCATGTTCTTTACCGCTATATCCATCTTATTTATCATATATTACAGGTGTGTCTATTCAAGATTTAAAAGAAAATCGTGGGATTATGCAAAAGTCAGCGATTATACATACAGTATTTTTTATGATCGGTTTCTCGGTTATATTTTATGCGTTAGGTTTATCGGTGAGTTGGATTGGGATTACTTTTTCATCTAATCAAAGATTGATTCAACAAATTGGTGGGGTTTTTATTGTTTTGATGGGGTTATTTATGACTGGATTGTTTCAGCCTAAGTGGCTTATGGCAGAGAAAAAAGTGCAGTATAGAAGTAAATCGACAGGATATATTCGCTCAGTTTTGGTCGGCATGACATATGCAGCAGGATGGACACCGTGTGTTGGTCCGATATTTTCTGCAGTGCTTATGCTCGGGGCGACCAATCCGGAAAGTGCGCTTCTTTATATTACGGCATATACTCTTGGCTTTGCAGTTCCGTTTTTCGTGATGGCATTTTTTATTGGAAAGGTAAAATGGATTGTTACTTATGCCAATGTCATGATGAAAATCGGCGGTGGAATGATGATTTTAACAGGGGTTTTATTATACACAAATCAAATGACGAAAATTACAGCGTTCTTTATTCGTCTATTCGGCCGATTTACGGGATTTTAGAAATGAGGAGGAAGAAAAGTGAAGAAACTAATTGCTATTATACTAGCTGGGGCACTAATTTGGGCCGGAGTTAACTTTTATAATACTAAGAAAGAAGAAAAAGAAAGAAAAGCGAAACAAGCGGAGTTACAAGAGAAGGAAGTATTACCACAAGTGGGATTTAAAGCGCCGAACATAACATTAAAAGGATTAGATGGGAAGCTTTATTCGTTAAATGATGCAAAGGGAAAACCATATGTTATTAATTTTTGGGCATCATGGTGTGGTCCATGTGAAATGGAGGCTCCTGATCTAGTTCGTTTGTATGATAAATATAAGGAGGATGTTGAAATCTTTGCGGTAAATGCAACAATCGGGGATCCAGTACAAGAAGCGAGCGCATTTGCAGATCGTCACGGATTTAAATTTCCTGTTCTATTAGATATGGACGGAGTAGCTGGAATAGATTATAAAGTATTTTCTTTACCAACGACATTTTTTGTTAATAAAGATGGAATTATTGTAGATCATGCACGAGGTGTATTACCTCCAGATCAATTAGAAGAGAAGTTTAAGAAAATAATTGAGAATTAAGAGGGGATTTCATAGTGATGGAGTGGATGGTGAGGTTACAACCCGTTTCTCTTATAATAGGAAGTTTATTTGGATTTACTCTAATGAAACTAAGGATGAAAAAGCAAAATATTCAATATGAAAAAATGATGGATGCAGTAACGAATGGCTTTCTTATCATTGTATTAGTATGGAAATTCGCACCGGCAATTTTAAATCCGGTATGGGCCATTGGGGCGCCAATGCCAGCATTATTAGCTGTAGGAAGTATTAAGCATATTATAGTAGGGTGCGTAATTGCGAGTATATATATTGTTTGGAAAAGTAAAAAAGAGCAATTTTCTCTTCGGATTTTACTTGATACATTACCTTTTGGATTTTGCGTGAGTATAATCTTTTATTTTATATTCCATCAAGAAGTAGGTGCACAAACGACACTGCCGTGGGGGATGAAAATATATGAATCAAAATTTTTGTATCATCCTATTTTCATGTATGAGATTATACTCGCACTCGGTATAATTGGCTCGTTATGGATTAAAAATGAAAGATTAGGAAATGGAAAGAATATAAGCTTTTTTCTAATTTGCGAGGGAATTGCTCATATCATTATTTCACTTATTAGTGAACAAAATTCGGTTTTAGTTGGTCTTTCAATACAGCAAATACTCAGTTTTTGTGTTATTAGTCTAGGGATTTTGTTCGTACCAAAAAAATAAAAGTAGCCATGCACGGAGAGCATCTATGCATGGCTATTTTTGTATCATCATATGAATTAAAAAATCGGCGGAGTAACAGAAAATAAAACAATCGCATTTTTCTCGAATTGATTTACCCATTTATGTTTTAAATAAGCTGGTATTTTTACGCTATCACCAGTTTCTAATGTGTATTCTTCTTCATTTAAGTGCAATGTGATTTTTCCGTCTAATACAAATGCTAATTCTTCACCTTTATGTTCTAGAACATTTTCTGATGAAGCAGTATTCGGTGGGATAGTCATAATTGCTGTTGCTAAATTTCCTGTGAAATCAGGTGATAACAATTCATATGATAAATTATCGATAATCATTTTTTTTCTTTTATGAGAACGTACAATTAAATCGTCTGTATTATTTTCTTCAAGTAAAAAACTAAATGTTGGAACATCAAGAGCTTTTGCAAGTACCTTTAATGTTTGAATAGAAGGGTTAGCAGAACCACGTTCAATTTGACTAAGCATTGATGGTGTGATTTCGGCCATCTTTGCTAATTCTTTACTAGTTAATCCTTTTTCTTTTCTTTGTTTTTCAATCTTTTTACCAATATCTATATTTTCCATAATAAATGCTCCTTAATAATTATTAAATTATATTTAAATAAATTAAATTTAAATTAACTAAAATTAATTATTTATGTTAAACTATATTAAAATTAATTTAATTATAATTTATTATATGGCTATCTACAAGGATATGAGGAGGAAGAGGAATGAAGGAGATAGAGGCATTAAAAGAGCAATATCCACTAGTAAATAACTTAATCGCAACAGAAGAAGTATTTTGGATAAACCCGAATATGGAAAAGTATGAAACAGCAATAAAAAATTCGCCACTTAATGAAGAACATGTAAAAGACGCGGAAGAGAGATTAAAGCGTTTTGCACCATATATTGCGAAAGTATTTCCTGAAACGAAGGAAACAGGCGGTATTATAGAATCACCTTTAGTGAAAATACCTTCTATGAAACAATCTTTAGAGAAAAGTTATGGGCAACCTATTTTAGGGGGATTACTATTAAAATGTGATAGCGGGCTTCCGATATCAGGATCAATAAAAGCTAGAGGCGGAATATACGAAGTGCTGAAACATGCAGAGCAACTGGCACTTCAGTATGGAATGTTAACAGGGAAAGATGATTATTCAATTTTAGATAGTGATAGATTTAGAGGTTTTTTTGCGAAGTATTCAATTGCAGTAGGTTCTACTGGCAATTTAGGGCTTAGCATCGGTATTATGAGTGCGAAATTAGGTTTTAATGTGACTGTTCATATGTCGGCAGACGCAAAAGAATGGAAAAAAGATTTATTAAGAAGTAAAGGTGTAAACGTTATTGAATATGAAGCTGATTATAGTAAAGCAGTAGAAGAAGGAAGACTGCAAGCAGATGCAGATCCTAGCTGTTATTTTGTTGATGATGAAAACTCACATGATTTATTTTTAGGATACGCAGTAGCAGCATCACGTTTACAAAAACAATTAGAAGAGTTAGAAATTGTAGTAGATGAAGAGCACCCTTTATTCGTTTATCTTCCGTGCGGGGTAGGTGGCGGGCCTGGCGGAGTAGCATTTGGTTTAAAGTTATTGTACAAAGACAATGTGCACTGTTTCTTTGCGGAGCCTACGCACTCTCCGTGTATGTTACTCGGTTTAATGACAGGGCTTCACGATAAAATTGCCGTTCAAGATATCGGGATTGACAATGTAACTGATGCGGATGGGCTTGCAGTAGGAAGACCATCTGGATTTGTCGGTAAAACGATGGAACCATTTTTGAGTGGAAATTATACAGTAAGTGATGAAGAGTTATATAGATTATTAAAAGAACTGGCTGATACTGAAAATATTTATTTAGAGCCTTCTGCATTAGCGGGTATGATAGGGCCGTTGAATGTATGTAAAGCTGAAAATGAGTATTTACAAAAACAACAGTTAACAGAGAAGGTGAAGAAAGGTACTCATATTGTGTGGGGAACTGGTGGGAGTATGGTTCCGGAAGACGTGATGAATGGGTATTATAAGAAAGGTTTGGAATTAACGTGTAAATAAAAATGAGGCTATTTACAGCCTCATTTTTTTCATGTACATAAAATTCTTTGTTATTTTCGCACTAGTTCTTTATAGTATAGATATAAAGGATTGCTAATATCGAATAAAAATAACAAAAAGCTTTATTTTACATAATAAGAGGATGTGTATACGATGTCATTACAGACTAAATATATAGCGGGTATTTCGCTTGGGGTTATGGGCGTAGGTTTTGCGGCTTCCATCCCTTTTCAAGGAACGGTAGCTGGGGAGATTATTCAAGGGGGATTTGAAGCTGGGTTAGTTGGTGGACTTGCAGATTGGTTTGCGGTTACAGCTTTATTCCGTCATCCGTTGGGAATTCCAATTCCACATACAGCATTATTACCTAAAAATCGGAAACGGGTAACAAAGGGTCTCGTTTCTACGTTAGAAAATGAATGGCTGACGAAAGAAAGTATTACAAGTAAAGTAAAAGAAATGCAGCTAGCACAAATGGTACTGCAAATTGCTGAGAAAGAGTTACAGTCTGACGCTGTGAAAAAAGGAATTGTAACAATTGCTGAGAAAGCGATTCTTCAAATAGATACAGAAAAATTAGCAGTTATTATTGAAAAAGAATTAAAAACGTATTTGCATACAATTAACACAAGTAACATATTACAAGTTCTCGTGGATCAATTAGTAGTGCAAGAATATGATGAAAAAACACTTGATTACATATTAGTAAAAGTGAAAGATTGGACGGCTCAAGATGAAGCACGTTATCAGCTCGGAAGCTTAGGTATGAAGGCGATGGAAAACATAAAAGTAGATGGATTCCTGCAGTTTACTTTGAAATCATTTATGAATATTGTAGATGAAGATAAAATCGGCGGCATTTTGCAGAAGTTTATCATTAGTAATATTAACAGCTTACAAGATGCAGATAATAGCACAAGACAACTTATATTAGCGAAAATTCGTCAAGAGATTATAAATGTAAAAGAAAATGAATCTTTATTACAGGAATTAGAGAAGTGGAAAGAAAAATGGATTGCAAATTGGGATGCTACAGACAAAATAAAAGAAATGCTAGAGCAAGTACAGAGTAGGGCAGTTACCTTTGTGAAGAATGAAGAATTTGCTGATAAATATGTTGTTCCATTCTTACAAACACAAATGAATAAAATAAAAGAAGACGAACTGACTGTTCAAAAAATAGAAGATTGGTTACAAAAACAAGTTGTTACTATTGTTGAAAAGAATCATTCGAAAATTGGAAAGCTTGTGCAAGAAAACCTTGATAAGTTAGATGATAAAACATTAATCGAAATGATTGAAAATAATGTCGGTAAAGATTTGCAGTGGATTCGTGTGAACGGGGCTGTTTGTGGTTTTATGATTGGATTAATTTTAGAAGGAATAAAAGCGATTATATGAGAAAAACCTTCCACAATTGTGGAAGGTTTCTTATTTTTCGATAACGCTCATATTTAAATTATAAGCTTTCTCAATATTTAATTTGTACGTTCCATTTCCTGTTTTTATCGAGTTTTTATACCAATGTTCTTGCCCATTTAATTCTGGATTTTCTTCTGAAGAATTATTTTCTTTTTTCGCTAAATCTTCTACTTGTTCCCAAGGTGTGTTTCCGTGAGTTTCTTTTTGATTTGTTACGGCTGTTAAAGAAACATCACTTTCTTTAGTTAAATGAACAGATACGTTTGAACTGTTTTGTACAAACCAATTATTTTGTAATTGACCTGGATAAAGAGATAGTTCGTTATTCGAAGCGCGGATCTCTACATTTTTATTTTGCGGAAGAACGAGTGTTTGTTTCATCTGTGGTGCGAAGTTAAAAAACGTATGCTGAACCGGTAATGGTTTTAACGTTATATACATCGTTTCTCCAGTCGTTTGAACTGAAAGAAAATCTTCTTGTTTTAAATTGGGTTTTTCATTTTCTTTTGTCGTCATTTCGTATGTTCCAAGAAGGCTAACTTCATTTGAGTTCCTTCCGTCTATCGTTAGAGGATGGTTGTCTGTACCTGTATCTACTACAATTTTATTAATAGATTCAGGAATGCTAAGTTTACTTTCTGGAATCGTGTTCGTTTGTCTAGTTGTATTAATGGCGTAGCGAACTTCATCTAGTAATCCAGTTGATAATAAACAATAAAAAGCAATTCCAACACTTCCTAAAACTCCGATAAAGAAAATACTAAAAATATCATATTTAATAAATGATTGTTCCTTCTTAGAAAATAGAAGGTATAGTAAAATTTCAGCGCCAAGTATGATAAGTAAAACAGGCCACCATGCTGTTAATGTATCCAATACTTGAGTGCCTTTCATAACTGAAAATAGTAAGAAACAACCTAATGTAATAATGGAAAGCCCCATTGAGAATGTTCCAACGCGCCATGTTCTCATTCGTTTGTACCACCTTTGTTTTCTTTATTTCCAAGTAACAATTTAAAGCCGCCACCAATTAAAAGGAGAGCAACGATAGATGTTTGGAAATAGCGATAATATAGTTCACTAATATGAATGTTAAATAGAGTTACAAAATAATCATTCAAAATAGGAAGGACTGTTTGGTCTAATAAATAATAACCACCGAGTGTAATTAAACCGATACCGATCCATCTTTGATGATTTATAAAATAGTCGATGATAGGTTCGTCATGTACGCGTTCTTTTCCGTATTTGGCTGTTTGCTGTAATGTGTCAAAAAAGCTATAAAACCAAATGATTGGTACTAAAAATAAAAACGCAGAGAGTCTTAATAAATCGAGTAAATAAATGGATAGTAAAAAGGCTGCCATAAGCTGAAGACCACGGCGTTGTAAGCCTAAATACATATGTCCTGCTCCAGGGAACATTGCTAAAATAGAAGCAAATGTTTTACTTTTCTTTCCTTGTTCTCGGTGCTCTTCAAAGTCTTCAAAAATAGTACGATCAACTAATTGCTCGCCACGTTCTTTTTTCTGTAGTTGCTGAACAACATCGAAGAAATTATAAATCCATAAAACAGGTAACGTAATAAGGAAGATAAGGAAACTTCCTTGAGATGTTAAGAGTGCAACGAATATAATCATACTTCCGACTCCTGTGCAAGCGACTAAAAATGTAAGTCCGCGTTGCATAAGTCCTAATTGAAAATGACCAAGCCCAGGAATGATTGATAGAAGAATGATATAAAATCGTTCGCTTTCTTTAGAGGACTCTGTAAATGCTCCGGCTGCTTGTTTTTTCGATTGATTAATAATAGTGATAACTAAATCTAATAAATTGATCGCCCATAACACGACTAGTAAAAATAGAGAAAGAAAAGCAATATCACGCGCTCCTAATGCTATTGTACAAAATGCTGCAAAGATAAATAGAAATAAAGCCCCTCCGCTATATAAAATAAATCGTCCGAATTTCTTTAAATATAAATGTCCAAGCCCAGGAATTAGCCCTAATACAAGTGCTAAAAAGGGATTTTTATTCATGCTTTGAACCTCCGTCCTTTTTTGATGTGTCTACCGATTTGTTTACAATTTGTTGTGAGATAGAAGACTCGTTATGTTTTGAAGATTTCTCGAAATTTGATGTCGCTGTGAAAATATACTGGAATAAACCACTTACCATAAAAATAATTGTAGCCGCAGTCGCAATTATGTAGTGAATAATTGTGCGCTTTAGTGAGTTTGTTTTTATATTTTCATTAGGCTGTAACGTTTCAAAATTAATTTGCGTCATAACTTCGTTCGTAAATGAATCATCATTTATCATTGGAAGGTTTTCGTGTTGTTCATCAATACTTTCCATATAAAGTGCTAAACAATGATCACATTCATAAAGGTGTTCTTCCATAGATTCACGTTCATTGCTTTCTAAAAAATCTAATGTATAATTGCGCCAATCTTCTTTTGAATAATGCATCATAGAAACTCTTCCTCCTTCCAATGTTTTTTAATCCATTTTCTTGCCCGATACAGTTTCATTTCGACTGTTTTCACTTCAATATTTTCTTGCAAAGCAATTTCTTGATAACTTTTTTCTTCTAAGTAATGTGCGAGAACGACGTCACGGTAATTGTCGGGAAGTTCTCGCAGTTTTTGAGCAATGAGTAATTTTTGCTCTTTCGTCAATAATAATGCCTCGATATTATGAGAGGATTTTATATTTTCCGCAGTTTCTTTACATAAGGAGAGTTCTTCGTTTTCTCTAGCTTTTTTTCTCTTATAATCAATAGCGTGATTGGTGGCAATACGTGCCATCCACGTTTTTAATCCGCGAAATTGATAATTTTGGAGAGAGGCGTGAATTTTTACGAATACTTCTTGTGTAACATCTTTAGCATCTTCTTCATGTCTTAAAATGGAAAAGATAACTTGAAAAATATAATGACGATATGTTTGTACAAGGATACGAAAAGCATGTTCGCTTCCTTGCTGTGCTTTTGCAACTAATTGTTTTTCCTCAATCGGTCTCTCCCTCCTTTTTGACGCATTCTATTATATAGACGTAAGAAATGATAAGTCACCCTACACATGTTATAAAAAAAGAATAATATATTTTTAGCAGGAGGGCTATATGAAAAAGGTGTGAAAAAATGGTAAAGAGAAGTATATAATGAGCAAAGAGGAAATGCTACATGGAGAAAGGATGTGAATGTTAGTAGGATAAGGTCCATACTAACAAACATGAAAATTAAAATATTAATAGCCGATGATAATTCTTTTATTAGAGAAGGTATGAAAATTATTTTAAATACATATGAAGAGTTTGAAGTATTAGATACCGTAAATGATGGAAAAGAAGCTGTAGCGTATTGTAAAAAGTATGAAGTTGATATTGCGCTTTTAGATGTTCGTATGCCAAACATGAACGGGGTAGAGGCGACGAAGTTAATTTGTGAAGAGACAAAAACGAAGCCTCTCATTTTAACGACGTTTGATGATGATGAATATATTTTGGATGCAGTAAAAAACGGAGCGAAAGGTTATTTATTAAAAAATAATGATCCGGAGCGGATTCGTGATGCGATAAAAGGAGTTTATAACGGTCAAACTGTTATGCAAGATGTAGTGCTTGATAAAATTAAGTCTAATTTAATGGAAAGTAAAGAGGAAGAATCTAAAATTGATAAGAGCCTTTTCACAGAAAGAGAGCTTAGTATTATCGCATTAATTGCGAAAGGTTTCTCAAATAAAGAAATTTCGAAGCAACTTTTCATATCTGAAGGAACGATTGCAAATTATATTACATCAGTTTTAGGGAAAACTGGACTAGAACATCGCACACAAATTGCGATTTATTACTTAACAGGGAAAGTAGATTAATGTTATGGAATTTTGGTTAACTGTAAGTAAACTTATTGTCTTTTTATATATAGTGTTTAGCTACATTCATTTAAATGTTACGAACTTACCGTGGATTATACTTACTTTGCTTTTATATCTTTCTGTCAATGTGTTGATCTCTATATTTAAAAAAGATACGTACAAAAACATATTAACTTGTGTGTCAATTGGCGTAGTTATGTTATTTACATGGAAGGTTCATCCGTTTTTTATTTTGTTTTTACCTTTGAACTTATATGAAATTGCAAATTATTACATAAAAAAGAAATGGTTAATCTTTTTCATTATGATTCTTCCTATTATTTTTATAGGTGAAGGTATTCAAATGACGTATGGACTGATTAGTGCATTTTGTTTTTTTTCCTTAACGATAGCTCATCGCTATATAGCACGATTATTAAAACTAGAAATGCAAAATGATAAAATGAGAAAAGACATACAAAGACTTACGAAAAGCTTAAATGAAAATAAAGATTACATAAGGCAATCTGAATACACATTTAAATTAGAGGAAAGAAATCGACTATCTCAAGAAATTCATGATAAAATCGGTCACTCAATGACAGGTGCACTAATTCAAATGGAAGCAGCAAAGAGGTTAATGGAAATAGATAAAGAAAAATCTGTGGAATTATTACAAAATGCCATTCATATTTCAAAAGATGGAATTGAAAGCATTCGGATTACATTAAAAAATATGAAGCCACCAACTGAGCAAATTGGTATTCATCGTATGAAATTATTCATAGAGGAATTTGCTGGTAAGCATGATATAAATATTCCATTCGTATATAAAGGGAACTTAGATATGATTTCACCAATTCAGTGGAAGATTATTGGTGAAAATGTTATGGAGGCACTAACAAACGCGATGAAATATGCTGATGCAACAGTCATTTCAATAGATATTCATGTACTGAACAAGATGGTGAAAGTACAAGTGAAGGATAATGGTAAAGGTGCAGCTCTTGTTAAGAAAGGCCTCGGTATTATGGGGATGGAGGAGCGAACAGCATCAGTAAACGGAAAAATTATTGTAGATGGAACAAGTGGTTTTTCAGTAACAATGTTATTGCCGATATAAGAGGATGAGACGAGGATGAATCATCTCATATGAAAAAAGTGAATAATCTCATGTGAAAAGAGTGAACTTCTGCACTGAGCAGGTTCATTCTTTTTGTTTATAATAAAAGCAGAGAAACCGAAATAGGGGTGAAATGATGAACACATTGGAAATTAAAAATTTAACGAAAAAATTTGGTGATTTCATCGCGGTAGATAATATGTCTTTATCTATTAAAGAAGGAGAAATATTTGGCTTTTTAGGTTCGAATGGTGCTGGTAAGAGTACAACGATTAATATGATTGCTGGTTTGTTAAGAAGTAATGAAGGTGAAATTAGCATATTAGGAAAAAATATAAAGAAACATAATCGATTTGCGAAAATGAATATTGGTATCGTTCCGCAAGATATTGCGATTTATGAAGAGTTAACTGCCTATGAAAATGTGAAATTCTTTGCTGGATTGTATGGATTACGAGGAGCCGAGCTAAAAGCGAGAGTAGAGGAAGCACTTCAATTTGTAGGCCTTAGTGATAAACATAAAAGTTACCCAAAAAACTTTTCTGGCGGGATGAAACGAAGACTGAATATCGCTTGTGCAATCGCACATAGACCGAAGTTAATTATTATGGATGAACCGACAGTTGGAATTGATCCGCAGTCAAGGAACTACATTCTTCAGTCTGTCCGAAAATTAAATGAAATGGGAAGTACGATTATTTATACGAGTCACTACATGGAAGAAGTAGAAGAGATTTGTACGAAAATAGCAATTGTCGATCACGGTAAAGTAATTGCAGAAGGAACGAAAGAACAGTTAAAAGCAATTATTACAGATACGAAAGATATTTGGATTGAAGTAAAGTCAGTAGAAAATTTAGATGTAGAAAATTTAAAAGAGATAAATGGTGTGAAAGCTGTTCAAATTGAAGAGAACGTAATCAAGGTAAACTCGGATGCAGGATTAAATAATTTAAATAAAATTATTCAGCATTTCATTAATCATGACATTGAAATTCGTTCGTTAGAGGAGCAGGCTCCAAACTTAGAAACAGTATTTCTTACGTTAACTGGAAGAAACTTACGAGATAAATAACGGTAAATGAAGAAAAGGTAAAGGGAGGTTCATCAATTGAACATCTTTAACATTGCAGTGATGCACATTAAAAGAGATTTCAGGGACGTAAGAACTTTAGTTTTTATGTTAGCATTTCCAATTGTACTTATGCTTGTGTTAGGAACAGCGTTAACGAATGCATTTAATAGCGATAGTCAATCGTTTAAGGATATACAAGTGCTATATAAAGATGAAGCAAGTAGCACGTTTTCTCAATCATTTGAAGCATTTACAAAAGAAGTTGATAAATCAGGTATTCATTTTAAAAAAGCTTCCGAAGGTATAGATGGGAAAGAAGAAGTGAAGCAAAATAAATATGCTGCTTATGTAGAGTTAAATAAAGATGGTGCAAAATTTTATGGAAGTGACAAAAGTAGTATTGAGGGAAGTATTGTGGAAGGCATGCTTACAACATTTGTTGATAAGTACAACGTAGTGGCCGAAGTTGCAAAAGTAGATCCGAGTAAGGTTAGCGCAGTTATTTCAAACGGAAATCATAATGATTATATTAAAGAAACATCTTTACAAGCTGCTAAAAAACCAGGTTCTATGGATTACTATGCGGTTGTAATGACGACGATGATTGCACTGTACGCTGCAATGGGGGCGAGTTTTTTAATTCGAGGAGAACGAATACGTAAAACAGGAGATCGTTTAATTGCAGCACCTATAAGTAAAGCTGAGATTTTCGTTGGGAAAGTGCTCGGTAGTCTTGTAGCGAATGCACTTTGTCTATTACTCGTCGTTTTATTTAGTAAATTTGTTTTTCAAGCGAATTGGGGCGACCATATTGGAATCATATTTATTATTTTACTAACAGAAGTCTTTCTAGCAATTAGCTTCGGTTTAGGAATCGGATTTATTACAAAAACAGGTGAGGCATCTAGAGCGATTATTATGGTTGTTGTGCAATTAGCTTCTATTTTTGGTGGTGCGTATTTCGTAGTGGAAGAAAATGTCGTTACGAATT
Source organism: Bacillus sp. SIMBA_074 (assembly GCF_046534555.1). Taxonomy (NCBI): domain Bacteria; kingdom Bacillati; phylum Bacillota; class Bacilli; order Caryophanales; family Bacillaceae; genus Bacillus; species Bacillus sp. SIMBA_074. The sequence continues at coordinate 200,174 of NZ_JAWRYM010000001.1, read as the reverse complement.
TATCACCATTAACGTGGGCCAACACAGCCATTATGAAAATTATTTATGCAAATGACATAGGGGCGGCACTGCCAGTAATATTTTTAAACCTCGGAATTTCAGCACTCTTTTTATTAATTGCGATTATTGCATTACGTAGACGGGAGGGGCTATAGTATGAAAGATATTTTATGGCTCATACAAAAAACGTTATCTGTGCTTTTGAAAAATAAAAAGGGGTTACTCATTATTATTAGCTTGCCGATAATAGGAACGCTCATTTCCTTTTCGATATATGGGAATGTAGGGCAAGGAACGTTAAATATTGGGGTTATAAATAAAGAAAATCAACCTATCGCAAATGATACAGTGAAATTTTTAGAAGGACTCAATCATGTAAATGTTAGTAAAATTAAGGAATCTGAAGTGGAAGATAAACTCACTTCAAAAAAACTTGATGGTGTTATTACATTACAGTCTGGTTTTTCTGAAAGTGTTCGAGAAGGGAAACCGAGTCATATTGAGATTTCATCGATTAAAGGCGATCAAGTAACAGGATTTATAAAATCGTATTTATATAACTATGTTGATAACATCGCTGCGATTAGTAAAGTGGCAGGGGCCGATCAAAGTACGTTTAATAGTATGTACGCGGGTTATCAAAAAAGTTCATTTAAAGTAAAGTCTGAGACACTTGAAGATACTTCAAAAAATAAAGATATGACAAATCAAACGATGGGTTATCTTATTATGTTTATGTTATTTTCAGCAGTGAACTTATCAGGATTTATTTTAAAAGAAAAAGAGAACAGAACGTATTTTAGATTATTATCAACGCCGATTGACGGAAAGAAATTTATATTATCTAATGTCGCAGTAAATATGATGATATTAACAGTACAAATTGTAATTGCAGTATTCTTTATGACGAATGTTTTTCACACAACTATAAATATGCCTTTCATAGTTATGATTGGTGTGCTTATGATATTCGCTTTAATTGCAATTGGTTTATCGTTAGTCATTGTGTCTTTTTCAAAAAGTTCAACTGCTTCAAATGCAATGCAAAATATAGTAATAGTACCAACATGTTTACTTGCTGGATGTTATTTCCCGTACGACATTATGCCGAAAGCAGTACAAAAAGTAGCTGATTTCCTTCCGCAGCGTTGGTTACTAGATACGATTTCAAAACTACAGCAAGGCATTCCATTTTCTGAGTTGTATTTAAATATTTTAATTTTATTCGCTTTCGCGATAGCATTCTTCTTAATTGCTATTTATAAGTTTGGAAGAAATAATGATGCGAGGAACTTCATTTAATGAAAAGGTGTGGCGCAATGCCACACCTTTTTGTATTCGCAAATAAAAGTAAGAAAGACATTTCGTATGAAAAAATAATTTAATGAAACACTACGAAATAGTAAGTAATATGAGCGGAAGGAAATCAAAATGATTAAAAAAATATTGCGAGTTACTTCTATTATTATTGCTATTTTCGTTTTTATTTTAATTTGGATGCATATCGATGTTACTTTAGGCAGGAAAATGGAAGCTGGGAAAAATATGCCGACAGAGTATGCACCTCATTATAGTGACTTTCAATTATATGTAGAAGGGAAGTCGTTTTATAAACAGTTATTTACTGATATAAGGGAAGCGAAGCAATCTATTTACACTTATTTTTATATTTTATCGGATGATAAAAGTAGCCATACTTTTTTAAACTTATTAAAGGAGAAGGCGAAAGAAGGAGTAAACGTCTATTTATCAGTTGATCGCATTAATGATTTATCATTTGAAAGAAAGATGAAAAATGAATTGCGGGAAAGTGGTATACATTTTACATATAGTAGAAAACCTGAATTGCCATTCGGATTTTATTCACTTCACCATCGTAATCATCGTCGTATTACGACGATTGATGGGGAGATTGGCTATACGGGTGGCTTTAATATGGGGGATGAGTACTTAGGGAAAGATAAGCGATTTGGATATTGGCGTGACTATCATGTGCGGCTTAGAGGAGAAGGAGCAAAAGATTTAGAAGAGCAATTCGCTTTAGATTGGAAACGAGATACGAAAGAACATATAAAAAGAAGTACGAATAAAGCGAGTAAAGGGAATACATTACATACGATGGTTAGCTACAATGGACATCACGTCGTTGAAAAATATATAAAGTTAATAAAACAAGCGAAACATTCAATTGTAATTACAACACCTTATTTTATAGCGAAAAATAAAGAATTAATGAATGCTTTAATTGGAGCGCAAAAACGTGGTGTTACAGTAAAAATACTTTGGTCATATAAACCAGATATTCCTCTTATTAAAGAGGCAGCGTATCCTTATATTCGTCAAGCTGTTAATAACGGGATTACGGTATATGGTTATAAAAAAGGTATGTTTCATGGAAAGTTAATGCTGATTGACAATGAACTAACTGTTATCGGTACAACGAACATAACTGCACGAAGTTTCTATATAAATGATGAGATGAATTTGTATATTCATGGTGGATCTATCGTATCAGAAGTGAATGAGGCGTTAACACAAGATTTTCATGACTCGAAAGAAATGACGAAAGAGTTTTTTGAGAAGTTATCTTTTTGGGAGCGTTGTAAGGAGAAATTTGCGGGATTGGTTGATTTTTATTTATGATGATTTAACTGGAATACTGGAAATGTAGAATATAGTAAATAGAAAGCTGTATTGTTTATTCAAAAAGTTGAGAAGTAAGAAAGAACCTTCAAAAACAGAAGGTTCTTTCTTATTTTATAATTTATTATTGGTAGTTAAAAAATAGTCTGGTCTGGCGGGTGCCCCTCCGTCTTCATTTGCGCTTCGGTAAAAAATTCAATATGTAGTTAAATTAAAGTTAAACTAATGCCTCTATTTTGATTAAGAGTTCTAAGTGAGTTCTAGTTGAATGCTTAAAAAACTGTAGTTTCATAACTGAAATTTTCGATAAATCAAAATGAGTAACGTGATATAATTTTATTATAATTTTGAAACTAAAAGGGGTTTAAATGATGGGAAACTTTCAAAGTAATTTTCAAACGGCTACACAAATTGCTACACAAATGAAAAATGCATCGGATACAATTCAAGGTGCGACAAATCGTTCTATAACAAAGGCGAGCCGTACTACACTATCTGTTAATGCCCAGGCGCAAGAAGCGAATCAACAAATGCTAGATTTGACTAGACAATTTTGTGGGGCCTTTCAACAAGAAATTGATAATATTCATTTAGTAGCTAAGGATTTTGAAAGAATGGATAACGAACTACAAAAGACATTTCGCTAATGTGGAAACCTACGGTAAAGGGAGAAGGGTAGGGAGAATAAGATGAGTCAAGATATGGAAAAGCAAATAAATCAATTAAATCAAGAATTACGGATAGTATTTGAAAAAAAGGATCGAAATCAAGCAGAGATTCAAATTCAGAGACAAGTAGAAATGGACTTTCACGAATTAAGAAGTCGAAATAATCGCTTATTCAATAGGATTTTAGAAACATGGCATAGTGATAAAGAAGTTTCTAATTTTTTTATGAATAAGCTCCAAGATTCGCAACATATTGAGCGGAAATTAACATTTGAATTGGAAAATCAAAAAGAAACATTACTTAAAGAAAGACGCGATCTTATCGATTTAGAAACCGACCTTACCTATCGGCAGCAGCGATTAAAAAGGGAGGATAAAGCATGAGTTTAAATATGTATTTAGGGGAAGTACAAAATCAGACCCAAAGCATGAATGCTGTATGTGTCGCTACTATCCAAGCTATGGAGCAAGCAATCCAATCAATTGATACCTTTGCAACTGATACAGTTTTACAAGGGCAAACATATAGTAGTGCAAAAATATTTTTTGTCCAAACTTTTCGTCCTTTAGCACAAGGTATCATTTATTTATGTGAAGAATTAATTCGTCAAAATGATGCGTTTCCAGGCGATTTTCAATCACAAGTTGCTTCCACAGATGTCATCGAACAAGAAATAAGAGAGCAAATTCAAGAAATTAATCGAATGGTCGCAAGTATAGAAGCGATTAGTATTGCTACAGTATTGCCTGGAATAGATGCTATGGTTATTGTTTTAGTGGAGATGAGAAAAAAACTGCAAGAAAAATTAGAACATCTATATGAATTTAACTATACGTCTAGTAATAACTACAACACAGCTCTTCAACTAGTGGCTAGCATTACTGCCGGCCTTGCTGAAGTCCAAAGCGGGAAAGGATTTAGTCCTGTAAGTGGTACGTTTAGTACACAAGGGTTAAATATGGATTGGACCGTTTCGATTCAAGAAATTGCTGATGAAAGAAAACGTCAAGTTGATAATCTTTTAAAGAAAGGATCAATGGAAGAGGGAGCTGTGTGCAAGAAACCTCCCGAAAAATCTATATCTGAAAAAATTATAGATGGTATTTTAGAAGGTACGGGTCAAGCTGTTGAAGATACAATAGATGGTGTTGTGGCACTTGGTAAATGGGAAACGTGGGAGAACATGGGATACGCTGTTACTCATTTAAATGAAACCTTACCTGCTATGTGGAACACATTGTCAGATTCATTTATTAATGATGTAATAAATGGAGACGCTGAAAGTCGTGCTAAGTGGGGAAGTTATGCTTTTACACAAATTGGACTTGGACTTATTGGTGATAAAGGATTAAGTAAAGTAAGTAAATTGGGGCAAATGGGCAATGTAACTACATTAACAAAAGGTTTATCCCATGTTACAAATAATTTGCAAATGGGAGACCGTCTGGCTATTGCAGGTATGGGTTCTATGAAAATTGAAATACCTACAATGAAAGATTATTTGGTTAAAGCAAGTAGTCCAAATAACGGAATGAATATAAAGCTAGGAAATGCAAAAAGACCAGGGGGATATCAAAAAGGAGATATCGATGAACATGGTTATTTAAGTCCGGCGGTTAATCGTGCTCCAGGAAATAAAAATATAGCTGCTGATAATCGAATACAATCACATCATCCTATACAAAATGAATGGGCTAAAAGATGGGCTATTAAGGGTGGATTTGATTATAACGAAAAGAAAGCTCAAGCAATACTTTTACCATCAAGTTCTGGTTTACCTCATGCGAAAATTTCTGCTATGCAAAGAAAGCGAAGAAGGCTTGAAGGATATGATACTGATATAAATTATGAATTTAATGTAAGCTATAGAGAAATGATTGAGGCAGGAGTTGATCAGAAAACTGCAAGAAAAGTATTGGTAGATGCTTATAAATATTTTGATAGTTTGGGAGGTTTTGTGAAAAAATGATAAATTTATCTAATGTTTCTGGTTTAATAAAAAATAAGCCAGCAAATGATATTAAAATTCAAGAAATAGAAGATGTAATGAAAGTTGAATTACCAAATGTACATAAAGATTTATTGAAATATACAAATGGTTTTTCTATAGGTGGAGGATTAATAATTTATGGTACTGATGATATTATAGAACGAAATGAGACTTGGGAAGTAACAGAATATGCAAATGGTTATGTTGCTATTGGTGATGATGGTAGTGGCAATGTTTTTTTAATGTCGCAAGGTGCAGATGTACGAGAAGTAAGGGCTGTTGATTCTGGTGATATGAATCCAAATCATGCCACTGTAGTTACATTAGATTTTATTGATTGGGTAAATACGGGGTGTTTGAATCAAAAAATACAGAAAATAAAAGAAGAAATCCCTGATACGTGTAATATAGTGTTAATAGAAATTCCTAATGGAGGATTAAAAGATTTAGTAAAGATAAAAAGTGTACTAGCACTTGATATTTCAACAGGGGAACTATTAAAAGGATCGAAAAACCTTCCTTTTACATTAGTAAAAGGAGCTCCATATGGTAAAGCAAAAAAAATAATTGAAAAATTAGGATCTATTGGTTTAGCACTAAATACAATACCAATGGATAAAAATAATTAATGTTAAATATAATTTGAAATTCATTTTTAATTGCCTGATATTAATTTAATGATTTATTAAAAACGAACTAACATTTTAAAGGTTAGTTTGTTTTTTATTTTTTTACAAGAATTAAATAAGGAATGTGAACCCAAACAGTGTTACATGGAATAGGAAGAGATTTATTAGAAGGTAATTTACGATTAAATGAACCCAAGAAATAACTATATAAATGGTAATAATAAAGGAGAATATATATGAAGATTTGGCAATTAAAAAGCTCGACTGATGATTATGAAACCTTTCAATTATTGAACTATGAAGAGGATAAAAAATATTTTAAAACTAGTTTTAACTCTATGGTGAGTTTGTCAGATTCATGGACGCCTAAGTTTATTGAGGTAACAGATGAAGGGAAATCAAGCGATTCCCCTATTTTTTGGGGAAAGTCTGGTGTACAAATAATTAGTGAAAAAGCCAAGAATTTTTTAGAACCTATAGTAGGAGATAATATTGAATTTTTACCATTAATTCATAAACAAACAAACAAAAAATACTATGCTATGCATGTTTTAAGGGTGTTGGAAGCACTTGATACTAATAAAACAATCTTTGATAAGTTAAGTTCAGGTTTAATAATAGGATGTAAAAAATTTGTATTTATTCCTTATGTTGTCCAGCACGAACCAGTTTTTAAATTGAATATAAATGGGAAGGTACATCCTAACTATCTTTTAGTATCAGATCAATTCAAAAATGCAATTTTAGAGAGTGAATTAAAAGGTTTTCAATTTACTGAAGTGTGGGATTCAGAAGAGGGTGCGTAAAGAAATCTAATTTAATTAGATTATTAATGGGAATCCATATCTAAGAGAGTAAAAAATAAAAAGCTTATGCACTTGTATAAGCTTTTTATTATGAATAAGTATAGAAAGGGATGGTAATTCATATTCAAGATATATTTTAGAATCACAAAGTAAATAGTAGTAAACGATTTTTTGTTACGTAACATTCTAGTTTACTTTAGAAGATAAAAGAATAGTTAAGGGGAATAAGCATGAAAATATGGGTATTAAAGAGCGTGTTAGATAACTTTGAATCTTTCCAGTTGTTAAATTTTGAGGGGGACCATAAAAAATATATTGATGGAAAAATAAATTCAATAACTCATTTAGCAAATTTATGGGGCAATATATTGATAGAGTGTGTAGAAGGAGGTAATTATAGTGATTTCCCTAAATTTTGGGGAGGAATTGGTGCACCAATGATTAGTGAAAAAGCCAAGAGAGTACTTGAACCTTTAATAGGTGAAAATGTTGAATTCTTACCACTTTTACGCAATTCAACTAGTGAGGTATATTATTTGGTCCACGTGTTGAATGTACTAGATGCAATTGATGGAGATAAAGCAATCTTTAAAAAAATGATTACAGGCCTTATAGTAGGTTGTGAAAAGTTCGCATTTGATTTTAATATAGTTCAAAATGAAGTGATTTTTAAGGTTTACATAAATGGAAAAATTCATCCTACGGCTGTTTTTATTTCGGACGAGTTAAAGGTTCTTATTGAACAAAGTAATTTAAAAGGTTTTGAATTTATTGAAGTGTGGGATTCGGAAGAGCTTTCGTAAAGGAATTTAATAAAAGTACATCAGATTAATGATGTTAATTAATACCCAAGAGAGTAATAAATAAAATATAAGAAGCTTATGTATTTGCATAAGCTGTTTATTATGAATAAGTAAGGTTTCAGAAACAACAATATATCACTCAGTAGTAAAGGAGAATAGCTATGAAGATTTGGGAATTAAGAAATTTCTCAGATAACTATGAGTCTTTTCAATTATTAAATTATAAAGAAGATAAAAAGTTTTTTGAAGGGAAGTTTAACTCTACAATAAAATTAGTAGATTCATGGAGAAAGCTACCTATTGAATGTTTAGAGGAAGGAAAGGCCAGTGATTTTCCGCACTTCTGGGGAGAAATTGGTGCCCTAATGGTTAGTGAAAAGGCAAAAAAATTATTAGAGTCTATAGTAGGTACTGATGTTGAATTCTTACCCCTTATACGTAACTCAAATAGTGAAATATATTATTTAGTTCATGTATTGAATGTACTAGATGCAATTGATAGTGATAAAGCAATCTTTAAAAAACTGATTACAGGCCTTATAGTAGGTTGTGAAAAGTTCGCATTTGATTTTAATATAGTTCAAAATGAAATGATATTTAAGGTTTACATAAATGGAAAAATTCATCCTACGGCTGTTTTTATTTCGGATGAATTGAAGGTTTTAATTGAACAAAGTGATTTAAAAGGTTTTGAATTTATTGAAGTGTGGGATTCGGAAGAGCTTTCGTAAAGAAATTCTAACATTATTAATGACCCTGATAAGTTTACGATAAAAATTTAAGTCCCCTTGTTATACAAATTAGGGGACTATTGATCTCGTATTAACGAGCAGTAAGATTCCCTCTTCAAAATGCGGCTAAAGCAAAGACGTTAGGTGGGAGATCAACTGCTCGTAAAAGCCCGATTGGAGAAGGCTAATAATTAGTGGGGGGTGGACAAAACTTCCGATGAAAAATACTATTTTTCATGCACAAGCATCGAAACATCATCATTAATCAACGTCCCAACATGTTCACCTAAACAAATTCTTTTCATAACGCCAGGCTCATCAAAGTTAAAGACGTGTGCCGGTAAATTATAATCTCGAGCAAGCAATAAAGCTGCTTGATCCATTACTTGTATGTTTTGCCTAACAATATCGTTATAGTTCAGTTTTCGATACATTTTCGCTGATTTATTATATTTTGGATCACTTGTAAAGACACCGTCTACACCTTGTTTTGCGACCAAAATGGCGTCGCTATTCATTTCAATGGCTCTTTGTACACTTGGGTAATCTGTTGTAACGAATGGTTGCCCGTTACCACCACCGAATATGACAACATAACCGTTATCTAAATGATGTACTGCACGTAGGCGAATATATGGTTCAGCTACTGCATTAAAAGGGATGGAAGTCATAACGCGTACTTCTCTATCTGTTTTACTTGTTAAAACGCCGCGAAGCATTAAGCTGTTAATAATCGTACCTAGCGTACCGATATTATCAGCTTCTACACGATCAATTCCCCATTCTTCAGCTAGATGACCTCTGAAAATGTTACCGCCGCCGATGACAATGGATACTTCGATATCTAGGTCAATAATGGATATTATTTCGTTTGCGATATGTTCTAATCGTTTGGAGTTAAAGCTATTTCCAGATTGATCAGCAAGTGCGCCGCCACTTAGTTTAATTAAGACGCGTTTATATGGTTTCATAACAATTCCCCCTATATAGATTGCAATAAAAAAGGAACAAAGGCTAATGCCTTTGTTCCTTCGTAAGAAAATGAAATAGAAAAGAAATAGATATGATGAACTTCTTCACGTGATTTTTCATAACATCCACTCCTTTTCATCCCCATTTATTTAGAATACGTATATCTTTTAGATTATACGAAATAATCTGATGTTTTATCAAGGTTATTTTATTTCTTTTTTATAAAAAAGTGTCAATGAATATTATAAGAAATAAATTTGAATTTTTTGTGACGAACTTGTAGGTTTTTGTATGATTTTGTAGGTTCGCTTATATGATGTGTGAGTAGCTTTTATAAATTCAAATTGAAAGCGTTCGCATGAAGGGGATGAACATAAATGAAAAAATTCGGATTGGCAACACAAATTTTTGTCGCGCTTGTTTTAGGGATTGTAGTAGGGGCAGTCTTTTATGGCAATAAAACGGCGATTTCTTATATCACACCAATTGGGGATATATTTATTCACTTAATTAAGATGATTGTAGTACCGATTGTTATTTCAGCATTAATTGTTGCGGTAGCTGGTGTAGGAGATATGAAAAAGCTTGGGAAACTGGGCGGTAAGACAATTCTTTATTTCGAAATTATTACGACGATTGCTATTTTAATGGGATTACTTGCAGCGAATATATTCCAACCAGGTACTGGCGTTGATATGAGTAATTTACAGCAAAGTGATATTTCTTCTTATAAACAAACAGCAGATGCAACAGAGAAGAAAGGCTTTGCAGAAACGATTGTTCATATTGTACCGAAAAATATATTTGAGTCTATTACACAAGGTGACTTATTACCGATTATATTCTTCTCAGTACTATTCGGTTTAGGAGTTGCAGCAATCGGTGAAAAGGGAAAGCCTGTTTTTAACTTTTTTGAAGGTGTACTCGAAGCGATGTTTTGGGTTACAAATCAAGTGATGAAATTCGCACCATTTGGTGTATTCGCATTAATTGCTGTTACGGTTGCAAAATTTGGTGTAGCAACACTACTTCCTTTAGGAAAACTAGTGCTAGCTGTATACGTAACTGTTATACTATTCGTTGTGATTGTATTAGGTATTAATGCACGAATGGTCGGAGTAAACATTTTTACATTAATAAAAATTTTAAAAGAAGAACTTATTCTTTCATTTACGACAGCAAGTTCAGAAGCTGTTTTACCTAATATAATGAGAAAAATGGAAGAGTTCGGTTGTCCAAAGGCAGTTGCCTCTTTCGTAATTCCGACAGGTTATACATTTAACTTGACTGGATCAGCTATTTATCAAGCGTTAGCGGCATTGTTTGTTGCACAAATGTACGGTGTACACATGTCACTGACGGAGCAAATAACGCTATTATTCGTTCTCATGTTAACATCCAAAGGTATGGCGGGAGTTCCGGGTGCATCATTCGTTGTTGTATTAGCGACGTTAGGATCAATGGGCTTACCGCTAGAAGGCATCGCATTAATTGCGGGAATTGACCGCATTTTAGATATGATTCGCTCAGCTGTCAATGTATTAGGAAATGCATTAGCTGCCATTGTTATGTCGAAGTGGGAAGGCGAATTCGATGATGAGAAAGCAAAACAATATGTAGAAACGGTCAAACAAACAAAAGCAGCGTAAGAGATTGTTAAGGAGTGAGTAATCATGGCAACATTAACTGAAGTTAAAAATGGAGTACGAATTGAAAAAGATTTTTTAGGTGAAAAAGAAGTACCAAATTACGCGTACTACGGTGTACAAACAATGCGTGCAGTGGAGAATTTCCCGATTACAGGATACAAAGTCCATGAAGGTTTAATTAAAGCGTTAGCAATTGTAAAAAAAGCGGCAGCACTTGCTAATGCAGATGTAGGAAGATTGGAATTGAAAAAGGGTGGTGCTATCGCAGAAGCATCACAAGAAATCCTTGAGGGGAAATGGCATGATCATTTCATCGTTGATCCAATTCAAGGTGGTGCAGGAACTTCAATGAATATGAACGCAAATGAAGTCATTGCCAATCGTGCCCTTGAATTATTAGGAATGGAAAAGGGAGACTATGATTATATTAGTCCAAACAGTCATGTAAATATGGCACAATCAACAAACGATGCATTCCCAACAGCGATTCATATTGCAACATTAAATGCATTAGAAGGCTTATTACAAACAATGGGTTATATGCATGATGTATTTGAATTAAAAGCAGAACAGTTCGATCATGTTATTAAAATGGGTCGTACACATTTACAAGATGCTGTGCCAATTCGTCTTGGACAAGAATTTAAAGCATACTCCCGCGTACTTGAACGTGACATGAAACGTATCAAGCAATCACGTCAACATTTATATGAAGTAAATATGGGAGCAACTGCAGTTGGTACAGGCTTAAATGCAGATCCAGAATATATTGAAGCAGTTGTAAAACATTTAGCTACAATTAGTGAACTACCACTTGTTGGTGCAGAAGATTTAGTAGATGCAACTCAAAATACGGATGCGTACACTGAAGTATCTGCAGCACTTAAAGTATGTATGATGAACATGTCTAAAATTGCGAACGACCTTCGTCTAATGGCATCAGGTCCACGCGTTGGATTAGCGGAAATTATGCTACCAGCTCGTCAACCAGGTTCATCTATTATGCCAGGGAAAGTAAACCCTGTTATGCCAGAAGTAATTAATCAAATTGCGTTCCAAGTAATTGGTAACGACCATACAATTTGCCTTGCTTCAGAAGCAGGACAATTAGAATTAAATGTTATGGAACCAGTACTTGTTTTCAACTTACTTCAATCTATTAGCATTATGAATAACGGTTTCCGTGCCTTTACAGATAATTGCTTAAAAGGAATTGAAGCGAATGAAGATCGCTTAAAAGAGTACGTTGAGAAGAGTGTAGGAATTATTACAGCCGTGAACCCTCATATCGGCTATGAAGCAGCAGCTCGCGTTGCGAAAGAAGCAATTGCGACAGGGCAATCCGTTCGAGAACTATGTGTGAAAAATGGTGTATTGTCACAAGAAGAATTAGAGTTAATTCTAGATCCATTCGAAATGACACACCCAGGGATTGCAGGAGCAACTCTTTTAAAGAAAAATTAAAAGAAGAGGGGGACAATCCCCTCTTTTTTGTTTACAATATAGAAATGCTATATATGAATAGAGGTAGGGATGTTATGAGTAAGTTTACAGTGGCTTCTAATGGTGCATTAGAAACAACATTAAGAGGAGCAGAAGTATTATCAACACCACTTTTAAATAAAGGGGTAGCTTTCACACAAGAGGAAAGAGAAGAGTTAGGTTTAAAAGGGTTATTACCGCCAGCGGTTTTAACGTTAGAAGAACAAGCACGCCGAGCGTATGAACAATTTAGTTCTCAGCCGGATGATTTATTAAAGAATGTATACTTAACAGCGTTACATGATCGAAATGAAGTGTTATTTTATCGTATTTTAACAGAGCATTTACGTGAAATGTTACCGATTGTATATACACCAACTGTAGGTGTAGCAATTCAAAGATATAGTCATGAATACCGTAAACCACGTGGCATTTATTTATCAATTAACGATCCATCAGGTATTGAAGATGCATTTGCAAATATCGGTGCAACAGCTGAAAACATTGATTTAGTCGTTGTAACGGATGGAGAAGGTATATTAGGAATTGGTGATTGGGGTGTTGGTGGAATTAACATCGCAATCGGGAAATTGGCTGTATATACGGCCGCAGTTGGAATCGATCCTAGCCGTGTATTACCGGTAATTTTAGATGTAGGTACAAATCGTGAGGAATTATTAAACAATCCATTTTATATTGGAAATCGTCACCCTCGTATAACAGGTGAAGCTTACGATGAATTTATTGATACGTTTGTTCAAGCGGTAAATAAACAATTCCCGAAAGCACTTCTACATTGGGAAGACTTCAGTTCTCGAAATGCACGAAAAATTTTAGATAAATATCGTCATGACGTTTGTACATTTAATGATGATATTCAAGGTACAGGGGCAGTTTCACTTGCTGCTGTATTATCGGCAGTAAAAGCTTCTGGTGTACCGTTAAGTGAACACCGTGTAGTTGTGTTTGGTGCTGGTACGGCTGGAATCGGTATCGCAGATCAAGTAAGAGATGCAATGGTTCGTGTCGGCTTATCAGACGAAGAATCACATAATCGTTTCTGGTGTATTGACCGTAATGGGTTGGTTACAGATAATATGGAAGATCTTCTTGATTTCCAAATTCCATATGCAAGAAAAGAAGCTGAAGTAAGTGATTGGAAACAAAATGATGTGATCGGACTTGCTGAAGTTGTGAAACATGTAAAACCGACAATTTTAATTGGTACATCTACTGTTGCAGGCGCATTTAAAGAGGAAATTATTAAAGAAATGGCTTCTCACGTAGAAAGACCAATCATTTTACCAATGTCGAATCCAACGCCACTTGCTGAAGCGAAACCAGCAGATTTAATCGAGTGGACAGAAGGAAAAGCATTAGTTGCAACAGGAAGTCCGTTTGAACCGGTTACATATAACGGTGTAACGTATGTGATTGGACAGTCAAATAACGCACTTATTTTCCCAGGACTAGGTCTTGGTACAATTGTTGTTCGTGCAAGCGTCATGACGGATGGAATGTTCGCAGCAGCAGCAGAAGCAGTTGCAAGTATGGTAGATACAAGTCAGCCAGGAGCGCCTATTTTGCCAGAAGTTGAAGAGTTACGTAATATCTCTGAACTGGTTGCGATTGAAGTAGCGAAAGTTGCAGTTGCAGAAGGTGTTGCTAGAGAGAACTTAAGTGATGACGATATTAAGATTGCCGTAAAAGAAGCAATATGGGAACCGGAGTATCGCCAAATAAAAGCGGTAGAAAAGGTTAGAATATAGAAGTAAAGCCCGTTTATAATTATAAGCGGGCTTTCACTTTTACAATTGAAAAAAAGCATAGGAAGTGGCACCTTTGAATTGGAATCAATTATGGAAGAAAGATATGTATCTTTTAATTATATTAATGGTTGTTGTTCCGATTGCTGGAGAGCTCAATTTTCATCCTTTTAATGATATGTTTCGTGTTAGTTTCGGGACACCGCTTTTCTTCTTTTTATTACTATTTTTAAGAAGAGTGCCAGCAGCAGCTGCAGGTATTCTTGTAGGTATATCTGTAGTCTTATTTCGTGTATGTCTTGACTGGGTATTGCAAGGTTCATTCCATATGACAGAATCATTTTATTTGCGTTATCCTGTGTTCTTTTATTATTTTATTTATGGAAGTCTTTTTTCGCTTTGTAGGGTGAATAAGTTTCATCAGAAGCCAATTGTGATAGGATGTCTTGGAATTACAATTGAAATTATCGCAAGTATGTCTGAACTTGCGTTTTATCATATGTTAGTGCTGGGGACAACGATAACAGTTTCTGAAGTGAATAAACTAATTATTATTGCTATTTTCCGTAGTTTCTTTGCACTTGGTTTTTTAAATATGATGAACTTATATGAAACGAAGTTAAAAGAATCACAAGTTCGAAAAGAAAATGAAAATATGTTAATGTACCTCTCTAATTTATATGTGGAATCTGTCCATTTGAAAAAAACGTTACAAAATGCTGAGTTAATTACACAAGAAGCATATCAACTATATCGAAACTTACAAGCGAACGATGATTTAAATAGCAAAACAGCATTAAAAATAGCAGGAGAAGTGCACGAAATCAAAAAGGATAATCAAAGAATTTTTGCAGGACTATCTAAACTGTTATTAGATAAAAATGTGGCTGAGTATGTAGAAGGACATGAATTAGCGGAAATGATTGTAAGAATTAATGAGAAGTACGCTGAAATGTTAGAAAAAGATATACGTTTTTCGGAACATATAGAAGGTGAGCATGCAGAATATCATGTGTACACGGTCTTATCCATTTTTAATAACTTAGTTGCAAATGCAGTTGAAGCGATTGAGGGTAGAGGTCTCATTATTATTAAGCTATATAAACGAGATAAACATATATTCTTTGAAGTAATTGACGATGGTCCTGGTATTGCACAGAAGTATAAGAAATTAGTATTTAAGCCAGGATTTACTTCAAAGTATGATCAAACGGGAACACCTTCAACAGGTATTGGACTTTCTTACATAAACGAAATGGTAACAGAGCTAGGTGGAGAAGTGAGATTAGAAGACCGAGAAACTGGCGGAGGGTGTAAGTTTATCGTTTGTTTACCGGAGTGCAGTTTAAAGCGGGAAGGAGAATAAAGTTGTTTTATTATATCGTAGATGATGATGAAGTTTTCCGCTCCATGCTTTCACAAATTATTGAAGATGGCGATCTTGGGGAAGTAATTGGAGAGTCGGAAGATGGAGCTTTTATTGAAGCAGATCAACTAAATTTTAAAAAAGTAGATATTTTATTTATTGATTTATTAATGCCAATGCGAGATGGGATTGAAACAGTTCGCCATATTGCGTCCTCTTTTTCAGGGAAAATCATTATGATTTCTCAAGTTGAATCGAAACAGCTTATTGGTGAGGCGTATACACTTGGTGTTGAATATTATATTACAAAACCATTGAACAAAATTGAGGTTATGTCTGTTGTACGTAAAGTAATGGAACGTATTCGTTTAGAGCGCTCTATACATGATATTCAAAAATCATTGAATAACGTTTTTAAGTGGGAACAGCCGCAAGTTCGAAATGAGCCAATACAAGAAGGAAAAAGAATAGCAGATTCAGGGCGCTATTTATTATCAGAACTTGGTATTGCGGGAGAGAATGGAAGTAAAGATTTACTTAGTATGTTGGAATATTTATATGGACAAGAAAAAGAGCAAACGTTTGAATTTGGATTTCCTGCGCTAAAAGATATCTTTCACCATATAACTATAAGAAAATTAGAGAATATAGCTTCAGATGCAGATATAGATAAGGAGAGAAAAGCATCTGAACAAAGGGTACGTAGAGCGATTTATCAATCGTTAAATCACTTAGCTTCCCTTGGATTAACAGACTTTTCAAATCCGAAATTTGAAAGCTATGCTCCGAAATTTTTTGATTTCACTGTAGTTAGAAAACGAATGACAGAAATGACAAAGGATGAAGTAGCAACTTCTGGCCATATACGAATTAATACGAAGAAGTTTATTCAAGTGTTGTATTTTGAGGCGAAACGGTTGATGGAGATAGCGTGAAAAAAGGTGCTTATAAATGAGCATCTTTTTTTATTAAATCTACATTTTATATTTTCTCGTAGAGCATGTAAAATGTTAGTTAAGAGAAATTGGTTTTAAATTAAGGAAGTGTCAAAAAATGAGTTTTACATTAAATAAATCGATTATTAAAGAAGTATGCGGAGAGACCTCATATAAAAGAGGTGAAGCTTATTATAAATCAAATAAAGTAATAATAAATCATTATGATGAAAATAAAGAAATTTGCGAGGCAACGGTAAAAGGGAATGAAGATTTTCATGTTACAGTAGAAAAAGCTAAAAAAGGTGATGTTGTTGCGAAATGTAGTTGTCCTTCATTAGCGTCTTTTCAAACGTACTGTCAACATGTTGCAGCCGTACTAATACAAATAAATTATAACCAGCAAACGGGCGGCATGTCCGAAAATATGAGCGGAAATGATCAATTAACGAGCGGGATGTTTCAGTTGTTTGCAGACAAACCACTGCGGCCAAAAAGTAAACAACACCGTTTTGATACACGTGAAATATTAGATGTTGCGTTTATATGTTCACCAGTAGCGACGAAAAGCGGTGGGGCCCTTCTTGGAATTCAGTTAAAACTTGCGAAAACATATTTTATAAATCATATTAGAGAATTTCTTTCTAACGTGGAGAAAAGAGAGACTTTTCATTGTTCCAATGAATTTACATACACACCAGATGTACATAGCTTCAGGCAAGAAACGGATGCGATTATTCAGCAGCTCATTAAAATTTATCATAATGAAAAAATGTATGAGGATACACTGGAAGTACATGCAAAACAAGATGATAGTATGATTTTAATACCGCCAGCTTCATGGAAGGATATGCTTTCTTTACTTTCTAAAGTTGAGTTTGTGGGACTTAATCAAGATGGAAAATCTTTTCACGGTTTACAAATTTCAAAAGGGCTACTTCCTTTACATTTTGAGTTTAATAAAGGGAGTAACGATGGGTTTACACTTTATATTGACGGCTTACAACAAGTAGAAGTAATGGATACGTATAGTTATGCTCTATTTGGAGGGAAACTGTATCAGTTGAACGCTGAGGATTGTAAGCGGCTTATCGAATTACAAAAAATGATGAATCGTTCTAGTAGTAACCAATTGTATATTCCAGCAGATAAGATGGAGCACTTTGTAGCAAAAGTTGTACCAGGGTTAATGAAGCTAGGAACTGTGCGAATAGATGAGGTAGTATCAGATTGTGTGGAAACGCCTTCGCTAAAAGCAAAATTGTATTTAGATCGAGTGAAAAATCGTTTGTTAGCAGGTCTCGAATTTCATTATGGAAACGTCGTGATTAATCCGTTAGAAGAGGATGGGCAGCCATCTGTTTTTAATCGTGATGAGAAAAAGGAAAAAGAGATTTTAGAAATTATGAGTGAAAGTGCCTTTGCGAAAACGGAAGGCGGTTATTTTATGCATAATGAAGAAGCTGAGTATAACTTTTTATATCATGCTGTTCCAACGTTAAAAGGTTTAGTTGATATTTATGCGACGTCAGCAATCAAATTACGAATTCATAAGGGAGACACAGCTCCTCTTATAAGAGTTAGAAGGAAAGAGAGAATTGATTGGTTATCATTCCGCTTTGATATAAAAGGTATTCCAGAGGCAGAAATTAAAGGGGTATTAGTCGCTCTTGAGGAGAAACGAAAATATTATCGTTTAGCAAGTGGTGCTCTACTATCACTTGAGAGTAAAGAGTTTAATGATATTAATCAGTTTATAAAAGAATCTAGTATTCGAAAAGAATTTTTAAAAGGCGAAGAAATAGATGTCCCTCTTATTCGTAGTGTGAAATGGATGAATTCACTGCAAGAAGGAAACGTATTAAGTTTAGATGAGTCTGTTCAAGAATTGGTAGAGAACATTCAAAACCCTAAAAAGCTGAAGTTTGCGGTGCCAAGTGGCTTAGATGCGATAATGAGAGAGTATCAAACATACGGATTCCAGTGGATGAAAACACTTGCCTATTATCGTTTTGGCGGCATTTTAGCTGATGATATGGGACTGGGGAAAACGTTGCAAAGTATTGCTTTTATAGACTCTGTTTTGCCGGAAATTCGAGAGAAGAAACTGCCTATATTAGTTGTTTCTCCGTCGTCCCTCGTTTACAACTGGCTTAGCGAGTTGAAAAAATTCGCTCCACATATTAGAGCAGTTATTGCCGATGGAAATCAAGCAGAGCGCCGAAAAATTTTAAAAGATATAACGAAATTTGATGTTGTCATTACGTCATATCCTTTACTGAGAAGAGATATAAGGTTATATGAGCAGCCATTTCATACGCTATTTCTTGATGAAGCACAAGCATTTAAAAATCATACGACGCAAACTGCAAGAGCGGTAAAAACAGTGCAGGCGGAGTACCGTTTTGGATTAACAGGAACACCTGTAGAAAATTCATTAGAAGAGCTATGGTCTATCTTCCACGTCGTCTTCCCAGAATTATTACCGGGAAGAAAAGAGTTCGGTGATTTAAGACGTGAAGATATTGCGAAGCGGGTAAAACCTTTCGTGTTAAGAAGGTTAAAGGGTGATGTATTACACGAACTCCCAGAAAAAATTGAGCACTTACAATCATCAGAACTTTTACCAGATCAAAAGAGGCTTTACGCAGCTTATTTAGCAAAGTTAAGAGAAGAAACGTTAAAACATTTGGATAAAGATACGTTACGTAAAAATAAAATTCGGGTTTTAGCTGGTTTAACGAGACTACGGCAAATTTGTTGTCATCCTGCTTTGTTTGTTGATGACTATAAAGGTAGTTCAGCTAAATTTGATCAGCTGCTAGAAATTTTGGAGGAATGCAGAAGTACAGGGAAGAGAATTCTTATCTTTTCCCAATTTACGAAGATGCTTTCGATAATCGGACGTGAATTAAATCGTCAAGCAGTTCCATACTTTTATTTAGACGGGAGTACACCAGCGCAAGAACGTGTAGAGCTATGCAATCGGTTTAACGAAGGAGAAGGGGATCTATTTCTTATTTCGTTAAAAGCTGGTGGCACAGGACTAAATTTAACAGGTGCAGATACAGTTATATTGTACGACTTGTGGTGGAATCCAGCTGTTGAACAACAAGCTGCGGATAGAGCGTATCGAATGGGACAAAAAAATACAGTGCAAGTGATTAAGTTAGTAGCACATGGAACAATTGAAGAAAAAATGCACGAGTTACAAGAGAGTAAGAAAAATTTAATCGCTGAAATTATCGAGCCGGGAGAAGAGAAGTTATCTTCTATTACGGAGGAAGAAATCCGCGATATTCTTATGATTTAATATGGAAAAAGCTATGCTTTCATAGAGATGAAAGCATAGCTTTTTTGTTGTAATAATTATATTTTGTTTTGTACAAAGTAAAGAGATAAAGTGAAACTTTAAATAGTGGGAGTTGTTCGTCTCCCACTATTTATTTTATTTCTTTGTACCTTTACTTTTGTATGGTTTTGCAGCTTTCTTTTTCGCACTTGATTGCCAACGGTTCCATCCTTTACTTCCTGTACCTTGTCCTACACCTTTTTTCGGTTTTGCTTTCGTTTTACTCATATGATCACTCCGTTATATAAAAAATCTGATTTGATAATAGCCAATGTTTTAGAAAAATACTATCGATAAATGACTATGCTTGCTTTAAATAAAAACAAACTGCTTGAATGCTATAGTATATCATGAAATTGCGAGTAAACTGAAAGGAATTATAAAGAAAATGAAAATAATAAGAAATACTGCGGATTCTATATTTCGAACAATCACACTAGTTGTTGTATATATGTTAGTTTCAATTAGTGAAATGTTTTTTGGATTGAAGAGACAAAGGAAATAAAAATGTTATATTAAGAACAGTCGGTAAAGGCATAAAATAAAGAATTGAAAATTTTTTTAAAACTTTTTGTTGACTTTATCTATTTTTTGTATAGAATAATCATTAATAAAATGTTTCAGAGATGTGACAATAAAACGACTATGAAAGGACGAGTAGTAGTAGGATGTAGTTTAAGCGAGTCAGGGACGGTGTGAGCCTGATACGAAGCCTATTATGAAGAACCTCCTGGAGTCGCTAACCGAAATCCTTTATAGGAAAGTAGACTTAGCCGGGAACTTCGCCGTTACAAGAAGAACAGTATCGAGATTTTTTAATCTCCGTACTGTATAAGTGAGCAACCTCTGTTGCTAATTTGGGTGGTACCGCGGAACCAAAGTCTTTCGTCCCAGTTTTTTGGGAAAGAAGGGCTTTTTTTGTTGGCTTCTTTTCACAACATCCAAACATTTTAGGAGGAAACCACCATGTATCAATCATTAATGACAGTAAGAGAGACTCAAATCGCAATTAAGGAAGTTAAAACATTTTTCGAGGATCAATTAGCAAAACGTCTTGAACTATTCCGCGTATCTGCACCATTATTCGTAACGAAAAAATCAGGATTAAACGATCACTTAAACGGTGTAGAACGTCCAATTGAATTTGATATGTTACATTCAGGAGAAGAATTAGAAATTGTGCATTCACTAGCGAAGTGGAAAAGATTCGCATTACATGAATACGGATATGAAGCTGGTGAAGGTTTATATACAAACATGAACGCGATTCGTCGTGATGAAGAACTTGATGCAACACATTCCATTTATGTTGACCAATGGGATTGGGAAAAAATCGTTCAAAAAGAATGGCGTACTGTCGATTACTTACAAAAAACAGTACAAACAATTTATGGAATATTCAAAGAATTGGAAGATCACTTATTTGAAAAGTATCCGTTCCTTGGAAAGTATTTACCAGAAGAAATTGTTTTCATTACTTCTCAAGAACTGGAAGATAAATATCCAGAATTAACACCGAAAGATCGTGAACATGCAATTGCGAAAGAACACGGTGCAGTCTTTATTATTGGAATTGGTGATGCACTCCGTTCAGGTGAAAAGCACGATGGACGCGCGTCCGATTATGATGATTGGAAATTAAACGGTGACATTTTATTCTGGCACCCAGTACTACAAGCTTCGTTCGAATTATCATCAATGGGAATTCGTGTTGATAGTAAAGCACTTGATGAGCAATTAACGAAAACTGGTGAAGACTTCAAACGTGAGTATGATTTCCATAAAGGTATTTTAGAAGACGTACTACCATTAACAATTGGTGGTGGTATTGGACAATCAAGAATGTGTATGTACTTCTTACGTAAAGCACATATCGGTGAAGTTCAATCTTCTGTATGGCCTGATGATTTACGTGAAGCTTGCAAGAAAGAAAACATTCATTTGTTTTAATATAAGTGAGAGGGAGAGTGGCTCGAAAATAGAGTTACTCTCCCTTTTTTATTGTGTAAACTGGTGGTTTACAGTGAGTGTTACTAATAGTTTCTTTCTTTTTCATCTCCTTTTATGTAATAATTTGTTAAAGGAGGGGACGTTATGAACTTAGGAGCACAGCTAAAAAAACTACGAGAGTCAAAGGGTTTTTCGCAAGAGGATGTTGCAAAGAAAATCGGTGTAACTAGGCAAGCGGTGTATAAGTGGGAAAATGATAAAAGTTACCCTGACATTGATAATTTAATTTTATTGAGCGAAATGTACAACGTTACGCTCGATGAATTAATAAAAGGGAATCAAAACTTTAAAGAGAAAATACATATTGATGAAGAAGATGAGGATTTTGAGAAAGAGAATGAGTTTGGCTTTTATATTGGATTTGGTTTGCTAATTATGAGTGCTTTCATTGATTACGAAGGAATTCAAGAGATTTTATTAGGGGCTGCGCTATTCATGATGGTCTTTTATTCCGACGTGAAGAAAGTTATTTTGAATGAATTTCGCTCGTTATTTAAAGGAAAAGATATATATGATAAGAAGTGAGAAGAGTCCGTTATATTTCCTAGGAAAAGGTATTGCGAATAATTTAATTATTTTATAACGATTTTTAGATATAGGTAATATGTTAAAAAGCTGTTTGTATAGAGTCTTGAAATCTATGTGTAAAATGATAATAAAGTTATTTAATTTTAAAAGCTCAAACGAGTATAGCCCCGTTCTAAAGTTAGGACGGGGCTGAAAATTTAAGTTTTATGGAGTAAGAATGTGCTTCAAATATTTTTACTTCAGTAATGAATATTTCAGTAAAGGCTTTTTATAAAACATCACTTACTTATTTGTTATCGAGTTCTTCCGCCAAACCGATTAAAATTCCTTCGGTTCCACGAATGTAGCAGAGTCGATACGAGTTCTCATACTGAACTACTTCTCCAACGAGCTGAGCACCATGCTTAGTAAGTCTGGATACCATTTCGTCAATGTCCTCGACGGTGAACATGACGCGCAGATAACCGAGGGCGTTTACAGGAGCTGTCCGGTGATCTGCTATAGTAGGTGGGGTGAGAAATCGCGAAAGTTCAATTCGGCTGTGACCATCTGGCGTAACCATCATAGCAATCTCTACGCACTGAGAACCGAGTCCAGTTACGCGACCAGCCCATTCACCTTCGACAGTAGCTCGCCCTTCGAGATTCAAGCCAATCTCCTCGAAGAAAGAGATTGCGTTATCAAGTGATTCTACAACGATGCTGATATTGTCCATTCTTAGTAATTTGTTTTTTGTCATTGTCTTTATCTCCTTATATGTATAAATTTATTATCTAATTATCCTCATAATTATACTAGAATCTCTTCTAAACAAAAAACACCTTGTCACAGTGTAGGAAAATGTGACAAGGTGTTTTCGGGTATGTCATATAACAACTTATTAACAAAAAACACTTCGTAAACTTTCTACTATTGAAATATACGCGAACTTTATTTCGTGAATACTATCATTTCAAGTAGTTTCAAGAATTTGATACTGTAGTTGCTATTTGATAAAAGAACTTCGACTTCCCCGCAAAATATTCCCACCCTATTTCTATTTATATAGGAAGGAAATAGATTCGTATAATTTGTTTTAAGTTTTACTGGTGGGAATTAACTCATCTGCACTAAAGGCTCAATTTTCGCCATAAATGATTGATGTAGTGCTTCAACACCATCTACTAAGTGAATACGGTCAATTACAACGGATACTTTAATTTCCGATGTACTTACCATTTTAATATGAATACCGCCTTCTTTTAAAGTAGTAAACATATTCGCAGCAACTCCTGGGTTAGATACCATACCAGATCCTACAATTGATACTTTTGCTAAATGATTTTCATGTTCTACAGATTCATAGTGAAGTGCTTCTTGATTTTGTTCCAATACTTCTAATGTTTCTCTTAAATCATTAGAATGGATCGAGAAGGAGAGGTGAACAGTTCCTTCATTTGTAATACTTTGAATAATAATATCTACATTAATATGTGCTGCTGCTAATGTAGAGAAAACTGTTGAAAGTGCACCTTGTTCTAATCCTTTAATTGTGACACGTGTAATATTATCCTCAAATGCAATACCTTTAACGATTGATTGTTGTTCCATGTTACATTCTCCCCTTACAATTGTTCCGTTTTCTTGTCCCATACTTGAGCGAACTTCTAAAATTACATTATGATTTTTAGCAAATTCAACAGCGCGTGGGTGTAATACGCCAGCACCGAGGTTGGCAAGCTCTAACATTTCGTCATAAGAAATTTCATCTAATTTATAAGCATCTTGTACAACTCGTGGATCAGTCGTATATACGCCGGTCACATCCGTATAAATATCACATTTTTTTGCTTTTAGTGCAGCAGCTAATGCGACAGCAGTCGTATCGGAGCCACCGCGGCCAAGCGTTGTAATTTCATTTTCTTCACTTATTCCTTGGAAACCAGCTACTATAACAATCGTTCCTTCAGTAAGGTGAGACTGAATACGAGTGGTGTTAATGTCAGTAATCCGTGCACTACTATGTACAGATTCTGTCGTAATACCAGCTTGCCATCCTGTTAATGAAATTGCGTTATAACCTTTTGTTTGTAGTGCTATTGTTAATAATGAAATAGTTACTTGCTCTCCTGTTGATAGAAGCATATCCATTTCACGTTTACTTGGATTTTCAGTAATAGCGTTAGCAAGTGCTACAAGTTTATCCGTACTTTTTCCCATTGCTGAAACGACAGAGACAATACTATGTCCTCGTTCATATTCTTCAATAATTAAATTTGCTACATGTTGAATGCGTTCGACGCTTCCGACAGAAGTACCGCCAAATTTTTGTACAATCGTTTCCATTACGAATTCCTTCTTTCGTCCATTTTTAAGAATAGGTTAGGACATATACAAATCCCAATATTCCTGTAGTTACTAGAGAGAAAAACAAAAAACACCATCTCAAATAAGTGAGGATGGTGCTGTTACAGGGAAAGGGAAACAGAAAACGGAGCTAATAAAAAAACCGCCAAAAAAGGAATATCATAAAAATGATATCTCTTTTTTGTAGATAGCTCTTCATACGTACACGTCTGTACATATGACAGTTCTGTTTCTATTCGAAAACAGCCCCAATTGATAAATGCAGAGAAATTTATCAATTTCGGCAACACTTCCTTTCCTCTAAAATCATAGACATCTCTGTGTCTCCTTTAGAATACTTATAAGCGTTGCAACCTCTATCTCACGTTTTAGGCGAGAGTGTATGATTTATGAAGTTGTTGGTAACATTTGTTTTATAATAATTTAAATTTTTCAGGGAATCAAGTGTTTTTTGTATTTTTTTGAAATTCTATCTTTTTATTAAATTAGTTTGTGAAAAATGTAGCAAAATCGATTCATTGCATGTACATTGAAAATATAGCGCATGGGAGGTGGAAGGATGGGGAAGAAAAAGCCTATTTATGTAGCCACAGAAATGAACACAACAATGGAGAAACTATGGGCATATACACAAGAGCCTGATATACATACAGAGTGGGATGCTCGTTTTACTGAGATTTCGTATTTAGAAAAAAAAGAGGGAGAACCACAGAAGTTTTTATATAAAACAAAGATCGGATTTGGACTTGAAATAGCCGGAGAAGGGGAATCGATAGGTGAAATAAGAAAAGAAACTGGAGAACGCATTTCCTCTTTAAAATTTTGGACAGACAATCAATTATCACTTATACAAATAGGGCGTGGTTATTGGAAGTATACACCGAATGAAGAACATATTCATTTTGAAACGCAATATGATTATGATACGAGATTTGGTCGTATAGGAAATGTGATAGATTTATATGTTTTTCGTCCACTATTAGGTTGGGCGACAGCATGGAGTTTTGATGCTTTAAAATTATGGTTAGAAAAGGGACTTCATCCTAAGTTGCTAATTAGAAGAACGATGACGTATTGGCTAGTTTGCTTTTTATTTGCTTTCGTATGGTTATATCAAGGGATTGTACCGAAATTGATGTTTACTCATTCAGAAGAAGTAAAGATGCTTTCTGCACTAATCGGATCGAATGAAAGTAGTATTTTTATACTTAAAATAGTTGGATTTTTAGAAAAAATATGGGGTGTTATGTGGCTATTGCCACTTCAAAAGCGAAAACTATTTATATTGCATATTATATTGTTGATAGTTTTAACATTAGCGGCAGGATGGACGAATATCGCTAGTTTTACGCAACCGTTTAATCCGATTACATTAAATTTTCTTCTAATAGGGTTATCGATTGTCGGTTATATAAATAGCACTAATTTGCCAAGCGCAAAAAATTGCAAGAGGACGAGAAAGGGATAAGTATATGGTTAATATTTATGAAAGATTATTAGGGGATTCTTATAAAAGGCTTCATCCAAAATTGCAGGAACGATATGCGATAACAAAGGAAAATAGCTTTATTGGGGAAGGGGAAATGGATGAAATTTATGGAGGATCTTTTTTCGTTAAATTAATATTAAAAATTACATCGAAGTTTCGAATATTTTTCTCTGAGCGAGGGCAAAAAGTTCCGTTTGTGATACATAATACCGCTGAGCGAGATGAACATGGAAATGAGTTTGTACGGTGGAATCGTACTTTTTATTTTCATAATAAGAAAAGATATTTTAACGCTGTTATGCAGTTGGATGAAGAGAATAATGAAATTGTAGATTATTTTGGTGAGCCACATTTACTCGTTTCTACATTGAATTTTTATATTGATGAAAAAGGCGGGATGCATATTTCTTCAAAGAAACAATGGTTTTTTATGTTTGGAAGAAAAATACCGTTACCTAGATTTTTATACGGAGAGGCAAAAATTGTTGAAAGTTATGATGATGCACTGCAATGTTTTCGAATTCATGTACAAGTACGGAATCCGTTAATTGGTTCGTTATTTTCATATAAGGGAACATTTGTGGAAAGGGAATAAACGATATGAAAAATATACTATTTGGGCTTGCTTGCTATATTATTTTTCTAATATATGAGTGGTCAAATGTAAACCCAGTTGAAGCAATTATTTTATTATCTATTTTGTTATTTATACCGATGTCTTTTTGTATTATTGACAAGAAAAAAAGAAATGGATCGTATGTATTATTTTATAAATTTGTATCGTTTTTATATCCAATCGCAGCAATCAGTGCAATGCTAGCTTTCGTAACAAATCACTATTTCTTTGCGCTACTTTGGTTTGCATATACAGGAATCGTTGCGTTATTTGGTGTAAGTAGATTGTTAGAAAGAGGATGGAAACCGATAGAAGAGACGGCTATCGATAGTGCGTTTATTTATTTGTTTTTAGGTGGTTTTTGGTTTTTTGCTTCAGTAGCAAAGGTTTCAATTATGCACTTTAGTTCTGACATTGTTTTACTTACAGCGGCACACTTTCATTATTCGGCATTTTTATTGCCGTTATCAGCTGGTTTACTTGGAAGAAAAAGAGAACGGGGAAGTAAGTTATATGACTCTATTATGTTTATCATCGTCATTTCTCCAATGACAGTTGCAATAGGAATTACGTATTCGAGGGTATTTGAATTTTTTGCAGTGTTCATATATTTATGTGCCATTTATGGATATGGGATTTACGTATGGAGAACGAAATTCAATGCTATAAGTGCAAAGATTCTCCTTACTCTTTCATCCAGTACACTTATGGTAACAATAATGTTTTCACTCATATATTCATACGGAAATTTCAAACAAGTAATGACGATTACAATTGCACAAATGGTCTGGATTCACGGTGTTGTAAATGGAATTGGAGTAGCGTTACCAGCTTTTCTTGGTTGGATGATTGAAAAGAGTACTCCGAATTATAAATATTACGGGAAAACAATGAGCAGGTTAAGAGGAAATGCGACAGTTGGTGAAGCATTTTTACATAACAGAAATTTAATAGATAGCAAGGAATACAAAGGTTTAGTTGATAAAATGAATGATTTTCATAGTGAGGCATTTGACATGACGAAGATTCCTTTAAGTATTATTCGTTTTTATGAAAATACAAAAGAGTATGAGTTACAATCGCATATTAAATGGACTCGTTGGTTCCGCCCGGTTGCATTTTGTTATGAGAAAATGAGTAAGCGTGTAGGACAAATACATTTAGGAATGGGCGGCAAGTGGGAAACGATGCATGGCTCTATCATTGGGATAATAGATGAGAAGGATGGAAGAGAGAATGTAAGGGCTTGGCTAAGAAAAAATGAAGCAGGAGAGTCTGTTTTTGTAGCCCTCTATTCAAAGCATGCATACAAGAACGAGACATATATGAATATCGCATTGCCTTTACCATATTCGAATATGACTGGTATTTTGAAGTTGTACAATGATACGAACCAGTTAATGATTACAAGTAAGCTAAGAGAGCGTCGTAAGGGAGATGAAGGGATATACTTACATACCCGCTTCTTTACAATACGCTTACCATTAGCAGAGACTTTTATTATTAAAGAGAGAAAGGATCAAATATTAGAAGCTAATCATAGAATGTGGATATTTGGAGTTAATTTTTTAGAAATTGATTATGAGATTAAGAAAATAGAGGGAAAGTAAGAAAGGCTTGGAGAGATTCCAAGCTTTTTTACGTATGGGTAATTGTCATAGCAACTTGTTTATCCAAGTCTTGGTCCCAAACACGCTGAATTTCAAACGTACCTTTTTCAAAAAATAATGGGAATCTCTCTTTAAACCAATCTTGCATAGGAAGATTGAGTGCTGTATCAATTGGCACCCATAATAATTCGCCTTCAGGAGGATTCAAAAGGAGTTCACCTTCAAATGAATCTGTCCAATAGTTAAATACCATATATCGAACATTTTCTTTCGGATTTACGTATTCATCTAATCCCTTAAAAGTTAAATTTGAAACAAGTAATCCAGTTTCTTCTTTTACTTCTCGTTTAGCAGCTTGAACGATACTTTCTGGAAAATCTACTTTACCGCCAGGAGCGATGTAACCAGGGAAGCCTAGATGATCCGGCCGTTGTATTAGTAATACTTCGTTATTATGTTGAATCATACACATTGTATAAATGCGGTGTTCGACGCTTTTCCAATTCGTGCTCATACGAATCTCTCCTCTTATAAAGTGAAACTTTAATCAGTGGGGGGTTCTTCATCTCCCACTGATTATTAGCCCTCACCAATCGGGCTTTTACGGGCAGTTGATCACCCACCTAACTTCTTTGCTTTCGCTGAATTTTGAGGTGGGGGTCTTACTGCCCGTTAATGCGGGATGAAATGAGTCTCTTATAGTTTAACTATAGTTATTTGTTCCAAAAAATACAATAATAAGACAAAATTATACAAAATGCAATTGACTATTACTAATTTTCAGAATTATAATTAGTCTGTTATATAAAAACATTGTACTTGAGAGGGGAATATATTCTATGAAAAATAGAATAATCGCAGCAGCAGTAATCGCAGCTAGTATATTATCTTATTCATCTAGTAGTTTCGCACAAATAAAAACGTTTCCAGATGTCCAAGCAGGGCACTGGGCAGAAGATTCTATTAACTACTTAGCAGAAAAAGGCGCAGTTACAGGTAACGAGAAAGGAATGTTCGAGCCTGGAAAAGAGATCACTCGTGCAGAAGCAGCTACAATGATGGCTAAAATCTTAAACTTACCATTCGATAAAGATGCTAAACCATCTTTCGGTGACTCTCAAAACGGATGGTATACCCCATACATCGCAGCTGTAGAAAAAGCTGGTGTTGTTAAAGGGAAAGGCCCAGGCGTATTTGATCCAACTGGGAAAATTGACCGGGTTTCAATGGCCTCTCTTATTGTAGAAGCTTACAAATTAGATTCTAAAGTAAATGGTACTCCAGCAACTAAATTCAGTGATTTAGAAAAAAGCTGGGGGAAAGCAAAAGCTAACATCCTAGTTGAATTAGGGATTTCTGTTGGTACTGGTGATAAATGGGAGCCTGAAAAAATTCTAACTAAAGCAGAGGCAGCTCAATTTATTAAAAAGGCAGATTCTCTTAAAATAGGTAACCCTTTAGTAGAAAAGGTAGTTATTATTGATCCTGGTCATGGAGGATTTGATCCAGGGAATCCAGGGCAAGGTGTAGAGGAAAGTGAAATTGTATTTGATATATCTTTAAGATTACAGCAATTGTTAGAAAAAAATACACCTTTAAAAGCTTTGTTAACACGTGAAGAGAACGGAAATCCAGGAAGTAACAAGAATGAGTCTCTTGTGAATCGAGTGAAATTTGGTCAAGAGAACAATGCAGATATATTTGTAAGCATTCATGCAAACTCTTCTCAAAATCATGATGGTTATGGAACGGAAACATATTATTATAAAAAATCCAAGCGTGGAGAAGAGACACAGATTGAAAAGGATAGCGAAGTATTAGCGAAAAAAATTCAAAAGCGAGTAGTAGAGGCACTACATACAAGAGATAGAGATATAAAAGATGATCATTCGTTTTATGTAGTAAATAAAAATACAGTACCAGCAGTTTTAACAGAGCTTGCCTTTATTGATAATAATATAGATAATGGCAAATTAGCTACTGAATCAGGAAGACAAATTGCTGCAGAGGCAGTTTATGCTGGGATTTTAGATTATTATGAGTGGAAAGGTTTCGATGTTTCAAAATATCGTTTAGCTAAATAAAAAATATTAATTGTTAAGTCCATCATCTATATAGAGATGATGGACTTTTTATATGAGTTTATATAATTTTGTATCAAAATAAAAAGATATATCGTATTATGCTGATTATAAATAAAATAATGGTAGATTAGTTTATTTGTATCACGTATACTTTTACTGTTGACTAATTAAGAGTTTGTTAGTTTAATAGGGAAAATTTTATTGAAAAGGGAGGCAAGTTAACACGGGACAAGCATATACATAACGTGTTAAAAAAATATGAAAAAAGTTATTTCTAATGTGTTAGCAGTGACAGTCGCACTTCAAGTAGTGATGGCTCCGGCAACTTCATTTGCAGCTGAAAAGGAATTTCCAGACGTTCCGAAAGATCATTGGTCGTATAAAGCAATTACTAATTTAACATCAAAAGAAATTATTGCAGGATATGATAATGGTAAGTTTGGATTCGGGGATGTTGTAAATCGTGAGCAAGTAGCCGCATTAATATATCGTGCATTAAAACTAGAAGCGAAAAGCGAATATAAAAATCCATACTCTGATATTAGCGAAGGAACGACAATGTTCCAAAATGAAATTTTAACTTTAACAGATATGGGGATTTTCGTAGGTGATGGTAAAGGAACATTTAGACCGAAAGAATCTTTAACTCGTGCTGAAATGGCTGTGATTTTACAGAAAGCTTTTAAACTAAAAGTAAAAGCTAATCATACATTTAATGATGTTTCGAAAGATCATTGGGCAAATGATGCGATTAGTGCATTAGAGTCTAACGGCATTGCTGCAGGTAATGGAGCAGGTGCATTTAATCCAACTAGTGTTTTAACACGTGAAGAATATGCACAATTTTTATTTAATGCCATGGCATCATATATCAATCTAGATGTAACGTTACCATCTAATGTAACAGCGCAAGAGATTGAAGATTTTATTGGGGAATTTCATTCTGACAGTCCCCTTATTGGAAATGGACAAGATTTTATTAAAGCACAAAATGAGTATGGTGTGAACGCTTTATATTTAGCAGCACATGCGATCTTAGAATCTGGGTACGGAAAATCAGAAATTGCATATCGTAAACATAATTTATTTGGGCTAAAGGCATTTGATTGGGATCCATTCGCAAATGCAAAATATTTAACGTCTTACGGGCAAAGTATTTCGTACAATGCTGATTATGTAAGAAAGAACTACTTAGAGAAAGGTGCTCCTCATTTCAATGGTTACACATTACCTGATATGAATGAAAAATATGCAACAGATAAAGCATGGGCTGGAAAAATTGCTAATATTATGGAACGTATTAAGCCTTTCAATAACAAAGATTATCAAAATGTAAAACGATTAC
The DNA here is from genome assembly GCF_046534555.1 of Bacillus sp. SIMBA_074. Classification (NCBI taxonomy): domain Bacteria; kingdom Bacillati; phylum Bacillota; class Bacilli; order Caryophanales; family Bacillaceae; genus Bacillus; species Bacillus sp. SIMBA_074. Next base: position 168,353 of record NZ_JAWRYM010000001.1, on the reverse strand, counting down.
CGAAAAACCCTAATACATTAAATGTAGATGCATTAGGCGAAACAATTCCATATAAAGATTATGCAAAAGACGCAAAAACTACTGTTCAGTCGGTAGGATCTTACTATCAAGTTCCATTCCCGTTTAACAACCCAATTAAGAGTGTACCAAACGTTACACAAAATGAAGTTGGAAAACTAGAAAATGGTACAAAAGTAAACGTATATCGTGAAGATCCAAATGGCTGGGTAGAATTCTCACTTGAAAATGCTCCAGAAAAATATTGGACATTGAAGAAGAACTTAAAATTATAAAGTGGAAAGGTGTTTTCATATATGAAAACACCTTTTTTATTTATATTCAACACGTAATATTTGTAGATTCATTATGATTTTCTTTTTTATATTTCTACCAATAATTTAACAGTTTCATATATAATTAAAGTTATTAAAGATTGAATTTTCCGTGTTTATCTTTGGGTATTAACTTAATTTGAAAAGAGGAGAGATATGCAAGGAGAAATACCAACAGAGAAAAATTTAGGTTATGTCGGTAAATTGTTATTGCCAGTTAAAGTGTCACCACACTTTAAGTTTTTATGGATTGGGCAATTACTTTCGACTTTAGGTAGTTCGATAACGATGGTTATTCTGCCAGTCGTTGTGTATTCATTAACTGGTTCAACAGTTGTAATGGGAATGACTATGGCAATATACATGCTTCCTAATATTCTTGCGTTACCGTTTGCTGGATTAGTCGTGGATCGAATTGACCGGGTGAAATTGATGTTATTTACAGATATAATTCGCTGTATATTAATGCTCTTATTTGCAACACTTATATTTATGGACATTTTAACAATTCCACTTCTATATGTACTTGTTGCATTATATGGACTTATGGAAGGGATATTTCAGCCGGCATATTCAGCTGTAAGAGCAAAAGTATTTGTACCGGAAATTCGAAATGCAGCTAATGCATTAACGCAAATGAGTAATCAAGGAATACGATTAATTGGCCCAGCACTTGGTGGGTTAATAGTATCAGTTACATCTGCAGGGATAGGCTTCGGACTAGATGCAGCAACGTATTTGTTATCATTTTTATGTTTATTATTTTTAAAAGAAATTAAGTTTAAAAAAGTAAAACCCATTGAAAAGAGTAAGATCGATTACAAACAAGAGTTTATGGAAGGTATTTTAGTTTTAAAAAGTCATCCGTGGTTGTGGATTACCATTCTAGTCTTTTCTTTCGTTAATATTTGTTATGCAGGCGTTATCGTTGTATTAATTCCATGGTTGTTTAATGTTCATCATCATTTTGAAGCTTACGTGTATGGCTTAGGTATGGCTGCTTCTGGTGCTGGAGCTGTAATTGCAGCACTAATTTTTGGTGGGAGGCAGCGGTGGCATAAGAGAGGATTACTTGCGTATGGTGGTGTTTTAATTAGTGGAATGGCGTTATTAATTATGCCTTTCGTTTCTTGGGCACCGGCCTTAATTGGATTAATGGCAATTGAAGGATTCGGTATTATGATATTTGGGCTTATTTGGGAAACAAGTTTACAAGAGCTTGTACCAGAAGAAGCTTTTGGAAGAGTGGCAAGTCTTGATATGTTAGGCTCATTTGCTTTATTACCATTAGGGTATGTGGTGGTAGGCTGGTTAGCTACTGTAATAGGTGGAAAGATAACAATTATAATGCTAGCTATTTTAGTACTCATAACAATTGGAATGGCATTGTCTGTACCAAGTATTCGGCGGTTCGATTGATTATGTAGGCTAAAAGGGGGGATGGTATATGACTATAGAAAACCTACATCATTTAGTAGTACATGAGTTGGGATGTAAATACGTTTTGGGAGAAAAGGTATTTGAAGCAAGGAATTTCACGGTGTATATTGCTACTCCTATAGAAAATAAAATGACATATAATCGACTCATCTTAATTAAGCATTTGTCTAATGAAGAGCCTCCCATACATGTTTGGGACAAAAAAATCTGTGTAGACGCTACAAAAATACATATTGCAAAAGAAGTGACAGAAGCAATTCAAACGGGTTTTGTAAATAAAGAGTAAGCCCTAATCAAATTAGGACTTACTCTTCATTAAACACAAATGTTTGCTTCATTTTTTTACTCTCATGTACTGGATGACCGTTGTAAGAGAAATTCTTTTCTTCCCAAGTAATGACAACTTTAAAATTATGGCTATTAAAGTCTAATGGGAATACCATGTAGTCAAAGCTTGTATGACTTTTTGAAACGTTGTTATTAGATGAAGTAGGATTAAAGGTAGCTTTAGATGTAGGTGTGTTATCAAGTATTTCCACCGATACATTTGCAACATCATTACCAATATTTTTTAAGAGTAAACTATACGTATCATATACACCTTGTTTTGGCTGCACGGCTTGCTTGTTTGAGTTATGAGATTTGTCAATTTCGATATACCACTGTTTAGACTTTGACGCAACTGGTAGTGATTGAAATGTGTATGCACTAGCTTGTATTGGTAGTGCTAAGCAGATTAGTGCAAAGAGAGAAAATATTTTTCGTTTCATCTTTAGAGAGCTCCCATTCTTTAAAGGATTTATTTGTTATTATCTTCTCTTTTTAAGATAATATACCATGTAGTTTAGGGGAGGGTATATTGAAAGAATTAGTAAGTATGGGAAGCAGCATGTTTCTACAACTGTTATTTTTGTATATATTTATTTCTGTTGTTTTATTGGAACTCAATCCATGGTATGCGGTAGTGGTTTATGTGGCTATTGCTATAATCAGTCTTCTGCTAGGAATATACTCGATTGCTTTCTCTATGAAGAGTAGCTTGAATACTATTTTTCTAACACTACCAGGTGGAATTATAATAACATTATTTTCAATATTAATTATTGGATTTACAGTGTTTGCTTACTTTTTACGAGAAGGAGATATTCCGCCTGTAATTCGTTTGTAGTATAAGTGAATCGATAGAGCTCCTATCTTTTCGTTATTAATCTTCCCAAGTATGTCACACGCACATTTAAAAAAACAAGGAAACTGTGTAGAGATTTTTCGGCATAGTTTCCTTATTTTGTTTTTTGATTAATAATAAATGCTTGCTAAAGGATACGAAAAAGCATATCAGGGGGATTAATTTATTAATATAAAGTAGCGTCCAACTTATAAAAGATAGATATAGGTGGAGGGGTACGAGTATTAGTTAAAAGAGATATTAATATGAAAAAATTACCAATAAATATGTTAAAATAACATTGTCATATAACAAGGGGGATTCGTTTGATGGAAAAAGAGCATCTTGCTAAAGTAGATTTAACGAAAAAAATTGAATCAAAATCTAAGTACAATAAGAAACTTGAAAAATATCAAATGCGTTTATTGGCACTACAACAAATATTAAAAGAAGAGAAAATAGCCGTTATGATGGTTATGGAAGGTTGGGATGCGGCAGGTAAAGGCGGAGCAATTAAGCGAGTGACTGAACATCTTGATCCACGCGGATTCCAAGTAAATCCAATTGGAGCGCCTGCTCCTCATGAAAAACGGTATCATTATTTGCAACGTTTTTGGCGGAAACTTCCTCAGTACGGGCAAATTACTATATTCGACCGTTCATGGTACGGCCGTGTATTAGTTGAACGTGTAGAAGGTTTTGCTACAAACGAAGAGTGGACGAGAGCGTATGATGAAATTAATGATTTCGAAAAACTATTAACAGATGATCATTACATAATAGGAAAGTTTTTCTATCATATTAGTAAAGAAGAACAGTTAAAGAGATTTAAAGAAAGAGAGAACAACCCTCTTAAAAGATGGAAAATTACAGATGAAGACTGGCGTAATCGGGAAAAATGGGATGAGTATGTCGAAGCAACGGAAGACATGTTTGAAAATACAAATAAGCCGAATGCAAAATGGCATATTATCGCGAGTAATGATAAATTATACGCCCGTTTGAAAACATTGAAAGTAATTATTTCATTAATTGAGGATTATTTCTTAGAGCATAATATAGAATTACCTTCTTATTATAATGAAATAAAAGAAGGAAAGAAAAAGAAAATTGAATCTGTGCAAGATGCAGGAGTCAAATAGTAAAAAGGTTTGTATAGGAAATATGAAGGGAAGCTGTCTTGTAATTTGGTAAACCCAAATTACAAGACAGCTTTTTAGTTGGAAGTATTTTGCATATTTATATAAAGCGAGTGTACCAATTATTTTAGTTTGTGCTGTAGTAAGTTTGTTGTTTTAGGAAGGGGAAGCTTTAAGAAAGAGTAGTAGGGGAATAGGCTAAATATGAATCGCATTTTAATTATGGAACGTTAGCTGTCAAAAAAATTTATAGAGTTATTTTGGGAACTCCTCGGTAATGGGCGAAACGTAAACCGTGGAGTTCTTTATTTTGTGATTATAGGCATATGTATCACTGTCATTAAGTATTTGCTTTCATTCATTATCCGTCAAGATCAAGTTTTTGAAGTTTAGAAAGGTAAACTGAATAATATTAATAAGTTGTATAATTGTTTTTTACATGTCATGAATGGGCACGTATCAAGTTCAAATAACGGATGCATAATATTATTTTCATAGGATTTTAAATATATTTTTCAAAGGGGTGTTCTTTAAATGTTTATAAAACCTATAAATTTAGCGATTCGATTTTTTCTAGAATTATGTGCTCTTGCATCACTATGTTACTGGGGCTTTCAATTTTGGGAAAGTGTATATGTGAAATTTATTTTTGGCATTGGCTCACCACTACTTTTTGCGACAATATGGGGGATTTTCATTGCACCTAAAGCATCATTAAAGCTGCCAGAACCATATAGGTTTATGTTGGAAATCATATTGTTTGGAGTTACCTCAGTTGCTCTATATGTTGTTGATCAAATAACCTTAGCTATTATTCTTGGGATGGTATTTATAATAAATCGCACTTTAATCATTATTTGGAAACAATAATTTTTTTGCTAAGTTTCTTCACGAAAGGAACTTAGCATTATTTAAGGTGTAGGAGTAACGAAATATGGATAAATTTAAGCGCTTTAAATTTTGGGATTTTGTTGTTTTATAGTACATTAACAAGAGATATTAGTTTCATAGGGAGGGTGAGGAAATGATAGATACAGCAGATGCTTTAATAAGTAAGCGTATGTATACAGAAGAAGAGCAACAAAAATTATATAAACGAACGTTAATAATCGTAAGTATTTCACAAATGTTTGGCGGAGCGGGATTAGCTGCTGGAATTACAGTAGGTGCACTTCTTGCACAGCAAATGCTTGGGACGGATGCGTATGCAGGATTACCGGCTGCTATGTTTACAATGGGATCTGCGGTAGCGGCTTTCTTTGTTGGGAAGTTATCGCAAAAATATGGTCGCCGAATAGGACTTGCAACAGGGTTTATAGTAGGGGGACTAGGGGCTATTGGAGTTGTATTGGCTGCGTTAACAAATAGTATTATTCTTTTACTAGTTTCTTTACTCATATACGGTGCAGGTACAGCGACGAATCTACAAGCTCGTTATGCTGGTACCGATTTAGCAGATAAGAAGCAGCGAGCAACTGCTATTAGTATTACGATGGTTATGACGACTTTTGGTGCGGTGGCTGGTCCGAATTTAGTAGGTGTAATGGGGGATTTTGCCCATTCAATTGGAATTCCTAACCTTGCTGGTCCGTTCATATTATCAGCAGCGGCATTTATACTTGCGGGTCTTGTACTTTTTGTTATGCTTCGTCCAGATCCATTAATTATTGCTAACATAATAGAAACATATAAACAAGAACATACATATAAAGGGCAACCAGTAACAGAAGAAATAATAGAGAATAAGCGTGGTGTTACCGTTGGAGCAATCGTTATGATACTTACTCAAATAGTGATGGTTGCGATTATGACGATGACGCCAGTTCATATGGGACACCAAGGTCATGGTTTAAGTGCAGTAGGTCTCGTGATTGGTTTTCATGTAGGTGCAATGTACCTTCCATCGCTTGTTACAGGAATGTTAATTGATAAAATTGGCCGTACTACGATGAGTATAGCTGGTGGGATGATTTTACTTGCAGCGGGTGTCATAGCTGCGATAGCACCGAGTGATTCTTTATTATTATTAATTGTTGCTCTTTCTTTACTTGGATTAGGATGGAATCTCGGATTGATTTGTGGTACAGCACAAATCGTTGACTCCACAACTCCTTCTACACGTGCTAAAACACAAGGGAAAATAGATGTTTTTATTGCGTTAGCCGGAGCTTCAGGTGGAGCGATGTCAGGAATGGTAGTAGCTAATTCCAGTTATGCGGCATTATCATTAGCGGGAGGGGCTGTAGCCCTACTGCTTATTCCAGTTGTGATATGGTCTCGGATAGGTAAATAAATTTCATGAAATTAAAAAGAGGTTCTAGTTATTCCCTAGAACTTCTTTTTAATGTATTTAACTTAAATCCCATGCCACAATAAGCCCTAAATGCGTAAGCCCACCACCAAATCCGTATAGCAAAAGTGTGTCTCCGTTATTTAATCTTCCTTTTTTTCTAGCTAAATCTAAAGCGAGTGGAATAGAGACGGAAGATGTATTCCCCATATCTTCCACACTCGTTAATGTTTTTTGAATAGATATTTTTGATTTTTCGCAAATAGATTCAATCATTCTTAAGTTAGCACTATGTGGTATGAACCAGTCTATATCATCTATTTGCAAATTTGCAGTATGTAATAGTTCTTTTATGCCGTATGGTACTGTTCGTACAGCCCATTTATATACTTCTCTTCCATTTTGAACAATTTTTTCACTTGTTTGTAGTGGTGTGCCATTCATAGTAGTAGATAAGTTTGTTCTGTATAGATGAATGCCACCGTCACCGTTTGTTCCCATGTGAGCAGCGATAAAGCTTGGTTTGTTTTCATCTCTTTCTAATAAAATAGCTCCAGCGCCATCACCGAACAAAATACAGGACGTTCTATCGGTGTAATCAGTAACTTTAGATAATGTCTCTGTCGCTATGACGAGTACTTTTTGATGTGATCCAGAAGTGATTAAGCTATTACCGACATGCAGTCCGTATGTGAAACCAGCGCAAGTCGCATTTAAATCAAAAGCTAGTGTATGAGGTATGTTGAAGTATTGTTGTATTTGGCAAGCAACACTAGGGAAAACATAGTCAGCAGTAGTTGTAGCGACGATGATACAGTCAATATCCTCTAAGTTTTTCTTATATGTTGTACACAAATTTTCGATTGCTTTAATGGCTAAGTGTGAGGAGTATTCGTCTTCGTTAGCAATTCTTCTTTCTTTCATGCCTGTTCTTTGTACAATCCATTCATCATTCGTATGGACCATCTTTTCTAAATCGTTATTAGACAATACTTGATCTGGAACATAAGTACCAATTGCGGTAATACGAGATTTAGAATTCATAGGAACATCTCCTAACTTATTTTTATAACCTGATACTAATATCAGGTTATAAAAATGTCAATAAAGATTTTCTGTTTAATAAAATTAATATATTTTAATAAAAAGAAAGGGATTTGAGGAGTGATGTCCAAATAATATACGGAAAGCTTCTAAAATTGATACTTTGAAGGGGTCTGAGATTCTTGAAAAGAATCATTTATTTGTTGTCTCTTGTTTTAATTTGTAGCTTTACTTTTTTTATTTTGCCAGAGAAATCTTATGCTTGTGACTGTATTAATGTATCACCAGAAGATGCATTTCAAAAAAATGATGTGGTGTTTGAAGGTAAGGTGTTAGAAGTTCAAGAGAAAGGTGAAGGCGGAATTAAAACATTATTTGAAGTGAAGAAAATTTGGAAAGGGACAAGTTCTTCGCGAATTATTATATATACAAGTGTAAGTAGCTGTGCATTTCGTTTTGCAGAGGGAGGAGAGTACTTAGTCTTTTCTTCTTATAGAGGAGAGGAAAAGTTAGAGACATCTATCTGCAGTGGAACGAAGAGATTAGATGAGGCAGAGATTGAGAAAAATGCTTTAAGTCATATTGCAAAAGAGTCTGTTCCAACGAAGAAAGTGAATTTAAAAGGGGATATGGTGAGCGGCTTAAGTTTGTGGCAAGTAACTATCATTTCTATAGGTGTGTTATTGTTAATTGCTGTTGTTATTTTTATTGTGAAAAGAATTCGCAAAAAATGACGATTAAAGTAAAAATATAAAGATTTTCTTTCTGTTTCTATAGGTGGTTTAATCTTGTGAAAGCGAATTACTTATGCTACACTTTATGTAACTTAAAATGAACGGAGGGGCTTCCTTTGATCTTAATCAGATTACGTCTCAATACTTTGTGCCGATAATTGAATAGCGCTCAAAGGCTCTGTCTGTGTACAGAGTGAACGGGATTGGTCTGCCTATTTTAAAGGAACCCTTTATTAAGCTTATATGTGAAAAAGAGGGAGGGACGAATACGCCCTCTTTTTGTTTTGCCTTTATAAATAGAATGGGATAGTATAGGTGAACACTTGTTGGATACGTATACTATCTTGGGACTTTTTGACCATGTATAGGACGAAAGCACTGCTTTCTTCTATTTCTTTGGTGAACCCTTATCCGTTTACGAAAACACAGGCAGTGACCTGTGTTTTTTATTTTGCGTAATCGAAATGGAGGAATAAATATATGGAAGAATTATTACAAAGAGCAATATTAGTTGGAGTAAATTTAGGTAAGGAAGCTGATTTTGCATATTCGATGGAAGAGTTAGCAAATCTTACGGAAGCTTGTGATGTGGAAGTAATCGGTCAAGTGACGCAAAATTTACAACGAGTAAATCCGTCGCATTATATTGGAAAAGGGAAGATTGAAGAAGTAGCAGCGTATGTGAAAGAAGCAGATGCAAATATGGTCATCTTTAATGACGAATTATCTCCTTCACAAATTCGAAATTTAGAAGAGGATTTAGATTGTAAAGTAATTGATCGTACCATTTTAATTTTAGATATCTTTGCGCAACGTGCGAAAACGAAAGAAGCGCAGTTGCAAGTAGAAGTGGCCCATCTTCAGTACATGATGCCTCGTTTAATCGGTCTTCGTGAATCTTTAGGAAGACAAAGCGGGGGAGTTGGCACGAAAAATAAAGGTGTCGGTGAGAAGAAGTTGGAATTAGATCGTCGTAAAATTGAAGAACAAATTGCGGCTCTAAATAAAGAATTAGAAGCACTTGTTGCACAGCGCCAAACGCAGCGTAAACAACGTAAGAAAAATGAAATTCCAGTTGTGTCGTTAGTAGGATATACGAATGCAGGTAAATCAACGATAATGAATACAATGCTTGAAATTTTTAATGGTACTGTAGAGAAACAAGTATTTGAAAAAGATATGTTATTTGCGACGTTAGAGACATCTGTACGAAATATTGATTTGCCGGATAATAAATCATTTTTATTAACGGATACTGTTGGATTTGTAAGTAAGTTACCGCATCATCTTGTGAAAGCATTCCGTTCAACGCTAGAGGAAGTGGCGGAAGCAGATTTACTTATTCACGTTGTAGATTACTCAAATCCCAATTATGAGCAATTAATTGATATTACAAATGAAACGTTAAAGAAAATTGGCGTGGAAAATATCCCGACGATTTATGCATACAACAAATCAGATTTGGTAGATGTTGAAATTCCGAAAGTGCAAGAAGATCGCGTTTATCTATCTGCGAAGAAACATGTTGGAATTGAAGAGCTTGTAGAAGTAGTTCGTTCACACATTTATAAAGAGTATACGAAGTGTGAAATGTTAATTCCGTATGATCAAGGACAGGTAGTTTCGTATTTCAACAATCATGCACACGTTTTATCTACGAGTTATGAAAACGAAGGTACGAAAATGGCACTAGAATGTAAGACGAGTGATTATGAGAAATATAAGCGTTTTTCTATTTAATAAAAAAAGGCGATCCTAATATGTTTTAGGATCGTCTTTTTCTTCATAGTTGCAAGCCTTCCTTTCGTCCTGCCTTAGTATAAAAGAAAATACAAAGAGTTCATATGAATAAATCCGACAAAGCACATAGAAAAAATATATTTTTTTAGAAGTTGAATTTCTGGAAAAAGAAATGAAACCAGTATAGAATAGAAATGTTTCAAAACTCAGAATTTATTCTGATTAAAGTCTAAATTTATTACAGCCCTTTCCGAACGAGAAAGCCCATCGCCTTTAGGCATGGGATGAAAGTGAGGTTGGATACGGAGTGCCACTGAAAATCGCAAGGTTCGTGGTACTTTAAGTATCCAAAGTATAGGTAGTTTCTTCGAGTCTTTTTGTTGTAATTTTTCGAAAGTAAATGATACATTGTAACTAGAATCAACGATGATAGAAGTACGTTTCAAAGTGTTTGAGAGGAAAATCTCCTCACCTCATGTAGTTGTAAAGTTTATGAACACGTTCTTATTTTGTTTCTATTGCTAGAAATGTATCAAATGAACGATGTTGAAAATCAAAAAACAAGGGGATGAAACGTATGTCACAGACCCTAACAGTGAAAGTGAAATTGATTCCAACAAAAGAGCAAATCCGTTTATTAGAACAAAGTAGTCACGAATATATCAAAGTTATAAATACACTTGTATCAGAAATGGTTAAAGCAAAGAAAAGTACGAAAAAAAGCACAAAAGATATCGAAGCAAATATTCCAAGTGCGGTGAAGAATCAAGCAATCAAAGACGCGAAAAGTTTGTTTGCTACAAAAGTAAAGAAAAGCAATTATAAAATCATTCCGATTTTAAAGAGGCCTGTTTGTATATGGAACAATCAAAATTATTCGTTTGACGCCACTCATATTTCAATTCCGTTTAAGGTAAATGGAAAGTCGACTCGTGTAAAAATCCGTGCTTTATTAAGCGATAAAAACAATCGCAATCTGAATCTATTAAAACATAAATTAGGCATACTTCGCATCACAAAGAAATCGAATAAGTGGATAGCCCAAATATCTGTCACACTTCCTACAAATAAAAGGACAGGAACGAAAATTTTAGGAGTAGACTTAGGTCTCAAGGTCCCCGCAGTAGCAATCACAGAGGATGATAAGATTCGTTTTTTTGGAAATGGTAGGCAAAACAAATGTAAGAAGCGTAAGTTTCGGTGTATTCGTAAGAAATTAGGAAAAGCCAAAAAAGTGAATGCGATTCGGCGATTGGATGATAAAGAACAAAGATGGATGCAAGATAAAGATCATAAAATAAGTCGTGAAATCATTAATTTTGCGATTGCAAATCATATTTCTGTCATTCGATTAGAACAATTAACGAATATAAGGCAGACGGCAAGAACAAGCCGTAAAAACGAAAAAAACCTACACACTTGGTCATTCTATCGTTTGTCAAAATTTATTGAATATAAAGCGATATTAGCTGATATTCAGGTTGAATATGTGAATCCAGCTTATACAAGTCAAAGCTGTCCGAAATGCGCTGAAAAGAACAGGGCACAAGACAGAAAGTACAAGTGTCAATGTGGGTTTGAGACACACCGTGATATCGTTGGGGCGATGAATATTCGCTACGCAACTGTGATTGATGGTAACAGTCAATCAGCCTAAGCACCTATATGGTCTGGTTTAGGAGGGGCAATGAGATGCCCTCATCTTGAAGGCTGTTCAAAACAGAAATGGACTGCGAACGTTTAGTCATTCAAGAATCCCACCCGTAATTCCGTAAGGATTCGGGCTTGCGACTTTAGTCGTGGGAGTCTCAAACTAACTGTAATAAATATATATTTTGTACAGGAAGGAGAAATACACATATGCAGGCAGTTTCACAAAAAAATACAGTAGAAACACCGACGATATATCGAATATTATTTGCGATTAGTTTCGGACATTTTTTGAATGATTCGATGCAAGCAGTTGTGCCAGCGTTGTTTCCTATTTTGGAAAAAACGATGAATTTATCCTATATGCAAGTAGGGTGGATTGCGTTTGCGTTAAATATGACGTCATCGATTATGCAGCCGGTTTTTGGGATGTATTCAGATAAGAAGCCGTCACCATTTTTATTACCGCTCGGTATGTTTTCGAGTATGCTTGGGATGATTGGACTCGCATTTGCACCGAACTTTATAGTTGTTATTATTTCTGTTTTATTTATTGGATTAGGTTCCGCGGTCTTTCATCCGGAGGGCGCTCGTGTTGCTTACATGGCAGCCGGTGCAAAACGAGGTTTAGCACAAGCGATTTATCAAGTGGGGGGAAATACAGGGAATTCTCTAGCACCTATTTTTACAGCATTAATTTTCGTTCCGCTCGGTCAAATTGGTTCTTTAGGTTTTACAGCCTTTGCAGCAGTAGGAATTGTATTACTAATTTTCGTATCAAATTGGTATAAAAATGAATTAGCCACTGGTGCTGTAAGAAGGAAAAAGAGGGCTGCACTTGAGGCTGAAAATGCGATTGTAAGTACGCACATTAAATTTGTTATTATACTTCTTGTTTTTCTAACATTTGTACGTTCTTGGTACGGTGCTGGTATCGGGAATTTCTATCAATTTTATTTAATAGAGCATTACGGTTTATCTATAAAAAATGCACAGTATTTCGTCTTCGCTTTTATGATTGCTGGTGTATTAGGTACTTTCTTTGGTGGTCCGCTAGCGGATCGATTCGGTAAGAAAAAGATTATTGTCTTTTCGATGCTCGGTTCAGCGCCGCTTGCACTATTGTTACCTCACGTTTCTCTTATGTGGGTTGTACCGTTATTTTTATGCATTGGATTTATTAGCTCTAGTAGTTTTAGTGTAATCGTTGTATATGCACAAGAACTTGTTCCAGGGAAAGTTGGAATGGTGTCAGGATTAATTGTCGGTCTTGCGTTTGGTCTTGGAGCATTAGGTGCTGTAGTCCTTGGGAAATTAGCTGATATGTATAGTCTTCAATTTATTATGCTATTATGTAGTTGTTTACCATTAATTGGACTTACTTCATTGTTACTGCCAAATGACAAGAAAACGATAGAATAGGGGATGTGCTATGAAATTATGCGAAAACGTTACAGAATTAATAGGAGATACACCTGTCGTCCGATTATCTAAATTTATTCCAGAAGACGCAGCGGATGTGTATGTGAAACTAGAAATGTTTAATCCATCACGCAGTGTGAAAGACCGTGCTGCTTATAATTTACTTCACGTTGCGGAGGAGAATGGTCTCATAAAACCAGGAGATACAATTATTGAACCGACAAGTGGAAATACAGGAATTGGCTTAGCGATGAATGCAGCTGCTAAAGGATATAAAGCGATTTTAATTATGCCAGATAATATGTCTAAAGAGCGTATTAATTTATTGAAAGCATACGGCGCAGAAGTAGTTTTAACACCAGCAGAACAAAGAATGCCAGGAGCAATTGCAAAGGCGGTAGAGTTACAAAAAGAAATTCCAAATAGTTTCATTCCGCAGCAATTTGAAAACCCAGCAAATCCGAATATTCATCGTTATACGACTGCGCTTGAAATTTATGAGCAAATGGATGGAGAGCTTGATGCATTTGTAGCAACCGCAGGAACAGGTGGAACAATTACAGGGACAGGTGAAACATTAAAAGAGAAACTACCAAACTTATATATTGCAGTAGTAGAACCGAAAGGATCACCAGTGTTATCTGGTGGTGTTCCAGGCCCTCATAAACTAGTAGGAACAAGTCCTGGTTTTATTCCAAAAAACTTAAATACAGAAGTGTATAACGAAATTATTCAAATTGCGGATGAAGAAGCGTTAACTACAATGAGAAACTTAGCAAGACAAGAAGGCTTATTAGTAGGGCCATCTTCAGGAGCTTCTGTTTACGCAGCAATTATGATAGCGAAGCGTCTAGGTGCTGGTAAAAAGGTTTTATGTATTGCACCTGATACAGGGGAACGTTATTTAAGTATGGGGCTATTTGAATAAAAGTGATGAAAACGCCTTAATAGTAAGGATGAAAATCCTCTATTAAGGTGTTTCTTTTAGAAAAATAGAGAATGGATGAGTGGGGAGAATGACAATGAAACTATTGAAACTGACATACGAATATCGCGAACAAATTATGGAGTATAGGCAGGCATTTTTACATTCAGGAGAACAACCACACGGCAGTAGTTCTTTACAAAATTTTGATTCTCTTGATGAATGGTTTGAAAAAGTGAGTATACAAGAAGTAGGAGAAAACTTACCATCTAATCGAGTGCCGTCTAGTCAGTTTTTAAGTATTGAAAAAGGAGAACTTATAGGTTTTGTGAATATTAGACATCGATTAAATTCAGAATTATTACTGGAAAGCGGTCATATCGGTTATAGTGTCCATCCGAATAAACGTCGCCTAGGTTACGCGACAAAACAATTGAAACTTGCATTAAGTGAAGCGCAAAAATTAGGGTTGAATAAAGTGTTAATAACTTGTGATAAAGAAAATATTGGTTCTGCTAAAACAATACAAAAGGTTGGCGGTGTGCTAGAAAATGAAGTAGTTTCTTCTAATTCTGGAGAAATTGTTCAGCGTTATTGGGTAGAAATATGATTTAGTGGAAATTTGAAAAGGTAATATAATGTTTAATATCGAAATAGATAAATGAAAAGTAAGGGGAGTACTGCAGTTTTAGGGGGAAATGCAATGGGATTAAAAGAGAAAGCGATAGAGATGTCGGAGATTTATAGGCAAAACCAGAAAGTCGAAGCTATTATTTTAGCAGGATCTGTAGCTAGAAAGTTAGAAGATGAACATTCAGATATTGAATTACATATTTTATGGTCAGCACCGCCAGAGGATGAGGATCGTCAAGGACCTATTAATAATATTGGTGGAACGATTTTGTCATATCATCCTTACGAGGAAGAAGAATGGTCGGAAACATATTTGACGAAAGAAGGAATTAAACTAGAGATTAGTAATTTTTTAACAGTGACAGTAGAAAAGGTTGTTTCAGAAGTTATAGAGCAGCATGATATAAATTATGAGAAACAATGTATTGTATCATCGGTTCATGATGGTGTGAGTTTGTATGGAGAAGTGAAAGTACATGCTCTAAAAGATAGAGTTGAAGCATTTCCAGAAGAACTGGCGAAAAGGATGATTTCAGAAAACCTTTGGTTAAGCAATCGTTGGCATAATCGAGAGGCGCTTTTAAAACGAAAAGACTGGCTTATGCTTTATGATGTTATTTGTGAAGTACAAAGGGATTTATTCGGTGTTTTATTCGGTTTGAATAGAATGTACGTGCACCATCCTGCATTTAAATGGATGGCTTATAATGTAGAGCGTATGAATATTAAACCTGAAAATCTATATGAGCGTATGGCGGATACGCTGATAGGGGAACCAGAGTATAGTGTACAGGAGTTAGAAGTGTTGATCGAAGAGGTATTACATTTAGTAGAACAATATGCTCCAGAATTAAATATTGCTGAACAACAAAAGCGCATTCAATATGCGAAGTAAAAAAACAAGAGATGTAACAACGCGTTACATCTCTTGTTTTTTTATTTTACTAACTTTCCTAATACAGGTAATCGTCGAATCCTATCACCGAGAATATGCGAAGCAAGTCCACTCGTTAATACGAATAAAAGATAAACAAGTCCTCCTGCTGATGCGCATATAAATACAATAATCAGTGATTCTACATAAGATTGGCCAGGAATAATCCAGCTTATAAATGCTCTTAATACGATCACAACAGCAGACATTGCTGCGGAGTAAATCGTAATAAGAAATACTGTTTTTGCTGTTTCGCCAATTTTAAATTTCGCAAACTTAACGATGTAGTACAACATAATAATATTTGAAACGAGATATCCAAGAATTGTTCCAAGTACAGCACCATGTCCACCGAATAAATGTAAGAGCGGTGTGTTCACCACAATTTTAACGAGAATACCGGCTGAGAATGCAATCATTGTTTTTCTTTGATAATCAATTCCTTGTAATATAGCGGCTGAAACTGTGAAAATTGCACTTAATACAGCAGAAGGTGCAAATGAAATTAAATATTGTGATCCACCAAGTGCAATTTCAGGATTTACATAAACCATGCGGAATGCATCGTAAGCGATACTAGCTAAACCGAATGCGGCTGGGATAGTGAAGAATAACAACACTTGAAATATCTTTGAAATTTGTCCTTGTAATTCATCTAGCTTCCCGCTTGTAAATGATTTCGTTATAGCCGGAATAATTGTTAATGAGAATCCAGTTGCAAGTGAAGCCGGAATCATAATTAACTTTTGGGCATAGTTCGTTATATAAGCGAAAACTGCATTCGCGGTTTCTAAAGGTTCTCCCATCGCTCTAAGGACATCAGCTACGGTATATTGATCTACTAACGTATAGAGCGGGATTGCAATGCCTACAAATACAATTGGAATTGCATAACGTAGTAATTCCATATAAATACTTCTTAACGGAATGTTTGATGATCTCGTTTTCAGCTCACCTTCAGGAGGTTTTAATCCATTATATTTTTTCCAGTACATCATTAAAATAGAGACGCTTGCAAGTGCCCCGATAACAGCACCAAATGTAGCAACTGCAACAGAAGAAGCTACTGAACCTCCTAATAGTTTTGAGACGATAAAACTACCAACTAAAATGAAAACGACACGTGCGATTTGTTCTACGACTTGAGAAACAGCACTTGGTTTCATATGTTGAAAACCTTGGAAATAACCACGTGTAACACTCATAGCTGGTACGATAATAAGCGCGAAGCTTAATGCTCGCATTGTAAGTGTTACGTCTGCGATAAATTGTGGATCTGGTGTTTTCGAGCGAATAATAAATTGTGATATGTACGGTGCTCCAATAAATAAAGTTAAAAATCCTAAAAAGCCCATAAACATCATTAATTTTACGCTCGAGTTATACAATTTTTTACTTGTACTATAATCACCAAGTGCATTATGTTTTGCAACAAATTTTGAGACGGCAATAGGAATACCAGCTGTTGAAAAGCTTAATAAAATACCGTACCAAGAGTATGCGTATCCATATAAAGCGACCCCTTGCGTTCCAACTAATAATTGAAAGGGGAAAAAGTATATAAAACCTAAAATTCGTGAAATCATTGTTGCACCACTTAATAAAGCGGTACCTTTTAAAACTTTTGAAGTAGACAAAATTCTTTCCTCCTACTCGTGCTGTCTTGCATTTATCGTATACTACTATAAACCTGCTAGAGAAGTTAATACAGTATAAACCATAAATGTTCTAATACTATTCATACAAAAGTCATATTTTGAATTTTTAAATAGAATGTAATGCATAAAATTTCAAAATATAAGTTGACACTATTTTTAATGTATGATAAAAATGATAGTAATCAATTCGGAAAATAATATTTGGGCAATGAAAGGGTATAGTAGTGAATATCTCCCTATTTCAGAGAGCTGATGGTTGGTGTGAATCAGTATATAGATTATTCATGAAGTTCGTCCTGGAGCATCTTTCATAAATCTCACATTATGAGGAAATGAAAGACGGTAGTTTATACCGTTATCAAATAAAGTGGTGAAGATTGTTTCACAACTAGGGTGGTACCGCGATATTTATCGTCCCTACGTATTTACGTAGGGACGTTTTTTATTTAGGTCCTAATTTTGGTGTGGCTTCATAACTAGGGTGGTACCGCGATATTTTATCGTCCCTACGTATTTGCGTAGGGACGTTTTTTATTTAGGTCCTAACTTTGGTGTATCTTCATAACTAGGGTGGTACCGCGATATTTTTGTCGTCCCTACGTATTTACGTAGGGGCGTTTTTTTATTATTAGGGAGGAAGTGAACGTATTAGAAAAGAGTATGGATAGAACAATATAAATACCGGATTGTAAAACAGAAAAAGATAAAGAGAGGAGATTAACAAATGAATTCACAGCAATGGACATCGAAATTAGGTTTCGTATTAGCTGCAGCAGGTTCAGCGATTGGTCTTGGAGCGATTTGGAAGTTCCCGTATATGGCCGGAATTGGAGGAGGCGGCGCGTTCTTCCTTATTTTCATCGGTTTCACATTATTAATTGGTTTACCGCTATTATTAGCTGAGTTCGTTATCGGAAGAAGTACACAAAAAGAGGCCGTTGATGCATATAGAGAAATCGCACCAAAAACATTATGGCCATGGTTAGGGAAGTTAGGGATTGTAACATGTTTCATATTACTTTCTTTCTACAGTGTTGTAGGAGGATGGATTATATTATACTTATGGAATGCAATTACAGGTAGACTATGGGAAGGAAATGGAGCATACGAAGCTACGTTTGGTGAAATCATTTCCAATCCGTATTTAGCAGTTGGATCACAGCTATTATTCATCCTTATTACTATTTTCATCGTAAGTAAAGGTGTACAAAATGGTGTTGAAAAAGTAAATAAATATTTCATGCCAGCGCTATTCGTTTTATTCTTCGTATTAATTGTTCGTGCACTTACGTTAGACGGTGCTGGAGAAGGAGTTCGATTCTTCTTACAACCTGATTTCTCAAACGTAACATCAGAAATCATTTTATATGCAATGGGGCAATCGTTCTTCTCGCTATCCGTCGGTGTAGCCGTTATGGTAACGTATAGCTCATACTTACCGAAAGAAGAAAGTTTACCGCGTTCAGCATTTTCTATCGTAGCTTTAACACTTGTTATTACATTACTTGCAGGGCTAGCGATTTTCCCAGTTGTATTCGCATTTGGAATGGAACCATCTCAAGGGCCGGGGCTATTGTTTATAGTACTGCCAGCTATTTTCAGTAAAATGGCGTTCGGGAAATTATTCTTCATTGTTTTCTTATTACTATTCTTCTTTGCTACTATTACATCAGCAATTTCGATGTTAGAAATTAGTGTTGCGTCTTTAACAACTAAAGGTAAAAGTAAAGGGAAACGTGAAAAAATGGCATTAATTGTTGGCTTGTTAATCTTTGTTGTAGGGGTTCCATCAGCCTTATCATTCGGTTTGTTAAGTGATGTGAAACCATTTGGGAAAACAATTTTTGATTTAGCAGACTATGCGGTTAGTAACATACTAATGCCACTTGGTGTTTTATTAGTTTCCATCTTTGTCCCTTTAAAAATGAAGAAAGATGTATTAATGAAAGAACTTGGTGTAAGTAAAAATAAAGGCTATAAACTGTTCGTATTATGGTTATTCTTACTTCGCTATATTGCACCAATTGCGATTATTATCGTATTCCTAAATGTACTTGGAATTATATAAAAAGAAAGGTAGCGTATCGCTCTATGATACGCTACCTTTTTATCCCGTATTAACGGGCAGTAAGACCCCCGCCTCAAAACTCAGCGAAAGCGAAGAATTTAGGTGGGGGATCAACTGCCCGTAAAAGCCCGATTGATTAAAGTTTCACTTTATTTTGCTCTTTTTTGTAATTCGTTTACTGTTACGAACTGATAGCCCTTCTTAGATAAAGAGTCTAAAATACCTTCAATGGTCTGTAAATTTTCATTAGACTCATCATACATAGAGTGCAGTAAAATGATAGAACCTGGTTTTACATTTTTATTAACATATTCAATTTTATCAGCTGTAGATTTATAAAAAGTATCAGGTTCAAGGTCCCATGTGATTGTTTCGATATTGTTTTTATTTAAATAATAGGGCAGACCAATTAGCTTTTTACCGTTAGGTGGTCTAAAATCAATTTCATCTGTATATCCTGTTTGACGGATTATCGAGTTCGTTTTTTCTATTTCTTCTTTAATAAAAGAAGGAGTTTTGAAAACCATTCTGTTATGAGAGTATGTATGGTTTCCAATTTGGTGTCCAGATTGTACGATATCTTCTCCTAACGATAGGTTTTTCTCTAGTTCATTTCCGGTTAAAAAGAAAGTAGCTTTTGCATTGTATCGATCTAGTAGCGGTAATATTTGTTTTACATTGTTAGTAGGACCATCATCAAAAGTTAAAGCAATCACTTTTTCATTTGTTTCTACTCGGTTTGTTAAACCTCCAAACAATTGAAAACTTCTTGCGTTCATCAATTTGTATGTTCCGAATAATGCTACAGTAATAATGAATAATGTAACGATTGTAATGATAATATTCTTTTTCATAACGCAACCTCACTATACTTTTGGATTGGACTAAAAAGTATTATATCAAACTAAGTAACTTCGTGCTTTAAAAAGGATGTGGATGCAAGGGGAAGAAATTTATCATATAATAAAATGCAAAAGGTATATTAGGAGGTGTTTATATGGCGATTATAATTCAATTGCCAGACACTGCAGCGTCTCATGCAAAGCCAAGTATGGAAATGGCGATACTTTGCGTGGGGTAGACAAGTAATATACAATCGCCTAAATGAGCTCGTATCATTTTTTATATTTGGCTTTGCACCTTATTGAAATGAACCATAAAAAATAAGGGGCGAGCAGAAATGAAATACGTTAAAGCTGCGACGGTTTTACCAGAAAGTTTAATTGCTGAAATTCAAAAGTATATACAAGGTGAAACAATTTACATTCCAAAACAAGAAACAAAACATTATAAATGGGGTACACAATCTGGAGGAAGAAAACAACTAGATGAAAGAAACAAAGCTATTAAAGAAGCGTTTAAAAGTGGAATTTCCATTCATCAACTTGCGGAGGAGCATTTTCTTTCCGGAGAAACGATTAAAAAGATTGTGTATTCTAAATGAAAATAAAAGAGTCTAGTTCAATTATTAAATTGAACTAGACTCTTTTTGTTTTGTATCTATTGGATATGAATGGGCAAGATAATAGAAAAAATGTGCCGGCTTTTTACTAAATAGAATATAGAGCATTTGAGTGAAAAGCAGAAAGGTGAGCATATATGAATCATCTAGGACAAATAACGATAGAACTATTTTTTGGTTTTTTTGTGCTATTGATTGCTACTAAAATATTAGGGAAGACACAAATATCTCAGTTAACGCCATTTGATTTTATTTCTGCCATAGTTCTCGGAGAATTAGTAGGAAATACTATATATGATCCGGAAATAAAAGTATGGTCTATTGTATATGCAGTACTTGTATGGGTAGTGTTAATTTATACAATAGAAGTGATAACGCAAAAATTTAGAGGGACGAGAAGTTTTTTTGAAGGCTCTCCGTCAATCATTATCCGTAATGGATATATTGACCGGGAACAACTAAGTTCAAATCATTTGGATATTAATCAACTACAACAAATGCTAAGACAACAAAAAGATATATTTTCAATCCGAGAAGTTGAATATATGATTTTGGAACCTAATGGAAACATAAGTGTTCTGAAGAAAAGCAAATATGAATCTCCTACTATAAATGATTTAAGTTTAAAACATAAACCTGTATACTTACCGATTTCATTAATTAGTGATGGTAAAGTAGTGAAAGATAATTTGAGGGAAGCAGGTTTTGATGAAGGATGGCTTTATAAACAAATAAAGCAAAAAGGGATTACTAAATTTGAAGATGTATTATATGCAGAATGGAAAACAGATGATGGTTTCTTTTGTCAGGAAATGCCTCGGTAGAACATAGTCAGAGTATGTAATGTTCATTTCTAAGTTATCTTTTACATATCAAAAAGCTGAATCATTGTATACAATAAGACTAGATCAACAATTTGCATGGAGTGATAAAGATGGAAGCTTTTATTAGAAGTGATCAATACAATTTTATAAAGTCACAAGCTTATATTTTAGCAAATGGACATGCGACGGCAAATGATAGAGGTGTAATTCAAGCGTTAAAATCACTTGCGATTGAAAAGATAATACATGTATTTGAGAATTTAACGGATGAACAGAAAGAGTTAATTGATACGGTATTAACAGTTCAAAATAGAGAAGATGCAGAATCGTTTTTAATGAAAATAAATCCGTATGTCATTCCGTTTCAAGAAGTTACAGCACAAACATTAAAAAAATTATTTCCTAAAGCGAAAAAATTAAAGCTCCCTGATATGGAAGAACTGGACATGAAAGAATTATCTTATTTAAGCTGGATTGATAAAGGGTCAAGCAGGAAATTTATTATAGCGAAAAATGATAAAAATAAGTTTGTTGGTCTGCAAGGGACGTTCCAAAGTTTAAATAAAAAGAGCATTTGTTCATTATGTCATGGACATGAAGAAGTAGGGATGTTTTTAGTTGAAATTAAAGGTAATATACCAGGAACTTTTGTGAAAAAGGGAAACTATATTTGCAAAGATGGTGTAGCTTGTAATCAGAATATGAAATCACTTGATAAATTGAACGATTTTATTGAACGATTGAAGAAATAAAGAAGGAACCTCTAGTATTTAAACTGGAGGTTTTTATTTTTTTTAAGAAGTAATAGTAGTCTTTTTCGTAGATGTAGATTTATAAAAAGTCAGATCATTTATAATAAAATTTGATGAAAATATTTATTTTGATATGGTTGCTTATATACAAGGAGGTAAAACATGAATTACATTTCACCGAAAGAAGAGATATTAAAAATGAAACGGTGGCCTAAAGATACGATAGCAGCGGGGCGTGGTCATACTGTTGCTCTTAAATTGGATGGCACGGTGGTAGCAGTGGGGCGAAATAAAGAAGGTGAATGCAATGTAAGCGGCTGGCGTGATATTGAAGCGGTCACGGCGGGTAATGTTCATATGGCGACGAACACGGGTAATGCTCATACAATCGGTCTTAAATCAGACAGTACTGTGACAGCTGTGGGCTGGAATAAGCATGACCAATGCGATGTAAACGATTGGCGCGATATTGTAGCGATAGCGGCGGGGTGGCGTCGTACTATTGGTCTTAAATCAGATGGTACGGTGGTAGCAGTGGGACGAAATAAAGAAGGCGAATGCAATGTCAGTGGCTGGCGTGATATTGTGGCGGTTGCAGCAGGCGACTGGCATACTATCGGCCTTAAATTGGATGGTACGGTGACGGCTGTGGGTAATAATCGGTATGACCAATGCAATGTCAGTGGCTGGCGTGATATTGTGGCGATAGCGGCAGGCTATCTTCATACAGTTGGTCTTAAATCAGAGGGCACAGTGACGGCTGTGGGTAATAATAAACATGGCCAATGTGATGTAAGTGGCTGGAGGGATATTGTGGCGATAGCGGCAGGGAGTAATCATACAATTGGTCTTACATCTGACGGCATAGTGACGGCTGTGGGTAATAATAAACATGGTCAATGTGATGTAAGTGATTGGCGCGATATTGTAGCGATAGCGGCGGGTTGTGCCCATACAGTCGGTCTTAAATCAGACGGCACGGTGGTAGCAGTGGGTGATAACGAATATGGCCAATGTGATGTAGGCAGTTGGCGCGGTATTCGAATGCCTAGTAATTAGTTTTAACAGCAATTGTTTTTTTTAGTGTATGGTACCTTTTTCAAAGATAAAAATGCACCGTGCTTTAGAGTGAAGCACGATGCGTTTTTATTATTTTTTTTGCCAATTTTCTTTAATGAAATCTTCACGACCAGATTCTTTTTGCTCGGTAGCATATTTCTCTGGATTCTTTTTATAAAAGTGTTGATGGTATTCTTCGGCTTCATAAAAAGGTGCAGTAGGACGAATTTCAGTCACGATAGGATCTTTAAACATACCGCTTTCTGCTAGAGTTTGCTTCGATTTTTCTGCAAGCTCTTTTTGTGTTTCATTATGATAAAAAATTGCTGTGCGGTAAGATGGACCACGATCGAAAAATTGTCCGCCGTCATCAGTTGGATCAATTTGTGGCCAATATAAATCTAGTAATTTTTGATAAGGAAAAATAGAAGGATCGAATGTAATTTGTACAACTTCTAAATGCCCAGATGTTCCAGTCTTTACTTGTTCGTATGTTGGGTTTTCTACATGACCACCTGCATAGCCGGAAAGTATTTTATGAATACCAGGAAGTTCATCAAATGGTTTTACCATGCACCAAAAACAACCGCCTGCGAAGGTTGCGAGTTCGTATGTTTTTTCAGACATTGCTGTAATCCTCCTAAATGTATATGTTTTATATAGTATTATATAAATTGTTTTATTGCGCAATAAAAAAGATTTGAAAATATATGTTTTTTATAAACAAGATCCTCCGCTAACATCAATTAATTGTCCAGTAACCCAGCGGCTGTCTGGAGAAGCAAGAAAAGCAGCAGTATCGGCAATATCTTCTACTTCACCTAAGCGATTGAAGGCGGAAATAGTAGTAGCGTACTGTTTCATCATTGGGTCGCTCAATAGTTCTGCGTTCATATCTGTTTTAATAAAGCCTGGAAGTATTGCATTTACTGTTATTCCTCGTGCTCCGAGTTGTTTTGCAAGCGTGAAAGTCATCGTGTTAATTGCACCTTTCGTCATACTATATGCAACGAAATCAGGCAAAGAAATGCGGGTGGCAGCTGATGAAATATTAATAATTCGGCTATTATCACGTAAACGTGGTAGTGCTTGTTGAATGATAAAGAATGGTGCTTTTGCATTTACTGAAACCATTCTATCAAAAAATTGTTCAGTCGTTTCTTCAATAAAAGCACCAGGACCGATTCCAGCGTTGTTTATTAAAATATCAAATTGTGTTCCACCAGTTCTTTTTTGTAATTCGTTATCTAAAGAAATATACAGGTTGTCTACACCGTGTAAAGATTCAAGATTTGCATCGATAGAAAAAGCTAATCCGCCATTTGATTGAATTTCATGAACAGTTTCTTCAGCATCTTCTTTTCGATTTCCATAATGAACAGCAACTAATGCACCGTCGTTTGCTAACCGTTTTGCGATAGCACGCCCAATTCCTCGGCTTGCTCCTGTAACTAATGCTATTTTTCCTTTTAACATAGTTTTCTCATCTCCTCATAAATTTTATATGTTTTTAAGTTGTTTTTCTTTATGTAGTAATGCGAACATACTTAAGTAATATATGAGTATGTGTAAGAAGTTCATTCCGATTTTGTTTTGAGAAAAAATAAATAGATTTCTAGTGAATAGAATGAATTTTAATTTTTTTCTAAAAACATGTTGACAATGAAAAGAACCGCGTCCTATAATACGTGTAACAAATAAAAGTGAATTGAGAATTTTCTAACTTTATATGTTGTATATGCAAAGAAGAGGAAAGTAGATGATTATGGTCGTTTCAGAGAGCTACTCCTAGGCTGAGAGAGTAGTAGCAATCGAATCATTGAAGATCACCTCGGAGCATCGCTTGCGAAAGGGAAACTGAGTAGAGGGCGGCGGCATCGTCTCCGGTAAAAGGACGGAGGTCTGATTGGACCTATGAAGCTTATATTTCGTGAGAAGTATAAGGAAGCTGAGTGGTAACGCGAAACTCTCGCCTCAGCAATCAAAGCTACTAATTTGTAGTAGTTGATTGCTGAGGCGAGAGTTTTTATTTTAAAAAATAGAATAAAAGAATGCGAGGAAGAGGAGAGTAAATGATAAAGATTGTTTCAGAGAGCCGCCCAAAGGCTGTGAGGGTGGTAACAATTGAATCATTGAAAATCACCTCGGAGCACTGCTTTTGAAGTTAGTAAAAAGTAGCGGAGTTGTTTCCGATAGAAAAACAAAAGTCTAATTGGACTTGCAGAGCTTATATTTCGTGAGAAGTGTAAGGAAGCTGAGTGGTACCACGAGTCTCTCGTCTCAGCAATGGATTGCTACAAGTGTGTAAGTAATCGATTGTTGAGACGAGTATATTTTTAAGGTTAGTATACTGAATATTCTGTTAAAAATACTCATCTCAGCAATCGATATAGAAATAGATTGCAAAAACAGAGATAAAACAGAGGAGCGATGTGAGATGGGAAACCAGTCCATCTATATGAATGGGGAATTTGTAGAGAAAGAAAAGGCAGTTGTTTCAGTATATGATCACGGTTTTTTATACGGAGACGGTGTATTTGAAGGGATTCGTAGTTACGGAGGAAATGTATTTTGTTTAAAAGAACATGTGAAACGATTATATGAATCGGCGAAATCTATTTTACTTACAATTCCAATGACGGTAGATGAAATGGAAGAAGCAGTTGTACAAACATTGCAAAAAAATGAATACACGGATGCCTACATTCGATTAATTGTTTCAAGAGGAAAAGGTGACTTAGGGCTCGATCCGAGAAGCTGTGTGAAACCGAGCGTAATTATCATTGCAGAACAATTAAAGTTATTCCCTCAGGAATTTTATGATAATGGACTAAGCGTTGTGTCTGTTGCATCAAGACGTAATACGCCAGACGCATTAGACCCACGCATTAAGTCAATGAACTATTTAAATAACGTGCTTGTAAAAATTGAAGCGGCACAAGCGGGAGTGCTAGAGGCTCTTATGTTAAATCAACAAGGATATGTTTGTGAAGGGTCTGGAGATAATGTTTTCATTGTGAAAGATGGAAAAGTGTTAACACCTCCTTCGTACTTAGGGGCGCTAGAAGGTATTACGAGAAATAGTGTGATTGAGTTATGTGAGCGTCTAAGTATTCCATGTGAGGAAAGGCCATTTACTCGCCATGACGTATATGTAGCAGATGAAGTGTTTTTAACAGGAACTGCAGCGGAACTAATTCCTGTAGTGAAAGTAGATTCAAGAGAAATTGGAGATGGAAAACCAGGAGATGTAACAAAAAGATTAACCGAAGAATTTAAAAAATTAACGAGAGAAAGAGGAGTACGTGTTCCAGGATTGGCGGCAAGTTTAGCGTAAATAGGGAGAGGAGTTAATTAAAATGGAGGAACAGTATACAGCATGTGATGAACTGCAGAGTGAAGAAGCTACAGGTGCTGGACACGTTATTCAATGTTTGAAGAAATTAGGTGTAACGACCGTTTTCGGTTATCCAGGCGGAGCGATTTTACCAATATACGATGCGTTATACGAAAGTGGTTTAAAGCACGTGTTAACTCGTCATGAACAAGCTGCAATTCATGCAGCGGAAGGATATGCGAGAGCTTCTGGAAAGGTTGGGGTAGTCTTTGCTACCTCTGGCCCAGGGGCGACGAATTTAGTTACGGGTTTAGCAGATGCTTATATGGATTCGATTCCTTTAGTTGTCATTACAGGGCAAGTTGCAACGCCTTTAATTGGTAAAGACGGATTTCAAGAAGCGGATGTTGTCGGAATTACAGTACCTGTTACGAAGCATAATTACCAAGTTCGTGATGTAAATCATTTATCACGAACTGTGCAAGAAGCTTTTTACATCGCCGAAAGCGGGCGACCGGGACCGGTATTAATCGATATTCCAAAAGATGTTCAAAATGCAAATGTAATATGTTTCTTTAATGAAGAAGTGGAGATTCCAGGATATAAACCAGAACCTTTGTCAGACAGTTTGAAACTGAGGGAGGTAGCAAAATCAATTTCAAAAGCAAAACGCCCACTCCTTTATATCGGGGGAGGCGTCATTCATTCAGGCGGATCTGAAGAACTCATCAAGTTTGCGAGGGAGAATCGTATTCCAGTCGTTTCAACTTTAATGGGACTGGGTGCATATCCGCCGGGAGATCCGTTGTTTTTAGGAATGCTCGGTATGCATGGAACGTACACTGCAAATATGGCAGTAACAGAATGTGACTTATTACTGGCGTTAGGTGTTCGTTTCGATGATCGTGTAACAGGAAAATTAGAACTTTTTTCTCCGCATTCGAAAAAAGTACATATTGATATTGATCCTTCTGAGTTCCATAAAAATGTAACTGTAGAGCATCCGATTGTTGGTGATGTGAAAAAGGCGCTACATATGCTATTACATATGTCTATTTATTCACAAACAGATGAATGGCTTCAGAAAGTGAAGAAATGGCAAGAAGAATATCCACTTTCATATAAGCAAAAAGAATTTGAGTTAAAACCACAGCATGTTATCAACTTAGTAAGTGAATTAACGAATGGTGAAGCGATTGTCACGACAGAGGTAGGACAGCATCAAATGTGGGCTGCTCACTTTTATAAAGCGAGAAAACCACGGACTTTCCTAACATCAGGGGGATTAGGGACGATGGGATTTGGTTTTCCAGCAGCAATTGGTGCTCAGCTTGCAAAAGAAGAAGAACTTGTCATCTGTATTGCTGGTGATGCTTCTTTCCAAATGAACATTCAAGAGCTGCAAACAATTGCTGAAAATAATATTCCTGTCAAAGTATTCATCATAAACAACAAATTTTTAGGAATGGTAAGGCAATGGCAAGAAATGTTTTATGAAAACCGTTTGTCGGAATCGAGAATTGGGTCACCAGATTTTGTGAAAGTAGCAGAAGCTTATGGTGTAAAAGGGCTAAGAGCAACAAATTCGTTTGAGGCGAAAAAGGTAATGCTAGAAGCATTTTCTCATGAAGGTCCTGTCGTAGTTGACTTTTGTGTAGAAGAAGGTGAGAACGTTTTTCCGATGGTTCCGCCAAACAAAGGGAATAACGAAATGATTATGAAGAGGTGGGAAGAATGAGTCATACTTTTTCATTAGTTATTCATAACGATCCGAGCGTCTTATTACGTATAAGCGGAATTTTTGCTCGGCGTGGTTATTATATTTCTTCTTTAAGCTTAAACGAAAGAGATACAAGTGGTGTTTCTGAAGTGAAACTAACAGCAGTTTGTACTGAAAATGAAGCAACGTTACTTGTCAGTCAGTTGAAAAAATTAATCAATGTACTGCAAGTAAATAAATTATAAGGAGTGTATGGAATATGAAAACTTATTATGAGAAAGATGCAAATTTAGAGCTATTAAAAGGGAAAACAGTTGCGGTAGTCGGATATGGATCTCAAGGTCATGCACAAGCACAAAATTTACGAGATTCTGGTGTGGAAGTTGTAGTTGGTGTTCGTCCTGGTAAGTCATATGAAGTAGCAAAAGCTGATGGATTTGAAGTAATGTCTGTTTCAGAAGCGGTTCGAACCGCACAAGTTGTACAAATGTTATTGCCGGATGAACAACAAGCGTATGTATATAAAACAGAAGTAGAAGAGAATCTTCGTGAAGGACAAATGTTACTTTTCTCACATGGTTTTAATATTCACTTCGGACAAATTAATCCGCCAAGTTACGTAGATGTAGCGATGGTCGCGCCGAAAAGTCCAGGTCATCTCGTTCGCCGTGTATTCCAAGAAGGAAATGGTGTCCCAGCATTAGTCGCAGTGCATCAAGATGCAACGGGAACAGCATTAAGTGTAGCACTAGCGTATGCAAAAGGTGTAGGTTGTACACGTGCAGGTGTAATTGAAACGACATTCCAAGAAGAAACAGAGACAGACTTATTCGGTGAGCAAGCAGTACTTTGCGGAGGAGTAACAGCACTTGTGAAAGCTGGTTTTGAAACGTTAACGGAAGGTGGATATCGTCCTGAAATTGCATACTTTGAATGTTTGCATGAATTAAAGTTAATTGTTGATTTAATGTACGAAGGCGGATTAACGAGTATGCGTCATTCTATTTCAGATACGGCAGAGTTTGGAGATTATGTAACAGGATCGAGAATTGTTACAGATGAAACGAAGAAGGAAATGAAACGTGTTCTTACAGAAATTCAGCAAGGTGAATTTGCGAAGAAATGGATTTTAGAAAATCAAGCAGGGCGTCCAACGTATAGTGCGATGAAAAAAGCAGAACAAAATCATCAGCTAGAAAAAGTAGGAGCAGAGCTTCGTGAAATGATGAGCTGGATTCATGCACCGAAAGAATTAGTAAAGAAATAGATTAATAGAGTATAAGTGAAAAATATGTAAGAAGGGATTTGACAAGATGAGAAGTGACATGATTAAAAAAGGTTTTGATAAAGCTCCGCATCGTAGTTTATTAAAAGCAACTGGTTTAAAAGATGAAGATTTTGATAAACCATTCATAGCAATTTGTAATTCTTTTATTGAAATTATTCCAGGTCATAAGCACTTAAATGAGTTTGGGAAACTTGTTAAAGAAGCAGTACGTGCAGCAGGCATGGTTCCATTTGAATTTAATACAATTGGAGTAGATGACGGTATTGCGATGGGTCATATCGGTATGCGTTATTCGCTTCCGAGTCGTGAAATCATTGCAGATTCAGTAGAAACAGTTGTAAATGCACACTGGTTTGACGGAATGATTTGTATTCCAAACTGTGACAAAATTACACCAGGTATGATGATGGCTGCACTTCGAATAAACATTCCAACTGTTTTCGTTTCAGGTGGTCCGATGGCAGCGGGGAAAACATCTAAAGGGGAAGTTGTCGATTTAAGTTCTGTTTTTGAAGGGGTAGGAGCCTATCAATCTGGGAAAATTTCAGAAGAAGAATTAAAGGATATTGAAGATCATGGCTGTCCATCTTGTGGTTCTTGTTCCGGTATGTTTACAGCGAACTCTATGAACTGTTTATGTGAAGTGTTAGGTTTAGCTCTTCCTGGTAACGGGAGTATTTTAGCGATTGATCCAAGACGTGAGGAGTTAATTAAACAAGCAGCAGAAAAATTAAAAATTTTAATTGAAAGAGATATTAAACCACGCGACATTGTAACAGAAGAAGCAATTGATGATGCGTTTGCACTTGATATGGCGATGGGTGGATCAACGAATACAGTATTACACACGTTAGCACTCGCACAAGAGGCGGGGTTAGATTACGATATGAACCGCATTGATGCAGTTTCAAGGCGTGTACCGCATTTATGTAAAGTAAGTCCAGCTTCTAATTGGCATATGGAAGATATCGATCGCGCAGGCGGGATTAGTGCAATTTTGAAAGAGATGAGCCGAAAAGAAGGGGTACTTCACCTTGATCGTATAACTGCTACTGGGCAAACATTAAGAGAAAACATTGCTCATGCAGAGATTCAAGATAAGGAAGTTATTCATTCTCTAGAAAATCCTCATAGTGAAGAAGGAGGATTACGTATATTAAAAGGAAACCTTGCGAAAGACGGAGCGGTTATTAAAAGCGGAGCAACAGAAGTAAAACGATTTGAAGGACCTTGCGTTATTTTTAATTCACAAGATGAGGCGCTTGCCGGCATTATGCTTGGGAAAGTTAAGAAAGGAGATGTAGTTGTTATTCGCTATGAAGGACCAAGAGGCGGACCTGGTATGCCGGAAATGTTAGCACCAACATCAGCAATTGCTGGTATGGGATTAGGAGCAGATGTTGCACTTTTAACTGATGGTCGCTTCTCTGGTGCTTCACGTGGTATTTCGGTAGGGCATATTTCACCAGAAGCAGCAGCTGGCGGAACGATTGCACTTCTTGAACAAGGAGATATTGTATGTATTGATGTTGAGGAACGCTTGTTAGAAGTGAGAGTTAGTGATGAGGAATTAGAGAAGCGTAAAAAAGGGTGGAAACGACCAGAACCAAAAGTGAAAACTGGGTGGCTTGGACGTTATGCACAAATGGTAACATCGGCGAATACAGGTGCAGTTCTGAAAATCCCGAATTTTGATTGAGCCAATATAAAAAGAGATAAGGATGATATAAAATGGTGCAAAATGTAAAGGAGAGAGTGAAAATTGAAGATATCTTAATGGCTCATAATTGCATGAAAGATATCGTTATTAAAACACCGTTACAACGAGATTCAGTTTTATCTGAGAAATATGAATGTGACGTATATGTTAAGCGAGAAGATTTACAAGTTATTCGTTCTTTCAAAATTCGTGGTGCGTATAATTTAATTCAAAGTTTACCGAAAGAAAAGTTACAAAATGGTGTTGTTTGTGCAAGTGCTGGTAATCATGCACAAGGAGTTGCTTATACGTGTAATTTATTGAAGATTCCGTCAAAGATTTTCATGCCGACAACGACACCTAAGCAAAAAGTATCACAAGTTGAATTTTTCGGTGGTGATTTCGCAGACATTGTATTAGTTGGTGATACATTTGATAGTTCTTTCCAAGAGGCGCAGCGCTATTGTGTAGAAAATAGGATGACATTTGTACATCCGTTTGATGATCCGTATGTCGTTGCTGGTCAAGGAACAGTCGCTGTTGAAATTATGCATGATATGGAGAAACCAGTTGATTATATATTTACAGCAATTGGCGGTGGTGGATTAGCATCTGGTATTGGTACATATGTAAAGGGGGTTAGTCCTACTACAAAGGTAATCGGTGTAGAACCGATGGGAGCTGCATCTATGAAAGAAGCTTTTCTTCAAAATGAAAATGTTGCATTAGAAAAGATTGATAGTTTTGTTGATGGAGCAGCTGTTAAGAAGGTAGGAAAGTTAACTTTTGAAACATGTAAAGATGTAATTGATGATATTGTTTTAGTACCGGAGGGAAAGGTTTGTACAACGATTTTAGAACTGTATAAGAAAAATGCGATTGTAGCAGAGCCAGCTGGTGCGCTTTCTATTGCGGCACTTGATCTATACAGAGATGAAATAAAGGGAAAAACAGTTGTATGCACGTTAAGTGGTGGAAATAATGATATTGATAGAATGCAAGAAATGAAAGAACGATCCCTTATTCATGAAGGATTAAAGCACTATTTCATCATTGAATTTCCGCAACGTTCAGGAGCACTACGAGAGTTTCTTGATAAAGGATTAGGACCGGAAGATGATATTACTCGCTTTGAGTATATTAAGAAACATAATAAAGAAAATGGTCCAGCTTTAGTGGGGGTAGAATTAAAGCATAAGGAAGACTATGAAGCTTTAATTACTCGTTTTCAAGAAAATAACATTCAATTCGTGGAGCTTAATAAAAATCCTGTGCTGTTTGATTTACTTATTTAATAAAAGAAAAGAGTTAACATACAATTCTACTTGAAATAAAAAAGGTAGATACAAGCGGAGGGAAATCCTGCTTGTTCTATCTTTTTTATTCTTTGAAAGTTAAACGAAATACGCTCCATATTCAAGAAGGATAAAGCTAGTTAACCAAAAAAGTATTGCAATACGAATGATTACATACATTGTAAATTCAAAGGGAGTAAGTTTTCTCTCTCGCTTTATTTTTCTTAGAAGTCTAACAGAAAAAAATGAACATAAAAGCAGGATCGCTATAGATATTTTATACACGTTTTCTAACAGACTTATATTTTCTAATAAGTTTTTCAGCATATTCATCACCTATCCCGTAATGTATGTTACAGAGAAATGAATCTCGTGCTGTTTAGTTGCGTTTGTTTATTATTTTCCCAGTGTCATCAATTTCTACATCAGTTGAAACCGTTTGTAAATATTGCAGTGCTTTTTTCTTTTCTTCTTCATTTACAGGAGAAACTTGGTTGTTGCGAATGATGTAAGGATTGAATGACATTTGGACATCCTTACCTTTAAAGGTTAAAGTTAATACGCCTGTTTCGGCACTCTTTCCATTTACATAATTCGGGAATAAAAAGTTTCCTAACGAGTATGCGATAGGAACTTTATTGTAATACTCAAATCCTTGTAACCAATGCGGGTGACTTCCAACGATTGCATCAGCACCCGCCTCTACCATTTTCGGAACATATTGTTTCTGGTATTCTATTGGGCGATTAGATTTTTCGACGCCCCAATGCATATAGACGATTACATAATCAGCATCTTTCTTTTGCTCTTGAATCGTTTTTGTTACAAGATCTAGGTCATATCCGTTTGCAACGCCGGGTTTATTGTCACCAGCTACCCAATTAAAGTTGGGCATAAAGCGTACAAAGGAAAGAAATTTAAACTTTTTTCCTTTTACAGTTAGTTCACGAGCAGTATAAGCATCTTCAGCATTTTTTCCGGCTCCAGTGTAAGGTAGTTTTAATTTTTCGACGTGAGAAATGGTGTCTAGTAGTCCATCTTGCCCATAATCAAGCGTATGGTTATTGCCAATGTTCACGATGTCATATCCGGTGTTTTTAATGGCTTGTAGTGTGGATGGATCACTTTTAATCCAAAATTGTTGCCCAGGTACTTTTTTTTCTCTCGTTGTAAATGCTGACTCTAAATTAACAAAAGAAATATCAGCTTTCGTTATTTCTTCTTTTACGTGTTGGAATGGATAATCAGCCCCATTTTTTTCGATTACGGGACGTAATTGCCAATCGAACATTGTATCACCAGAGAAGGTGAGTGTGATTTCAGGGTCTTCGGTTTTCTTTTCGCTTTTTGAAGCTGTTTTACTAGATTTGTTTTGCATATCAGGTTTGTCTTTCGCTTTTGAAATAAAAGAGTAGTTGATTAATAAAACAATTGGTGTAATGAAAAAGGCTATTAACAGAAATCGTTTTAGTAAAGTTTTCATAAATACCTTCCCTTTTGAGTTTATCCCGCAATTAGATTAACAATGAATCTACTAAAGGCAATCGGTCTTTGTATAGTTACAAAAAAATAGCGGGTTATGTAGTGAAAAACGTTTGTTAATATTCACAATATTACGTTAACATATAGGTAACCTGTAAATCAATGTATAAACCAAAATATAGAAATAAAGAATTCGAAGGGTGAAGAATGAGAAATGGTTATATTAGGAGCAGTTGTAAATGGGATTTGTATTATATTTGGTACTTTACTTGGTAAATTATTTAGTGCGATTCCAGAAAGTATGAAGGGAACAATTATGCATGCAATTGGTTTAGCGGTTACTGTACTTGGACTTCAAATGGCATTAAAAAGTGAAAATTTTCTTGTTGTCATACTAAGTTTAGGTATTGGTACGGTAATCGGAGAATGGCTACAATTAGAAGAAAGGTTAAAACTGTTAGGGGATTGGCTAGAAAATAAAGTTGGATCGAAAGGGAAAGGGAGCATATCAGAAGGCTTTGTAACAGCCACGCTTATTTTTGCAATCGGAGCGATGGGGATACTTGGTGCATTGGACAGTGGGATTCGCGGAAATCATGATATTTTATTTACAAAGGCGATTATCGATGGATTCATTTCTATTATATTAACGACAACTCTAGGAATTGGCGTAGTATTTTCAGCGATTCCAGTGATTTTATATGAGGGAGGTATTGCAGTTTTTGCAACACAAATTAATAGTTTTGTTCCAAAAGAATTAATGAATCAATTTATAGTGGAAATGACGGCTACTGGCGGTATTATGATATTCGCAATCGGATTAAACTTACTTGGATTTATTAAAATTAAAGTGGCAAATTTACTTCCAGGCATATTAATGGTTGGAGTAATTGTTTCTATTATATACGGTTATGGTTTGATAATAAGTCATTAGGGGAAGGGATATAGATGATGGAATTCCAATTTACAAAACGTGCATATAAAATATTGGAGATTGCAGCAGAAGAGGCTGAGTGTAGTAAAGGTATTATCCATCCAGTTCATCTATTTATAGGAGCTTGTAAGGAAGGTACTGGAGTTTGCGCGGAGTTACATATGTATTTATTTCACACGGTGGGTATGGATTTTTTAGCAAAGATATCGTTACTCCAACAATATTATGCAAATGAAATAGAATACATAAATGTTGGGGAGTTTAAAGTTTCAAATAAGACGATAGAAGTTTTAAAAGTAGCGAAGAAACGGATGGAACGTTTTCAGCAAATAGTAATAAATGAAGGGCATGTTTTATATGCAATTTTTCAAGGGGATACAGTTATTGATAAGGTTATAAGTGAAAAGATGAAAAAAGATCTATTGCAAATTACATCTGAACCAAGAGACTTGACGGTTGCATTAACAATATTTGATCCTATTTGTAATAGTTTAAGCTGTAATATTAGAAAAGCGATCTCTTCTGATTTTGAAAAGTTGGCACGTTTTGTTAAGGATGAATTTGGTGAGCGTTGGTTAAAATCTTTAGATTATGGATTTCGGACATATAAAGAAGAGTTACCTATTTTTATTGCTGAACAAGGAGGAGAAATCATTGGTTTCGCTTGTTACGATGTTGTGAGAGGAAAGAAAGGGTTGTTTGGCCCGATGGGTACAGCGAAACATAATCGTGTGAACGGTGTTGGGAAGACGTTATTGAATCATTGTTTATATAACATGAAGAAAAGCGGATATGAGTATGCAATTATAGGACAAGCAGGTCCGATTGAGTTTTACGAGCGATGCTGTAATGCACGTTTAATACCCATAGGAGATAATTAACTCTATCCCTTTGCAAAGAATGCAAAGGGATAGAGTTTTATTATGTATAAAGCAAATTACTAAACTTTTTCTAGAAAACGGTGTAGAATGGGTATCGAATGAAAGAAGGTGTAAAAATGGCCAGCTGGAAACGAAATTTAATGATTTGTTGGCTAGGTTGTTTTACCACTGCAGCCGGTATGAGTTTAGTAATTCCTTTTTTATCTTTTTATATTGAGGAATTAGGGGTGACCGGCACTTCTAGTATTGCACAGTGGTCGGGACTTGCATTTGGTGTGACATTTTTAATGGGTGCGATCGTATCACCAATATGGGGCAAGCTTGGTGATATACATGGTCGGAAATTGATGCTTATACGTGCGAGCCTTGGTATGGCGATAATTATGACGCTTATGGGGTTTGTGACAGATGTGTATCAATTAGTCGCACTTCGGTTTTTAATGGGATCGGTATCAGGTTTCCTTTCTACAGCGATGACACTTATTGCTGCAGAAACTCCGCAAGAACATTCAGGTTGGGCAATTTCTACAATCTCAACTGGAGGCGTGAGCGGTTCATTACTTGGGCCGATACTCGGAGGTTATTTGTCAGAGTTAATCGGAATGCGCCATGTTTTTCTAGTTACAGGAGCTTTCTTATTCCTGTCCTTTCTTATCGTCTTTTTCTTCTTACATGAGGAGAAACATTCTGCTAAAGAAAAAAAGGCACAGCCGAAAAAAGTATGGACGATGGTCCCTGCAAAACATTTAATAATAAGTTTATTTGTAGCAACGTTTATTATTCAGCTTGCAAATATGTCGATTCAACCTATTATTACGTTGTACGTAAAGCATTTGGCAGGACCAGGAACAGATCATATTGAAATGCTTGCAGGTGCAGTCATGTCTGCGACAGGATTAGCAGTTATTTTAGCAGCTCCTAAGCTAGGAAGATTATCAGATCATATTGGACCTCAAAAAACGTTAGTTGTAGCGTTGTTTGCTGCAGGAATTATTTTTATTCCGCAAGCATTTGTAACCTCAGCTTGGCAACTATTAATTCTTCGCTTTTTATTAGGTATTGCACAAGCAGGACTATTACCTTCCGTACAAACTCTACTAAAACAACATACGCCAACCCATGTAACGGGACGAATATTTGGATATAATCAATCGTTTCAGTTTTTAGGAAATATGATTGGGCCAGTACTTGGTGGACAAATTGCAGCTCATGCAGGCTTCCAATATGTTTTCTTCTCTACATCATCACTATTATTTATTGCGTGCATTTGGGTTTATTTTCATAGTAAGAACGAAGAGGTATCAGAGAAACGACATTTGGAAGTTAGTTAACTATGTGAATGAAAAACAGAAAAAGGATGAAGCAATATTGCTTCATCCTTTTTCATTAAAATTGAAGGCAAAGATAACTTAATGTACCAAGCTCGTAGCCACGGTGAATGACCGTACCGTCGTTCTCACCACTACCCATCGCGATAAATAGAGGAACAAAATGTTCCGCTCTTGGTACAGCTAATTGTGCATGAGGAGCATTTCTTTCCCAGTTAAACAATGCATCTTTATCGCTAGTATGCATATGATTTATAATCCAATCATCAAATTCAATCGCCCATTGTTCCGGAGTTGTTTCATTCCATTTTAATGCTCGTAAATTATGAACAGTAACTCCGCTGCCGATTACTAAAATATCTTCTTGTCCAAGTCCTTTTAGTGCTTCTCCAATTTCAAATTGTTCTTTTGCAGGAAGGAATGGATTTACTGATATTTGTACGACAGGAATATTGGCTTCTGGGTACATACGATGCAGGAGTGTCCATGAGCCATGATCTAAACCTCTCGGCATATTATGATGGACTGGAATGCCTTTGTTTTTAAATTTTGTTTCTAGCATAGACGCAATGCTAGAAGAGCCTTTCGCATGATATTTGATTTCGTATAACTCAGGAGGAAAACCTCCAAAGTCATAAATTGTTTCATATACTTCATCTGAAGAGGAGATCGTTAATACTTCACTTTCCCAGTGAGCGGTAAAAATAACAATAGCTTTCGGTTTATATGTTGCTCCAAGTGTCTTTAAAAAGCGTGTATAGTCTGTATCTTGAATAGCAAGCATAGGTGATCCATGTGCTAAAAATAGTGAGGGCATCATGATTAAAACCTCCTAAAAATATATTAATTACTTTATGTAAGTAACTATATAATTTTATTTTAAATTCGTCAAGATAATAGTTTAATATGTAATCGGAAAAATAGATCATTTGTCATAATGAAAGCAATTGCATATAATACATAATAAGAATAATGAATGTTTATTCATTATAAAAAAAGATATACATAATAGATTTGGAGGCTGTCGGAATGAGCATACAGGAAAATTTCGTTACGGCATTGGATAAATCGGAAATTTACTTGCGTAAATGGTTACCAGAAGGAAATCCGCGGGGAATTGTTCAAATTGCACATGGTATGACAGAACATGCAGGTGTTTATACAGAATTTATTGATGCCTTATTAGAAGCAGGATATGGTGTTTATGCTCATGATCATAAGGGGCATGGAAAAACAGTAAAAAGAGAAGAAGACTATGGTCATTTTGAACCAAATGTAGGTTGGAATCAGGCTGTGTCTGATGTTATCTTTGTTTCGGAAATGATAAAAGAAGAGCAGACATGCCCGTTATTTTTACTTGGACATAGTATGGGTTCTTTTTTATCAAGACGTGCTGTACAATTTAAAGGTGAATTATATGATGGATTCCTTATTTCAGGAACTGGTGGAAATCCAGGGCTTTTAGGAAGTATCGGTCATAAAGTAGCGACAATTGAGATGAAACTTCGCGGAAAGAAAACGAAAAGTCCGATGCTGAACTTCTTATCTTTCGGAAACTTCAACTCACACTTTAAGCCAAATCGTACGAAATTTGATTGGTTATCTTCAGATATTCATCAAGTTGATAAGTATATTGCGGATCCGTTATGTGGATTCATTTGCACGACTAGTTTTTACCGAGAATTGTTTCATGGAGTTCTAGAAGTAAATAAAATAGAAGAATACAAGAAGACACCAAAAAATCTTCCAATACATATATTCTCTGGTGATCGTGATCCTGTTGGGGATATGGGGAAAGGTGTAAAAGAAGTATACGAAAACTATAAAAAATGTGGTGTGAAAGATGTAACACTTCGTTTATATGAAAATGGTAGACATGAAATGTTCCATGAAGTGAATAGAGAAGATGTATTTCAAGATTTGATTTCATGGTTAGATGAGCATATTGTATAAGAAGAAACCTCACTTCATGCTGAAGTGAGGTTTTTTGAAAAATTGGAGGATTGATTATGAGTGAATTTGTAAATAAAGAATATGTAGAAATAGATTTTCAAGATATCTGGATAAAAGACGAGGAATTGAAAAATTGTACCTTCATAAAATGCCGTTTTAGAGGGATAGATGCATCAGAAGTTTTTACTAAAAATTGTAATTTCATAGAATGTGATTTTACTGGTACTCTTTTTAATGCTTCTATCCATCAAGGAACTACGTTTGCTAATTGTAGGTTTTTTGGTGCGAATTTATTTGTATCTAAGTTTGAAGAATGTAAAATGACTGGTTCGGATTTCGAAGAGGCGAATTTAGACGGAATAACAATTATATCAGGCGATTGGTCATATACGAATTTAAGGTTTGCGAACTTAAGTAAACAAATGTTAAAGGGTATTCGTTTAATTGAAGCTGACCTATATGAATGTAATTTAGAAAAAGCAGATTTGCGTGAAGCGGATTTAACGGGCGCACAATTAGGTAAGGTGAAACTTAGTGGGGCGGATTTAAGAGGAGCTGTAGTTGATAGAGTTGATTTTAAAGCTTTTGATTTAAAAAACGTGAAATTAGATATAGCGCAGGCGGTTGTAGTTGCGAGATGTTATGGAGCAAAGGTGAATTAAATCATTTGTAACACCGTTCAATATATTGAACGGTGTTACAAATAGTAATGATTTTTAAAAATTGCCTTTTACCGCTTTTATAATATGATGTGTGAAATTGCTAATGTCAGGAGATGCTGAATATGGATAGCATAAAGATTAAACAACTATATGAAGCATTAAGAAAATCTTGGTCAATAGAAACGAGTTCTAAGTGGACGAGCGAAAGCCCAGCAAAGGGACAATGTGGTGTAACGGCCCTTATTGTCCAAGAATTGTGCGGGGGAGAGATAATAAAGACGAAGATAGGTGAAGTATGGCATTTCTACAATAAAGTAGATGGGAAAAGGTATGATTTTACTAGGACCCAATTTCATGAAACATTAAACTATATGGACATGAAGTCGAGCCGTGAAGAAGCATTTGCAGATACAAATGAAAAACAATATAGCATTTTGAAGGAAAAGACAACGAAAGAATTAAAATTATCTTTTGACTCTTAATCTTCAATAAGTTACTATAATGGTGGTAACTAATTAAAGGGAACTTCATAGAGTTGAAAGGGGAAATACTTTTGAAAACAACTTATGTAAACGCTACAATTGCAACGATGAATGAACAAAATGAAGTGATAGAAAATGGATATATCATTGTAGAAAATGATCAAATTATAGATATAAATAGCGGAGAATTCGCTAACGATTTTGAAGTAGATGAAGTAATTGACATGAAAGGAAAGTGGGTTTTACCAGGGCTTGTCAATACACATACACATGTTGTTATGAGCCTTTTGAGAGGTATCGGAGATGATATGTTATTGCAGCCATGGCTTGAGACGAGAATTTGGCCACTTGAAAGTCAGTTTACGCCAGAGCTTGCGGTCGCTAGCACGGAATTAGGATTACTTGAAATGGTGAAAAGTGGTACAACATCATTCTCTGATATGTTTAATCCTATTGGAGTAGACCAAGATGCAATTATGGAAACGGTATCAAGGAGTGGAATGCGTGCTGCTGTTTCAAGAACTTTATTTAGCTTCGGAACGAAAGACGATGAAAAGAAAGCAATTGAAGAAGCTGAGAAATATGTGAAGCGTTACTATAACGAAAGTGGTATGTTAACTACGATGGTTGCACCACATAGTCCATATACATGTTCCACAGAACTGTTAGAAGAGTGTGCTCGTATTGCAGTAGAAAATCAAACGATGGTTCATATTCATCTTTCTGAAACAGAGCGTGAAGTACGTGATATTGAAGCACAGTATGGGAAGCGTCCAGTAGAATATGCAGCAAGTTGCGGATTGTTTAAACGCCCAACAGTTATTGCACACGGTGTAGTATTAAATGAAAATGAGCGTGCATTTTTAGCAGAACATGATGTTCGAGTAGCTCATAACCCAAATAGTAATTTAAAACTAGGTTCTGGTATAGCGAATGTAAAAGCGATGCTAGAAGCAGGAATAAAAGTAGGAATTGCAACAGATAGTGTGGCGTCTAACAACAATTTAGATATGTTTGAAGAAATGCGCATTGCAACATTATTACAAAAAGGTATTC
Organism: Bacillus sp. SIMBA_074; assembly: GCF_046534555.1. Classification (NCBI taxonomy): domain Bacteria; kingdom Bacillati; phylum Bacillota; class Bacilli; order Caryophanales; family Bacillaceae; genus Bacillus; species Bacillus sp. SIMBA_074. The sequence continues at coordinate 126,965 of NZ_JAWRYM010000001.1, read as the reverse complement.
ATCAAGATGCAACAGCGTTACCAGTTGAAACAGCTCTTACACTTGCGACTAAAGGAGCTGCTGAAGTAATCGGGATGAAACAAACGGGCTCACTTGAGGTTGGAAAGTGTGCTGATTTTATTACGATTGACCCATCTAATAAGCCGCATTTACAACCGGCAGATGAAGTGTTATCACATCTTGTGTATGCAGCTAGTGGAAAAGATATAAGCGATGTAATTATTAATGGTAAACGTGTCGTTTGGAATGGTGAATGTAAAACATTAGATGAAGAGCGTATTATATTTGAAGCAAGTCGTTATAAACGAGGTTTACAAAGATAGGTAATTATATATCAGTTGAGAAAGCTATCCTTTTTTAAAAGGATAGCTTTTTTCTTGAACGAATAAATATTCAAAAGAATGTCGCATCTTTCTGTTAGTATTTCTGCTATAATATATAACGCTTTATAATATTTTATACTTAAGGAGAACAACTCATGAAGCGAAAAAAGAGCCATTTAATAGTAATGGCACTTGTTACAACTTTATTATTAGCAGCTTGTAATAATAAAGCGAATAAAAGTGACACAGAGGCAAAAAAACAAGTATTAAATGTAACGGTATCAGAAGAAATTCCTTCTCTTGATACTACAAAAACGATGGATGGTACATCAGCGCACGTTATGCAAAACATATTTGAAGGGTTATATGTATTAGATGATCAAGATCAGCCTATTCCAGCAGTAGCAAAATCGTTTGAAAGAAGTGAAGATGGTAAAAAATATACATTTGATTTGCGTAAAGATGCAAAATGGTCAAATGGAGACAGTGTAACAGCCAATGATTTTATGTTTGCGTGGAGACGGGCGGTAAGTCATGAAACAGCGTCTCAATATGCGTATATGCTCTTTTACGTGAAAAATGCGAAAGAGATAAATAAGGGAACAATGCCTCTTGATGAACTTGGGGTTAAAGTTATAAATGATTATAAGTTAGAAGTGGAACTAGAACAGCCAATTCCGTATTTTTTACAGTTGTTAGCGTTACCTATATACTTACCACAGCACGAATCATTTTTAAAAGAACAAGGAGAGAATTATGCATTGGAACCTAGTAATCTCATATATAACGGTCCATTTGTATTAGAGAAGTGGAAGCATGAACAAGAATTTCAATTAAAGAAAAATGATATATATTGGGATAAAAAGAAAGTGAAATTAGAAGAAATAAACTTTCAAATTGTGAAGGATACAGTGACAGCAGTAAATTTATATGAAGCTGGCGATTTGGATCGAGTACCAATTAATTCTCAATTTGTAGACAAGTATAAAGGGAATAAGCAATTGCATATGTCGAGCGATCCTGGAATTGCTATGCTACGTTTTAATGAAAAAAATAATGCGTTAGCAAATAAGAAAGTACGTCAATCTATTTCATTAGCGTTAAATAAGAAGGATTTTGTTGCTCACTTTATTAATAACGGGGCAAAACCTGCAAGTGGACTTGTACCAGTTGGTCATGTAAATGAAGAGACTGGTAAAGATTTTAGAAAAGAAAATGGAGATCTTTCTCCATATGATTTGCAAAATGCGAAAAAGATTTGGGAAGAAGCGAAAAAAGAAGTTGGAGTAGAACAAATAAAACTCGAGTTTTTAACGTTTGAACAAGATAACGCAAAACGTATGGCGGAATATATAAAAGGTGACTTAGAGAAGAATTTGCATGGATTAACGATACAAATTAAACAACAGCCATTTAAGCAAAAATTACAATTAGAACAAACAGGTGATTACGATATATCTATGGTAAATTGGGGACCAGATTATAAAGATCCAATTAGTTATTTAGAGCTATTTACGACAAGTAATCCAAATAATAAAATGAATTATTCTAATCCTCATTACGATGAGCTAATAAAAAAAGCTAAAAATGATCTTATACTAGATCAAAAGAAAAGATGGAAAGCGTTGCGAGAAGCTGAGCAGGTCATATTAGAGGACGCTGCGGTAGCACCGCTTTATCATATTGGTTCCGCTTATGTACAAAAGGATTATGTAAAAGGAATTGAAAAGCATCAATTTGGTGGCGTTTATACTTATAAGAATGCTTATATCGATAATAAGTAAAACTATTAATCAAAAAAGAAACCTTACTTTTAAAAGTGAGGTTTCTTTTTTGGGAATTATATCTATTAAACGGATTTTAATAAAGAATAAAAATTCGTATCATATGGGATATCATCTTGATACATATAGTTTTTTAGAATCCCTTCTTTTTCAAATCCTAATTTTAATAGCACTTTATTTGAAGCTTCGTTTTCAAGAAATACAATTGCCCCGATACGTTTTAAATGAAGCGTATGGAAGCCATAAGATATAATTTCAGAAACTGCCTCAGTAGCATATCCATTTCCCCAGTGTTCAGGCAAAAAGGCATAACTTATATTTGCTCGTTTATGTTCGGAAGACCAATCATGAAAACCAATTGTTCCGATGAGCCCTTTCTTGTCTTTTAATTCGATTCCCCATTTAATGCCGCTTCTTGCGTTGTACCCCAATTTAAAATTAGTAAGGATTTGTTTTACTTGATCCAAATTTTGCAATGGTTTTTGGCCATAATGGCGCAGGACATCGGTATTAGAAAAGCACTGTAATATACTCGGTGCATCTTCGTCGGTAAGTTCTCGTAAAATGAGTCGGTTGGTTTTTAATATAGGAAACATGCTTTCACTCCATTTCTTCTGAAACTAGAATGTGTTGTTATTATATAATCTAATCTGAAAATAAAGATTATTCAAGGGGTAAGGATGATTTTGAATCTATGGCTGTTAATCATATTTATTTACGACTAGATGAATCGGGGGTATTTTTGTTTCTTACACAAGTCGGTAACTCAGGAAGTTCAAGTGAACCACATTTACATATCCATCATCAAAGGCAGGATCCATCCAAGGTGAGTATGTTTTTCACGGAAGGCTTACCACTTTATTTTCGAACTGAAAAAGGTGCGATAATGCCGGAAAGAGGGACATACATAAGTGGTAAGTAGAAGGAAATCATTTCATACAAAAAGGGTATTCCAAATCAAATTTGGAATACCCTTTTTTATTAACCTACAAATGTTTGATACAGTAAGAAAATATTTAAAACGATAATAAGTGCAGCGATTAACCACGCGATAAATGTTGTAATGCGATGGTTGACGAGTGCACCCATAATCTTCTTATTACTTGTAAACATAATAAGTGGTACTAATGCAAAGGCAATACCGAAAGATAAGACAACTTGACTCATAACGAGAGCGTAAGTTGGATTTACACCTAAAGCGATAATAACGAGAGGCGGAATCATTGTTATAAATCGGCGTAAGTATAACGGAATATGCATTCGAATGAATCCTTGCATAATAATATCACCAGACATCGTACCAACAGAAGAACTAGATAAACCTGCTGATAAAAGTCCAATCCCAAATAATGCAGCCGATACAGGACCGACTAAATTACTGAACTGGTTAAAAGCAACATCAAGGTCTTCAACGTGCAAGCCGTTTTTAAAGAATAGTGCAGCTGCTACAATTAACATACTTGCATTAATTGCTCCAGCGATAACCATTGCAATAATAATATCGATGAATTCGAAGCGGAAAATCTTTTTCTTTTGTTCATCATTTGTTCCGACTACACGGCGCTGCGTTAAGGCCGAATGTAAATATATCGCGTGCGGCATTACTGTCGCACCTAAAATTCCAGCTGCTAAAAGGATGCTATCTACACCTTGGAATTTTGGAGTGAAAAGTCCTGAGAGTAGAGGGCTTAATTCCGGTTTTGCGTAAAAGACTTGGATACCAAAAGCGATAACAACGATAAAAATCATACCTGTTATGATAGCTTCTAATGGACGAAAGCCTCTGCGTTGAAATTCAAGAATAATAAATGATCCAACTGCTGTAATTAAAGCAGCTGGTAACATCGGAATTCCAAATAGTAAGTATAAGCCAAGTGCTGCCCCAATAAATTCAGCTAAATCTGTAGCCATAATAACGAGTTCCCCTTGTATCCATAAACCGATGGAAACTGGTTTGGGGAAGTTTTCGCGAGCTACTTCAGGAAGATTTCTCCCAGTAGCGATTCCTAATTTAGCTGATAAAGTTTGAATTAATACAGCCATTAAATTAGAAGCGAGTATTACCCAAAGCAATAAATACCCATATTGTGATCCAGCTGCGATATTTGTAGCGAAGTTCCCAGGATCAATATAAGCAACTGATGCGATAAAAGCAGGTCCTAAGAATGGTAACAGTCTTTTAAAGCCTTTTGTTTGTCCACTTAACGCTAAATGGGCTGATTGAACTGTTGTACTTTGAGAAGGGACTTGTTCATTTTTTGTTATATCTTTATTCATAGTAGTATTCCCCTTTGAAATCTTAACTTGATTAAAGTTTCACTTTATTTTTACTCATTATTTCAATACATTTAGATATATGATGTGGCAATTTCATTTGAACATAAAAGTTTCCTTAATGCAAATTATATGACTGTGTGCAATGAATGGTGTGACGATGCAAAAATATTTTGGGAGTTTATGGTTGTTGAATAAGGGAGAAGATAATAAATTATAGGGTTGTTTTTGAAATTTATGTGAACATACAGCCTATATTACAGCATATTAATTGATGGAAATGAAATTGTATGATATATAATATATTGGGATTACAACCTAACCGTAGTGTTTTGTTCTGTAATCTTGTTTTTATTTTTGTTAACTTATAGAAAAAATTGTAAATAGAAGAAAATAGGCTAAGTACAATTTAGTATGTATTTTCTTATTATATATGTTTTGATATGAACGTTAACTTATACATGATTTTAAAATTTAGATAGGTGGTAGAAATACATTGGCAACTACAAAACCATATAGAGTATTACTGTATTACATGTACACAACAATTGAAAACCCAGAAGAATTTGCTGAACAGCATTTAGAATTTTGTAAATCACTTGAGTTAAAAGGAAGAATTCTTGTAGCGACAGAAGGAATTAACGGAACTTGTTCTGGAACTGTTGAGCAAACAGAAAAATACGTGGAAGCGATGAATAATGATCCACGTTTTGCTGGAATCGTATTTAAAATTGATGAGGCAGATGAACATGCATTCAAGAAAATGCACGTACGTCCTCGTTCAGAGTTAGTTACACTTCGTCTAGAAGACGACATTAACCCGAAAGAAATTACTGGGAAGTATTTAGAACCAAAAGATTTTTATGAGGCAATGAAACAAGAAGATACAGTTATCATTGATGCACGAAATGATTATGAATTTGATTTAGGACACTTCAAAGGTGCGATTAAACCAGATATTGAATCATTCCGTGAATTACCAGATTGGATTAGAGAAAATAAAGAAACACTTGAGGGTAAAAAGATTTTAACGTACTGTACAGGTGGAATTCGTTGTGAGAAATTCTCAGGTTGGTTAGTTCGTGAAGGTTATGAAGATGTAAGCCAGCTTCATGGCGGAATTGTAACGTACGGAAAAGATCCAGAAGTACAAGGTGAACTTTGGGATGGTCAATGTTACGTATTTGATGAGCGTATCGCTGTACCAGTAAACCAAAAAGAACATGTTATCGTTGGTAAAGATCACTTTACAGGTGAACCTTGTGAGCGCTATGTAAACTGTGCAAACCCTGAATGTAACAAGAAAATTTTATGTTCTGAAGAAAGTGAAGCAAAACATTTACGTGCATGTTCTCATGAATGTCGTGTACACCCACGTAATCGTTATATCGTGCAACACGAATTAACAGAAGAGCAAGTAGCTGCTACATTAGAAAAAATCGAAGCAGGTAAGTAAGCATAATAGAAAACAGATGGTAGCATCGTGCTGCCATCTGTTTTTTAGTTACTTTGTACTATCCTTCTCTTTCACAGCAGAAAGTACAGTTTGTTTTACCCATGCTTTTCTTCGTTTATGTTGTACACTCCATTGGTATAAACTTTGTATACCTAAAATAAGTGAAATGACTATGCCACTAATCGCTATTAATAGAGCAAAAAATTCAAAAGGCGATGATATTTTGTTTGAATCGGTGTTTCTTAAAAGATCAATCATAGTAAACCCTAACATTTGGCCTACAACAGAGTAGAGCGTTAAAATTAATAATAAGAGGCTATCTTTTTTTGAAGCAACATTTTCTTGATATTTAAATAAACTATCGAGATTTTGTTTCGCGTTCGTGTACAGTACTTCAATGTTAAAAAGTTTTCTTAGACGAAAGAAAATATCTTCACTTTGTGATTGGGATACTAATTCTAAAGAAAAATAATTAGCTGTAAACGAATTTATTGAATAAATTAATTTCTCTATTTCATTTGTATCTTGTTCAATATTTAACTCGGCATAAGCGTTTGCCATCTTTAATAAAACAACTTTATGAAATAAATTTAATAATAAAGCGTAATAAAACTCCCCGTACATTTGACTAGCAAGTTTAGTGACTGCTTGTTCACCTTCATTTGTAATACATGTGAAAATATGTTCTTCCATAATAAAGTAACGGTTAGGAGCCCATCTTTGATAAGAATGTTTTGTTAAATAATCGTGAATATAAGGAACATTATTTGCACTAATATATGGCTTACCATCATCTGATAATCCGGAAAGACTGGAAGCTCGATATACATCGATTATATGAAGGTCTGACTCTTTGTTTATGGATAATAGAGTTTGTACATACATTCGCTGGTCTTCAAAGAAAGGGAATGTTTGAAAGTAAGAACTCCGCAATCTCTTGTTCTCAAAGAAGTCTGTTAAACCATGAAATAAATCACCGAATATAAGTTTTTCTACTTGTGAATATTTTTTTCCATCACATTCAATACAAATAGTCTCAGTCGTATCACTATTAGTTTCAAGTACACGGAAGCGAGCCGCGAATTCAATCGCTTCTGATAATGTCATGTTAGGAGCGGTTTTTATTTCTGTCCGAATTGTTAAGAACCCAAGCTCATAAGGACAAAGTGTTACATCAATAGAATGTATCTTGAATGGAACGGAAATAAGGTTAGTTGTTAAATGTCCATTTAAATTAAGGTCTTTAGAATAGCGCTGTAATCCTTTTTGATGTTCTGAATGAGGAAAGAGAATTTTATTTGTAAAGGAAAGATAGTATGCTTCCATATTTTGATGTGAAACTTGAAATTTCCCGTAATATGTATTTTCATCTTCAAGATGATCGAGTCGAAAAGGTCGAAAATCATTTTTTTGTAAGAAAGGGAACATATTTTGTTCATATCCAGTTTTAAACGAAAACGGGAATATAAATTGAAATATAGCTGTTGTTACATCTTTTTCCTCGATTGTTTGTATTGCCTCCATTTACATTGTTTCCTTTCCGTATAAGCTATAGAAACAACATGCCCAATTTTTCTTGAAAATAACCTCTCTTGTTCATTAGATTAAGAATGAAAATTCAGCTTATTTAACAAGGGACATGTATAATGTTATGTATACTAAAATTAGTATAATTGTGTTAGAAAAAGGGGGATGTTGTATGCGTATTTTAGTATTAGGAGCTGGGGGCGTTGGCGGATTTTTCGGTGGCCGATTAGTAGAAAAGGGAGAAGATGTTACATTTCTCGTTCGCAGCAAAAGAAAACAGCAATTAGAAGAAAAAGGCCTTGTTATTCGTAGTGTTAATGGAGATTTTTCATTTCAACCGAAATTGGTAACGAAAGAAGATAGAACGACTCCATTTGATGTGATTTTATTTTCAACAAAAGCGTATCATTTACACGAGGCGACCATAGATTTAAAGCCGTTTGTAGGTAAAAATACTGTAATAATCCCATTGTTAAATGGTATCGCTCATTTATCACTATTACAAAAGGAATTCGGTGAAGAGAAAGTAATTGGCGGTCTATGCTTTATCGAGACGACATTAAACGATCAGGGAGAAATTGTACAAACGAGTGCTGCCAACAGACTTGTATTTGGGGAAATTAAGCCTCAAGATTCAGAGAGAATAAAGCTTATTTCTAAAACATTTGCAGATACAAAAGCTAGTTTTGTTTTAAGTGAAAATATTGTGCAAGATATGTGGCATAAATATTTATTTATCACCGTAATGTCAGGTGTGACAACATTAATGCGTGCGCCGATAGGACCGATTCGTGAGAGTGATGGAGGCCGAGAATTTATTAGGAACTTATTTGAAGAATCAGTGCAAATCATGAAATCTATGGGGGCTCCAGTTAAGGAGAATATCGCCCAGGAACATATGAAAACGATTGATAAAATTTCGTATGATATGAAGTCATCGATGCAACGGGATATGGAAAAAGATTCGCTCATTGAAGGGAAGCATTTACAAGGATACTTATTGAAATTAGCAGAGGAAATGTCTATAGATGTGCCTTTATTAAGTGTTGTGTATCAAAATTTAAAGGTATATGAAAAAATGATTTTTACTAAAGAAATGGTATGAAAAAGAGTAAAGGATAGCAAAATATAAATGTTGCTATCCTTTTTTTGTTTCTTTTTGACAATTTATTCGTTTCTTTTCGGTTTATCTGTCGTATTTCGTTCTCTTTCACGTTTACCATATAGCTGATTAATTTCATTTGCTACTGCATCTAAATAGGAATCGGAAAAAAGTGGCTTCTTTTCTTTAGACATACGGGTCTCCTTTGTGGATTTTTAGTATTCATTATGTATATTTTTCGGTGGATTATGCGCAATCGTTTTAATTTTTTTCTTTTTTAAAATTTTTGTTTACTTTTTGAAAATAAAGGAGTATTATAATCCACAGTTTCAATTTTCTAAATCGCTGAAGCCACATGGTGCGGGGGACCCGTTCTTATGGATTAGTACATAATCCAATGGGGTGAATCCTTGAAAAAGGTAGGGCTACTCATAGGCCCGAATCCGACAGCTAACCTCGTAAGCGTTATATTGAGAAGGAAGGTGGAGCTTGTGCGACAAAAAAAATAATGTCTACAAGTCTATTTCGTTATGGCTTGTAGACATTTTTGTTTTCTGAAGAAATAGTTTATCGCTGTAACTAGCAAAATCGTTCGTACAAAATTATTGGAGAGTGGACAGCATTGGTTTCATCTATTAAAAGATTTTTAATTGGAAGACCGTTAAAATCAACTGAGTTAGGAGAGCAAAAACTTAATAAAACGAAGGCGCTAGCCATTTTATCTTCTGACGCATTGTCATCGGTCGCATACGGACCAGAGCAAATATTAATTGCACTAGCAGGTCTTGGAGCAATAGCTTATTGGTATTCCATTCCGATAGCTGTTGGGGTATTAGTATTATTGACAGCTCTTATTTTATCTTATCGACAAATTATTTTTGCTTACCCTCATGGCGGCGGAGCATATGTTGTATCAAAAGAAAATTTAGGGATGAATCCGGGATTAATAGCTGGAGGATCTTTATTAGTCGATTACATTTTAACTGTTGCAGTAAGTGTGTCCGCAGGTACAGATGCGCTCACATCAGCTTTTCCTAGTTTACATGCACATAATGTAATCATTGCGATTATATTTGTCATATTGATTACCATCTTAAATTTAAGAGGCGTAACGGAATCAGCTTCCGTTTTAGCATATCCGGTTTATTTATTCGTTGTAGCATTATTTATATTAATTGGTGTAGGAATATATAATATTTTGACTGGTCACGTTTCACCCACGCTGCATTCGCCAATTGGAACACCAGTTGCGGGAATTAGTTTGTTCTTACTGTTACGAGCATTTGCTTCAGGAAGCTCTGCTTTAACGGGTGTTGAGGCGATATCTAACGCAATTCCAAACTTTAAAGATCCTGCACCTAACAATGCAGCGAAAACATTGCTTGCAATGGGTGCATTACTTGCAGTTTTATTTTCTGGAATTGTCTTTTTAGCTTATTATTACGGAATTAATCCAAGTAAGGAAGTAACAGTCGTTTCACAAATTGCTGAACAAACTTTTGGACGTAATTTCATGTACTATTTCATACAAGGTACAACAGCTTTAATATTAATTCTTGCGGCTAACACAGGTTATTCTGCATTTCCACTATTAGCGGTTAATCTTGCAAAAGATAAGTTCATACCGAGAATGTTTACGATTAGAGGAGACCGCCTAGGTTATTCAAACGGTATTATTATACTTGGGATTTCTTCGATTATTTTAATTGTAGCTTTTCAGGGGAAAACAGAACACTTGATTCCGCTATATGCAGTAGGGGTATTTATTCCGTTTACACTTTCTCAAACTGGAATGGTACTAAAATGGCTTCGTGAAAAGCCTGAAGGATGGGCTTTAAGATTAACGGTTAATTTAATTGGTGCAGTCATTAGTTTTATCGTTATGAGCATGTTCTTTTTAACTAAGTTCGCACAAGTTTGGTCAATCCTTATTTTCTTACCTTTTATTATCTTCTTGTTCCATCGAATTAAGAAGCATTATGATGCAGTGGGCGATCAATTAAGTTTAAAAACTTGTGAACCACTTGTTCCGATTGAAGGGAATGTAATTGTCGTTCCTGTAGCTGGTATGACTCATGTAGTAGAAAATTCATTGAACTATGCTAAGGCTCTTTCTGCAGATCAAGTTATCGCTGTATATGTTGCTTTTGACAGAGAAGAGGAAAAGAAATTTGAAGAGAAATGGGAGAAGTGGCAACCTGAAGTAAGGCTTGTTACATTACATTCTCATTATAGAAGCATTATTCAGCCGCTTACAAAATTTATTGACACAGTGCAATATAAAGCGAGTGAATCAAATTACCGAGTTACGGTCGTTATACCACAGTTTATTCCGAAAAAAGGTTGGCATAACATTCTTCATAATCAGTCTAGTTTACTCATTCGTGCGTATTTACTCTATAAAAGAAATGTTGTTATTACGACAGTTCCATATCATTTGAAAAAGTAATAAGATTTTTTAAGGATAGCTTCACGAAAGTGAAGCTATCCTTTTTGTGTATATGCTATGCATAATTGCATATAGGCCTTAAAATTATATTACTATAATATAATCTCTTATGAGTAAACAGTGTTTTTTGTTGTGATATATGGATATCTTAATGGAGGAAGTTAAGTGGATTTTATTTTGGAATAAGGACATGAGGTCTTGAAAATAAAGGGAATTAAAATACTTCTTTACGATAGATGAATAGCTGTGTTTAAATGACCTTACAGTACAAAACTTTAATAAAAACAAAACTTAATTTCATATTCACGTGCGTTATTTATCTTAAAATGAATAATATTTTCATGTAATATATTCACTGTGTGAATATGGAAATTGCGATGAAACAGAAATTTTATACAATGTTATTCATACTAAGCACATGTGAAAAGTTATGAAATGTTTTATAACAATAAGTAAGTACTGTAGAAATAAAGTTTGAGAGAGGTGTTTCGTACATGACTCACGGTGAGAACGTTCTCTATTTTTAACCATCTCAAATAATGTGCAAGAAAATAGAATAATAAAATGCGATAGTAATAGTTGCTAATACATAGGAGGGGTTAAAGTGAAAAAAACTTTAATTACAGGGTTATTGGTTACAGCAGTATCTACGAGTTGCTTCATTCCTGTAAGCGCTTACGCTGAAGAGGGGCAACCAAAGGTGAAAGTATTAAACGTGCAAAATGTAATTGCTCCAAATACATTATCAAATTCAATTAGAATGTTAGGGTCACAGTCACCACTTATCCAAGCATACGGATTAGTTATTTTGCAACAGCCAGACATTAAGGTAAATGCGATGAGTAGTTTGACGAATCATCAAAAATTTGCAAAGGCGAATGTACGAGAGTGGATTGATGAATATAATCCGAAGCTAATCGACTTAAATCAAGAGATGATGAGATACAGCACTAGATTTAATAGCTATTATAGTAAGCTCTATGAACTAGCAGGAAAAGTAAATGAAGATGAACAGGCAAAAGCAGATTTTACAAACGCATATGGAAAATTACAATTGCAGGTCCAAAGCATTCAAGAGAGTATGGAGCAAGATTTATTAGAGTTAAATCGATTTAAAACGGTATTAGACAAAGATAGTAATAACTTATCAATTAAAGCTGATGAAGCAATAAAAACACTGCAAGGATCAAGTGGAGATATTGTGAAATTAAGAGAAGACATAAAAAGAATTCAAGGGGAAATTCAAGCTGAACTAACTACTATTTTGAATAGACCACAAGAAATTATTAAAGGTTCTATTAATATCGGTAAACAAGTATTTACAATCACAAATCAAACTGCACAAACGAAAACAATCGATTTTGTTTCTATCGGTACGTTAAGTAATGAAATTGTAAATGCAGCAGATAGTCAAACGAGGGAAGCAGCTCTTCGTATTCAGCAAAAACAAAAAGAGCTACTACCACTTATTCAAAAGTTATCACAAACTGAATCAGAGGCGACTCAAATCACATTCGTTGAAGATCAAGTAAGTAGCTTTACGGAACTGATTGATCGCCAAATCGCAACTTTAGAAACGTTATTAACGGATTGGAAAGTTTTAAACAATAATATGATCCAAATTCAAGCAAATATTGAAGAAGGCACGTATACAGACAGTAGTTTACTTCAAAAACATTTCAATCAACTTAAAAAAGTAAGTGATGAAATGAATAAGCAAACAAATCAATTTGAAGATTACGTTACAAACGTTGAAGTACATTAAACAGAAAAATAATTAGCGATATAGGGAGAGAAGAAAAATGACAAAAAAACCATATAAAGTAATGGCTCTATCAGCACTTATGGCAGTATTTGCAGCAGGGAATATTATGCCAGCCCATACGTATGCTGCTGAAAGTACAGTGAAACAAGCTCCAGTTCATGCTGTAGCAAAAGCATATAATGATTATGACGAATATTCATTAGGACCAGAAGGCCTTAAAGATGCGATGGAAAGAACAGGTTCTAACGCTTTAGTAATGGATCTGTACGCTTTAACAATTATTAAACAAGGTAATGTTAACTTTGGGAACGTAACGTCAGTTGATACATCTTTAAAAGGTAAAGTGATTCAGCATCAAGATACAGCGAGAGGGAATGCACAACAATGGCTAGATGTATTGAAGCCACAGCTTATTTCAACAAATCAAAATATCATTAATTACAATACGAAATTCCAAAACTATTATGATACTTTAGTTGCTGCGGTTGATGCAAAGGATAAAGCAACTCTTACGAAAGGTCTAACTAGATTATCAAGTAGTATTACTGAAAATAAAGCGCAAGTAGATAAGTTAGTAGAAGACTTAAAGAAATTCCGAAATAAAATGACGTCGGATACTCAAAATTTCAAGGGAGATGCAAATCAAATTACATCTATCTTGGCTAGTCAAGATGCTGGAATTCCGCTTCTGCAAAATCAAATTACAACGTATAATGAAGCAATTAGTAAATATAATGCAATTATTATCGGTTCATCTGTTGCGACAGCTTTAGGCCCAATTGCAATTATCGGTGGTGCGGTTGTAATTGCTACGGGAGCAGGAACTCCGCTAGGAATCGCATTAATTGCAGGTGGAACAGCAGCAGTAGGTGGTGGTACTGCAGGAATCGTCTTAGCGAAGAAAGAGCTTGATAATGCACAGGCAGAAATTCAAAAGATAACAGGACAAGTTACAACTGCGCAATTAGAAGTGGCAGGACTAACGAACATTAAAACACAAACTGAATATTTAACAAACACAATTGATACAGCAATTACAGCGTTGCAAAACATTTCAAATCAATGGTACACAATGGGATCAAAATACAATTCTTTACTTCAAAATGTAGATTCAATTAGTCCAAATGACCTTGTTTTCATTAAAGAAGATTTAAACATTGCGAAAGATAGCTGGAAGAACATTAAAGACTATGCAGAAAAAATCTATGCTGAAGATATTAAAGTAGTAGATACGAAAAAAGCATAATCGAATACGAATCGTTAGAGCGTTAAGTATTGATGAATGAGTTGAAGCTCCTGTTCAGTTGTGAGCAGGAGCTTTTTTATATCCTTATAAAGAGAATGGGTGAAAAGTATGCAGAAAAGATTTTATAAAAAATGTCTTTTAACGATCATGATTGCTGGGGTGGCAACGAGTAATGCACTTCCTTTACATCCTTTTGCAGCGGAACAAAACGTAAAAACATTACAAGAAAATGCAAAAAATTATTCTCTCGGTCCAGCAGGATTCCAAGATGTAATGGCGCAAACGACATCGAGCATATTCGCAATGGATTCATATGCAAAATTAATTCAAAATCAGCAAGAGACTGATTTGAGTAAAATAAGTTCAATTAATAGTGAGTTTAAAGGAAATATGATTCAGCATCAAAGAGATGCAAAAATTAATGCGGCGTATTGGTTAAATAATATGAAGCCTCAAATTATGAAAACGGATCAAAATATTATTAATTACAATAATACTTTTCAAGCGTATTATAATGACATGTTAGCAGCGATTGATCAAAAGGATAGCGGTAAATTAAAAGCGGATTTAGAAAAGTTGTATGCGGATATTTTAAAGAATCAAAATGAGGTAGATGTACTATTAGGGAATTTGAAAGCTTTTCGCGATAGAATGGCGAAAGACACAAATAGTTTTAAAGAGGATACGAATCAATTAACCTCGATTTTGGCGAGTACGAATGCTGGTATTCCAGCTCTAGAGCAACAAATAAATACATATAACGATTCGATCAAAAAGAGTAACGATATGGTGATTGCTGGTGGTGTACTTTGCGTAGCGTTAATAACTTGTCTTGCGGGGGGACCGATGATTGCGATTGCGAAAAAAGATATTGCAAATGCAGAACGAGAAATAGCCAGTTTAAAGAATAGAATTTCTGGATCGCAAGCAGAAGTGGCAATTTTGACAGATGCAAAAAATAAAACAACTAATATGACAGAAACAATTGATGCAGCAATTACAGCACTGCAAAACATATCAAATCAGTGGTATACGGTAGGTGCGAAATATAATAATTTACTACAAAACGTAAAAGGAATCAGCCCTGAAGAATTTACCTTTATAAAAGAAGATTTAAATACAGCGAAAGATAGCTGGAAGGATGTAAAAGATTATACAGAAAAATTACATGAGGGTGTGACGAAATAAACAGTGGACTAGTTCCGCTGTTTATTTTGTTATCCCGTTTTTTGTGAGAGCCGAGCTTGTAATTTTACCCATAAGTTTGCCGTGTGTTTTATCAATGTAACTTTAGGATAATGTTTGGTCAAATTGATACTAATAACCTCGATAAACTCCTGATCACGCTTTTTATATTTAATATTTTAAGTAAAAAAGCTATACTATAGGCAAAACTAAAAATTGGAAAGGAAATACTAGAACATGGAAAATTATTTGTTATTTATCCTCACAGCAATCCTAATCATAATAATGCCTGGTCCCGGTTTTGCCTTAGTTACAAAAAACACTATCTCGCATGGTAAAAATGGTGGGATAAAGACCGTCTTAGGAACGGTATCTGGAATGATGATTCATACAATAATGGCTACACTAGGACTTTCTGCCATCCTAATGAAATTCTCTATGTTATTTACATTTATAAAATATGCTGGGGCTTTTTACTTAATTTACTTAGCTGTAAAGTCAATTAAAAGTGCCTTGTCTAAAAAAGAAGATATGTCAGGTTCAGTGGAAATGAACTCTAAGGATATTGGAACGATTAAAAGTTTTAGACAAGGATTTACCACGGCAATCTTAAACCCAAAAACTGCTGTGTTTTTCCTAAGTTTTCTACCCCAATTTATTGTGAGCAATCAAAGTCATCTCTTCCAATTTCTTTTGTTAGGACTCACATTTACGACTTTGACAGCAATATGGTATTTACTTTATATCTCACTAATACGTCAATTAAGAACTTTTTTAAGAAAAGAAAAAGTGAACCGTACAATAGAGGGTATTACTGGCACAGTATTATTAGTATTTGGAGTTAGGTTATTTTTCCAAAAATAAATATGTATATGAAAAGAGAAATAATCAATGGTGGTTATTTCTCTTATTCACTTATTCTAAAACTACCATTATAGATTTCTAGAGGTGAGATGATTTTTTGTTGGGTATTTATGTTACTATCACTGTAAAATTGTGAAGAAATGTACTTAAACTAACGGGGCAGGATAGTTGAATAAGAATAAAAATATTTTTATAAGTTAAATTTATTGAATATCATAAAATATTTATAATTAAACTTTTTTCTAAATCAACACTCGATGGCGAGGTGGTGTTACCTCAAATATAATTATTTTATTTGAAGATTTCATTTTAATTTTTCAAATCTTTTCATAGGTTGATATACAAAGACGTGTAGTGATAAGCCTATAACTGCAGTAATGTTTAAAATAATACTTATAATCATTAAAGACCATTCTATAACTGGAGAAAAGTATCCGTCCGTACTTAATGTAGAAGAACTTACATCTAGTATTAAAATAACTATTAGTATAAAGGTAAGTTTTTAACCAATTTGAATCCCCCCCTTTTAAGAGTGATATCTTTATATTATTATATTTAAAAAATAAATTATATAATTAATTATAAGATAGTTATCTATGAGAATTTAACTTGTTTTTTCGTTTTGGGGTGTTAAAAAATTCTTAAGTTGATGGGCATGGGATAGCACACCATGCCTATGAACTTAAGAACAGAAACTTACGCTTGAACATAATATCAAATTTAGATGAGCAAAGCTATTTCAAGTGAATAGAATCCACTCTTTAAGAATACATAAAATATATACATACAAGCTTAGTCTGATCACTACATCATTAGTGAAAGTAGGATTCTATAGATTTTGGAGGAAGAGATATGAAAAAAAAGGTTCTCCTGTTTACAGATTTGGGGATTGATGATGCGTTTGCTATACTGTACACTTTTTTTCGTAAAGACATTCAACTTGTAGGAATTGTAGCCGATTATGGAAATGTATCCAGAGAAAATGCAATAAGAAATATTAACTATTTGAAGTACATTGCGGGAAGAGAAGAGATACCCGTATTCCTTGGTGCTTCTGTACCGTTGACAGGTATATTGATTCAGTATTTCCCTGAGGTACATGGAAAAGTCGGATTAGGACCTATCATTCCCCCTGAAATTTCATATCCAGTTTATCCTTTAAATGATATTTATCAAATTATAGAATCAAATTTAGAAGATCTTACAATTATCAATTTAGGAAGACTTTCTTCGCTAGCTACGACTTTTGTGTTGAATTTAGAAACAATGCGAAACGTAAGAGAATGTATTTGCATGGGGGGAGCTTTTTTCTATCCAGGTAACGTAACTGCTGTGGCTGAAGCTAACTTTTACTCAGACCCTTATGCAGCAAACTTAATTCTGCAGCATGCAAAGAACTTGACAATTATTCCTTTAAATGTGACTCAACATGCGATTGTTACACCCGAAATGGTCCAGCAAATCGATGCATTTCATCGGAATACACAGGATCTTGCAGGACTCATCATCAAACCTATGTTAGACTATTATTATAAATTCTACTCTAAGTCTAATCCTGGTATAAGTGGAAGCCCTATGCATGATTTTGTAACAGTGTGGTATTTGCTGAATCAAGAGGCTGTTGGCCTTTCAAGAGTACCCATTAAAGTAATTCCTGATCAAGGAGAAGGATTTGGTCAAAGTATTGCAGACTTTCGTTTTGCTACTAATCCAGGCTATAAAACGCATAATGTAGCTTTTCAGCTTGATTATAAAAGATTCAAGAAGGATATTATGGAAACGTTTTTAAAGAAGAGAGTGTAACAGACTTTATTAACTTCAGATAATAGGGATTATGTGAATGAAATGCCACTTCACTTAACGTACAGGAATTCGACTTTTTTAGGTTAAAATTCGCTTAGCATATAAAACTTCCAAAATGTTGGCTGTATCCCATCACTATCAAGCTAACAAAACAAAATCCCCCTAAAATGAAAAAATCCGCTGACTTCTCAAAGTAATTAACTGTAGTGAAAGAAAATTTTTATTTTGGGGGTACATTAAAACTTTAGCTTGACGGGCAGGGGGTCTCGTCACATGCTTATCAAGCTAAGAAATTAGTTGTTCTCCAAAACGAAAAAATTAACTAAATCCCCATAAATAACTATAGGAAGATAAAAACACTGTAGCTTTCGAATAAAGTTTGATCAAAATTATGTAGTTGTTTGGTGATAATAAAATTGTTTCATTTATAATAAAATCATTTAAAAATTAATAGAGTTATTCAATTTATTCTGACGGTAATAATAAAGTAATTAAAAAGTGAAAATATTTGTTTGGAAAATACGGTTACTCATTTGCGATATTTACGTACCATGAAACAACTAATTACACTGTCTATAACTGAAATTCTCTTTGATTTCGAATGCTTTACAAACAAAAAAATAGCACGAATGTTCGTATGAAGGTATAATTATAAGTATCTTAAAATCAAAGGAGGTCTTGCCTTATGAGTCAAAGAATTTCCTACTATGATGTTGCACCTGATGGCATGAAAATTATGATGGATATGGAGAAGTACACTAAGAAATCTACAATTAATCGAATTACTAGAGAACTTATAAAGATTAGAGTCTCTCAAATTAACGGTTGTGCTTTCTGCATGGATATGCATACATCAGATGCCCGTAAGATAGGTGAAACCGAACAACGAATTTATTGCTTGAATGCTTGGAATGAATGTGATTTTTATACACCTGAAGAGAAAGTTGCTCTTGAACTATCTGAGCATATTACTCTAATTCCCACTAAAAGAGTTCCTGAAGACCTATATAAGCGAGTACGTGAACACTATGACGAGAAACAATATGTTGACCTTGTTCTGGTAATTAATCAAATCAACAGTTGGAATAGAATTTCTATTGCAATGGGAAATACAGCAACTAAAAAATAATTGCTCTCAACGAACGGTAAATAAGAATAAAATTAAAGATGTTTAAAAATCACAATACAATTGTTTCATTTTTCTTTATTACGCAGTTATCATAAACTGTAACATAACCAAATTTTTGAAATTTATTGGTTCATCCTTTATAGCTTTTATAATAATATTATCTTGAAACACGAAGGGACTGAACTATGCGCAGATATCAATATCTTGACCCCAAAATAAAAACATAATGGAGGTAAAAATATTGATTACAGAACTACAAACCGAAAGATTAGTTTTAAGAAAAATGAAAGTATCAGACTCAGCTAGCATGTTTACAATTTGGGCGGATCCAGAAGTTACAAAATTTATGAATATCAATAGTTTTACTGATGAAAGCCAAGCGGTAGATATGATTGAAATGCTTGATAAGTTATCTCGGGAAAACAGAGCTATTCGTTATTCAATAATTGAATTAGAATCAAATGAAATTATCGGTTCTTGTGGTTATAATTCATTTGATTTCAAAAACGCCAAAGCAGAAATTGGTTACGATATTAGTAAAGCTTTTTGGGGTAAGGGGTATGCGCCAGAAGCCATTCTCTCTTTAATGGATTATGCGTTTAGTACTTTAGAATTCAATAGAATAGAAGCAAAAGTTGAATCTGAAAACATCAATTCAATAAAAGTCTTACAAAAGTTAAACTTTACATTCGAAGGGACAATGAGAAAGTGTGAAAAATCTAATGAAAAGTTTATTGATCTAAGTATTTATTCAAAATTAATAACAGATTAACTTATATTACTTAGCCTACATTCCTTAAAATGTAGACTATTAAATACCCTCGAAGCATCCTTAATTGCTATTAATTGAAAGTGAGGGCTACGGCTCTCTTTTTTAATTCACAATTTCTAGTACAATTGAAATAATTAAGAAACGTATAGAGTAATCCGTCCGATCTTAACCACTGAAGAAAAATTAACAGAGGAAGAGATCATGAACTTTGCTGTTGAAATGAGGGAAAAGAAATAGAAGGACACAACTATATAATAAGAAAAATCTAGAAGATACGTAATATTTAAAAATGAACCGTCTCATAAAGAACGTGTAGTAATTTCTACGTGTTCTTTTTTAATAAAAATGAAAGTAAACTGTTAAATAAAAATTTACTTTCAATGTCATATAAGAAGAACAAAAAATAAGTCGTCTTTTGCTCTTAACAGGGTCTTACCAGCAGCATCCGTTACTTTAGAAACACTCCTATGAGATATAATTATTGATGGTACTTTTTAGGTGATATACTGGAGGTAGATTACTCATCTAATGATGAAGGGAGGTTTACGCGTATGGAAGTAACATTTACAGTAAGTAAATGGGATGAAAAGCCAGTCAATGACACTAGAAAAGATTTCCCTATTAATATTGCCCATGTCGAATATGATATTGACGGTGAATTAAAAGGAAAAGCTTTTGTTGAATATTTATTATATTATTTAGAATCAACTATAGATGATGGTCACTTGGCTACTGCTAAAATTTCTGGATTTTTACATTTCGAAGGAATTTATAAGGGAAAACGAGGGACATTTATAGCTATAGAGCAAGGGATATTTGATAAAGGAAATCTAGATTCCCCTGCAACAATCATCAAAGCTACTGGTGAATTAGAAAGCCTGAAAGGGTCCTATAATTATAAGTTTACAGGTCAAACCAGTAAAATGATTCTAGACTTTGAATTCTAACAAAATATCTTATACTTTAGCAAAAAGGGCATCCACTGTAATACCAGGAATGTCCTTTTTTAAACTAAATTATACCGAAAAACAAGACTCAAAATTTTCAATGGGAGGAAATGATATGAGGATCACGATACAAGAATATGTGGTCAATGAAATAGATTCAGGACCATATGGAATAACCGTAGGAAAAGACGGAGCATTGTGGTTTACGGAACAGAAAGGGAATCGAATTGGTAGAATAAATGCTACTGGTGAAATAAATTCTTTTCCCATTCCGACAGCAAATGCAGGAGCTATGTCAATTATCTCGGACCAGACCGGTGACTTATGGTTTACGGAATATAACTCAAGCAAGATCGGTAAAATGTCGATGAACGGTCTTTTTGAAGAATATGTACTCCCTACAACGAACGCTGCACCTTTTGGCATAACGGAAGGCCCAGATGGAGCAATATGGTTTACAGAAATGAATAATGGTAGGATCGGAAGAATAACAAAGTCAGGGGAAATCACCGAGTTTGAATTGCCTAACTCCAAATCATTTCCCTCTTTTATTACTCTGGGATCAGACGGTGCATTATGGTTTACACAGAATCAGAACAATAGGATTGGGAGAATAACCACTAAAGGTGAGGTCAAAGAATATCCAATCCCAACACCCAACTCCGGGCCAGTTGGAATTGCGAGCGGCCCAGATGGAGCAATATGGTTTGTGCAAATCATAGGCAATAAAATTGGTAGAATTACGTTCGAAGGTGAGATCAAAGAATTTGTTATACCGACGCCGAACGCTCGTCCTCATGCCATAATACCTGGGAAGAACAGAGATCTTTGGTTCACAGAATGGGGAGGTAACCAAATCAGCCGTATTACAGTTGAAGGAGTTATTACGGAATATACGATACCTACAAATAATGCAGAGCCACATGGTATCACGTTTTGTCCGGATGGCGATCTTTGGTTCGCTGAAGAGTGTAATCAAATTGGACGTCTAACAATCATTACGTAATAGGGATATCGTCCATCGCTATCAAGCTCAGAAAAGTAAATATCCCATCACCATCAAGTTAAGAATTTGGTTGCTCCCCAAAACGAAAAAATGTGCTTTTTTGTTACAAGTAGCACAAAATTTCGTTCTGGGGGTACTATAAAATTTTAGCTTGATGGCGATGGGGTCTCGCCATCAAAACATGAATTTCGCACGCTAAGGAATTTCTATATTAAAAAACTTGGCTTTACCGTACGTTAAGGAAGTTCCATAAACGATATTTAATGTTTGTTATTGTTACTACAGAAAGAACAAAAAGAATGAATTAAATATGAATCGATTTATCCCGCTATTTGCGGGCAGTAAGACTCCCACCTCAAAATTCGGCGAATACGAGGGAGTTAGGTGGGAGTCGGACTGCCCGTAAAAGCCCGATTGGTGAGGGCTAATAATCAGTGGGGGATGAACAAAGCCCCCACTGATTAAAGTTTCACTTTATCTGATTCAAGATCATTTGTATCGAGTGTATGAAGCTAAAAAATAAAAGTTTCATTGTAAATCCTAAGTGGAGTAGAAGTTTAGGTTGATAAATAAGGGAGTCGAATTTTTTTGCATAAAGCTGTATAATGTTTGTAACGAAAAGGAAATACAGGAAAGGATATGTAATGAGTTACTATGGATAAGGATAAACAACAATTAAGCGTTGAAGTTGCAAGATTATATTATCAATCAGATTATAGTCAGCAAGAAATTGCTAATAAATTAAATATTTCAAGACCGACGATTTCTAGATTATTGAAGTATGCGAAAGAAAAAGGATTTGTTCAAATTAGTATAGCTGATCCATTTGCTGACTTAGATAACGTTGGGAATTTACTTAAAGAAAAGTATAACCTGTTAGAAGCGCATGTCGTATTTTCTCCAGTACCAGAATATGCAACGATTACGGAGTATATTAGTAAATATGCAGCTGAGTATATGGAAAAGACAGTGAAAACTGGTGATATCGTTGGTGTAAGCTGGGGAATGACGATGTATGAAATCGCTAGAAAAATCGTACCGCAACATGTGAAAGGTGTAGAGGTTGTCCAGTTAAAAGGTGGCATTAGTCACTCAAGTGTAAATACATATGCGAATGAAACGATCGCGTTATTTGCAGATGCTTTTCAAACGACGCCAAGAAATCTACCTCTTCCAGTTATATTTGATAATGCGGTGACAAAAGAATTAGTGGAGCAAGATAGACATATTCATCACATTATTGAAATGGGGAAACAAGCAAATATTGCAATTTTCACTGTTGGAACAGTGCGTGATGAAGCGTTATTATTCCGATTAGGATATTTAGATAAGGATGAAACGAACATTTTGAAAGAACAAGCTGTCGGTGACATTTGTTCACGTTTCTTTGATGGAGACGGAAATATTAGTAGCGAAGAAATTAATAAGCGTACAATTGGAATTGAGTTAGAGGAACTTAAATTAAAGAAACGTTCTATTTTAGTTGCAGGTGGTAATAGAAAAATAAAAGCAATTGACGGTGCGTTACGTGGCGGGTATGCAAATGTACTAATTATAGATCAGCATACAGCGAAAGAATTGTTACATTATCAAAAAGGTTAGAAATAAAAGGCTTTCTCAAAATATTAATTTTGAGAAAGCCTTTTATTTTTAGTATGAATAAATCAATGTGTAGTACCTTGTAAAGTATTTGTAAGGAACGCTCTTTGATTGATCTCCTTTTTCAAAAATTAGGGAGTTAGCCATAATATCTCTATCTACAAAACTCCAGCCATCTTGCTCCATCATATCGATAAAAGGTTCCATTTTTCCGCGCTTTACTAAGTAGGGGTATTGATTATCTATCGGTTCTACTTCCACCATTTCTTTATCTTGAATAACCATCTTAGACATAGCTAAAGCAAATGGAACTGGGTTTCCTTCTTGGAAAATAACATCCCTTTTATAAAAAATAAATATGGATAGTGAGGTGCATACTAGCAATGTGAATATAAAGAATTTTGACTTAAACAAGTGGTTCACATCCTTTATTTACAAGCTTATACTACTTTCAATGTATTACTAGAAATTCCCTTCTAAAAAAGAATGAACAAAAGTTCAAAAGTGTATTTACATTTGTTCAACTAAGAGTTAGAATGAAGTTGTTAAAAGATATGAGGAGTGAAGATAATGAACATTGCAAAGTTAATTGACCATACAATTTTAAAACCAAATTCTACAAAAGAAGATGTTATGAAAGTAATCGAAGAGGCAAAGCAATACAAATTTGCTTCAGTTTGTATTAATCCTACATGGGTAAAGCTAGCTGCTGAAGAATTAGCTGGACATGATGTAGACGTTTGTACTGTAATCGGTTTCCCATTAGGAGCAAGCACTACTGAAACAAAAGCATTCGAAACAAAAGATGCTATCGCAAAAGGTGCAACTGAAGTTGATATGGTAATCAACGTAGGTGCTTTAAAAGATGGCGACAATGAGTTCGTTGAAAAAGACATTTATGAAGTAGTACAAGCAGCAAAAGGAAAAGCTCTTGTAAAAGTAATCATTGAAACTTGCCTTCTAACAGATGAAGAAAAAGTTCGTGCTTGTGAATTATCAGTAAAAGCTGGCGCTGATTTCGTAAAAACTTCAACTGGATTCTCAACTGGCGGAGCAACTGCAGAAGATATCGCATTAATGCGTAAAACAGTTGGACCAAACGTTGGCGTGAAAGCATCTGGCGGCGTTCGTACACGTGAAGATGCAGACAAAATGGTAGAGGCTGGAGCTTCTCGCGTTGGAGCAAGTGCTAGTGTTGCAATCGTATTAAATGATGCAAAAGGTGCTACAGATAATTACTAATTAATAAAGTGTGAAAAGCAATAGATACACGTTTAAAGTAAAGTGTATCTATTGCTTTAACAATTGAAAAGAATGTAAGCGGATACGAATGGGAGGAGACGGCTTATGAAATACTTAATCGGTGTTTTAGGCCTCGTATTGATTTTAGGTATCGCTTGGCTTGCTAGTAATGATAGAAAGAAAGTCAAATATCGCCCAATCATAACGATGGTTATATTACAATTCATTTTGGGGTTTTTATTATTAAATACAAGCGTAGGGAATATATTAATTAGCGGAATAGCAGATGGTTTTGGAGAATTATTAAAATATGCCGCTGATGGTGTGAATTTCGTATTTGGTGGATTAGTAAATCAAAAAGAGTTTTCATTCTTTTTAAGTGTATTAATGCCAATCGTATTTATATCAGCTTTAATAGGTATTTTGCAACACATTAAAGTATTACCTATTATTGTGAAATCTATCGGTCTAGTATTAAGTAAAGTAAATGGGATGGGGAAACTCGAATCATATAACGCGGTAGCTTCTGCGATTTTAGGACAATCTGAAGTGTTTATTTCAGTTAAGAAACAACTAGGATTATTGCCAGAGAAAAGAATGTATACATTATGTGCATCTGCAATGTCTACAGTATCTATGTCTATCGTTGGATCATATATGGTGTTATTAAAACCGCAATATGTTGTAACCGCTTTAGTGCTTAACTTATTCGGTGGCTTCATTATTGCTTCTATCATTAACCCGTATGAAGTTACTGAAGAAGAAGATATGTTAGAAGTACAAGAAGAAGAGAAAAAGACATTCTTTGAAGTATTAGGGGAATACATTATAGATGGATTTAAAGTTGCGATTACAGTAGCAGCTATGTTAATTGGTTTCGTTGCCCTTATCGCATTCATTAATGCAGTATTTAAAGGTGTAATCGGTATCTCATTCCAAGAAATTCTTGGTTATGTATTTGCACCATTTGCATTTATTATGGGTGTTCCATGGCATGAAGCAGTTAACGCAGGGAATATTATGGCGACAAAACTTGTATCAAATGAATTTGTTGCGATGACAGATTTAGCACAAGGAAACTTTAATTTCTCAGATAGAACGACAGCGATTATATCTGTATTCTTAGTTTCATTTGCAAACTTCTCTTCAATTGGAATTATTGCTGGGGCAGTTAAGAGCTTAAATGAAAAACAAGGGAATGTAGTCGCAAGATTTGGTTTGAAATTACTTTTCGGTGCAACGTTAGTAAGTTTCTTATCAGCAACAATCGTTGGCTTATTATTTTAACAGATTCATATAATATAAAAAGGAATGGTGATTACAATGAGAATGGTAGATATTATTGCGAAAAAACGTGATGGAAAAGAATTAATGACTGAAGAAATCAAATTCTTTATTAATGGATATACAGATGGAAGTATTCCTGATTATCAAGCGAGTGCACTTGCAATGGCAATTTTCTTTAAAGATATGACGGATCGTGAACGTGCAGATTTAACGATGGCAATGGTTGAGTCTGGAGAAACAATCGACTTATCAGCAATTGAAGGCATTAAAGTAGATAAGCATTCAACTGGCGGTGTTGGTGATACAACAACATTAGTATTAGGACCATTAGTTGCTGCTTTAGATGTACCAGTAGCAAAAATGTCTGGTCGTGGTTTAGGACATACGGGCGGGACAATTGATAAATTAGAAGCGGTAGAAGGATTCCACGTTGAAATTACGAAAGAACAGTTCATTGATATTGTAAACCGTGACAAAGTGGCTGTTATCGGACAAACAGGAAACTTAACACCTGCTGATAAAAAGATTTATGCATTACGTGATGTAACAGGAACAGTAAATTCAATTCCTCTAATTGCAAGTTCAATTATGAGTAAAAAAATTGCAGCTGGTGCTGATGCAATCGTACTTGATGTAAAAACAGGTGCGGGTGCATTTATGAAAACCGAAGAAGATGCAAAAGAATTAGCTCATGCAATGGTACGTATCGGAAATAATGTTGGACGTCAAACGATGGCAGTAATTTCAGATATGTCACAACCTCTTGGTTTTGCTATTGGTAACGCTCTAGAAGTGAAGGAAGCAATTGATACTTTAAAAGGCGAAGGTCCAGAAGATTTAACAGAATTAGTACTTGTATTAGGAAGCCAAATGGTCGTACTTGCGAAAAAAGCAAATACATTAGAAGAAGCTCGTGAAATGCTAATTGAAGTGATGAAAAATGGAAAAGCAACTGAGAAGTTTAAAGAGTTCTTAAGCAACCAAGGCGGAGACAGCTCAATTGTAGATAATCCAGAAAAAATGCCACAGGCGAAGTATGTAATTGATGTACCTGCAAAAACTTCAGGTGTGATTTCAAACATTGTTGCAGATGAAATCGGTATCGCAGCTATGTTATTAGGTGCAGGTCGTGCGACAAAAGAAGATGAAATCGATTTAGCGGTAGGATTAATGTTACGTAAAAAAGTTGGCGATGCAGTAAAAGAAGGCGAGCCGTTCGTAACGATTTATGCAAATCGCGAAAATGTAGAAGATGTAAAAGCAAAAATCTATGAGAACATTTCTATCGCTGAAACAGCAGTGGCTCCTAAATTAGTTCATACAGTTATTACTGACTAATCATAATTACATTTACTTTGAGGAGGAAATAATATGGATAAGAAAAAATATATCGAAGAAGCAAATAAGATGTTATCGAAAGCGTATATTCCGTATTCTAAATTTCCTGTTGGTGCAGCGCTAGTTACAAAAGAAGGTAAAATCTATACTGGTTGTAATATAGAAAACGCTTCTTACGGTTTATGTAACTGTGCAGAAAGAACAGCAATATTTAAAGCAGTATCAGAAGGTGAGCGCGACTTTAGTTACTTAGTCATTACAGGAGAAACTGACGGACCTATTTCACCATGTGGTGCTTGTAGACAAGTTATTGCTGAATTTTGTGATCCGAAAATGCCAGTTTTACTAACAAATGTAAAAGGCGATGAAAAAGAAGTGACTGTAGAGCAGTTACTGCCTGGTGCCTTTTCAATTGAAGATTTAAAATAAGTTAAAAGGCCATTCCACAATTAATAGTTGTGGAATGGCCTTTTTTATTTTCAATAATAGAATGTAATAATCTGTTCATATTCCGTTCATAAACTTTGCGTAAAATGATTGCAGTGAATATGGAAAGTGACGATATAAATTGTCGTTCTACAGCAGGAGGAATATGATGAAGAAATTATATAATGCAGCATTCATTTACTTAATTATTGGGTTTATTATCAGGTGTATTTGCAAGAGAGTATACGAAAGCGCAAGGCATTAAAGGATCCACTATGTTGCAATTAGTGCATACACACGTATTAGTGCTCGGCTTTGTATTCTTTTTGGTCGCTTTAGCTCTATTTAAAGTATTTAATGTCCGTGAAACAAAAAGTTTTCGTGCGTGGTTTGTTGTTTATAATGTAGGATTAATTTTTACTATTGCTACAATGGTATTTAGAGGTATTCTACAAGTAAATGGAACTGACTTTAATGGTTTAAGCCATATGGCTGGATTAGGTCATGTCATTATAAGTGTTGGGCTCGTTTGGTTTATGATTTTGCTCAAAAAATCTTTTAAATAGATAGGAGTGGAGAGTATGAGTTTAGCACTTTTATCAAGTATAGTAGCGGTTTGTATGGCCGTTGGAGTTATGTTTCTTCGCTTTAAGTCAGCGAAAAAACCGGTAACGAAAAAGAAAATTATATTACCGCCAATTTTTATGAGCACTGGTGCAATGATGTACTTCTTACCAGAGTTTCGATTAACGTCTTTAGAAATAGTAGAGGCAATTAGCGTAGGACTTATTTTCTCTATATTTCTTATTAAAACATCTAAGTTCGAAATAAGAGGCGAAGACATATATATGAAACCATCAAAAGCGTTCATATTTATTTTAGTTGGTTTATTAGCTGTCCGGGTAGCATTAAAATCATATTTAAGTCAGTCGATTGATTTAACCCAATTAAGTGGAATGTTTTTCTTACTCGCTTTTGCGATGATTGTATCGTGGAGAATTGCGATGTATCGCTCGTTTACTAAATTAGAAAAGACAATAAAAAGAGCTGGAATTTCTATATAGGAATTTCAGCTCTTTTTATGTTTTATACGATTGTTTTTTTAGCTTTGATTTCATTTGCTTAATTTTAAACGTATTTGAGCATCTTGTAATGCAACTGGTGTAACGTTAAGACCATTTTGATCAACGATTTTTGTGTTTAATAAAATGGAATCTAAGCTCCCGCGAAATGTTTTTGTATAGTTTTGACGCAACATTTGTTGTTCTTGTTTTTCATCAACTGTTAATCCAAAGGTTCTTTCTTTTTTTGATAATTCGTTAATACGGAATAAAATGTTTTGCATTTTGTTCACCTCTTATTTTAAATTAAATTAGTTACTTACTAATTTATAGTTATTTTAACTTTTTCATATGAATATGTCAAGAAGGGTAAAAGAAAAGTAGACACCCGTATTACAGTAAGTGGGTGTCTACAAGGAAAATATAAAGTTTAGCTTAATTCATGTAAGTGACTAACAAGTTCTGTTGTTTTAGAAAAGAATGGTGAATGATCAGCTTCCAAAGTAATTATTTTTGTGCAAGTAGTTTCTGTATGCATTCGGCGCTGAAAATCAATCGGAATCGCTCTATCTAGAGTTGTTTCGATATAAATACGATTTACAGTTCCAAAGTTCTCTTCTGATATTTTCAGCTCTTTTTGGAACGGTCCTAGTGGTTGAGGACGCATTTGATTAAAAGATGCTCCTTTAATAGAACCGTCTTCTGTAGCATTTAAAAATGTTTGTTCAATCAACTCTGGTATAAGTTCTGCGGTCATGTCATTCTCATTTATAGAGAATTGTGGGCCAGCTTCTCCGTCTAACTTACTACCAAGACTTTCTCCATTTTGTGGCAAGAATGCACAAAGATATACTAATTTATCGATTTTATTTGGTATAAGCTCAGCGGTTTGAGTGATCACAATTCCACCCATACTATGTCCAACAAGAATAACTTTTTCATTTTGTTGATTTATAATAGTTGTTACTGCATTAACATAGGAATCTAATGTTATATTTTGTGATGGAGTTGTATCTTTCCCACTTCCAGGTAAGTCTAGTGTAATAACTGTATGTCCGAAAGCCTCTAGTTGAGGTTTTACTAAATCCCATGCCCATTCACCTTGCCATGCTCCATGTACTAAAACGTAAGTACTCATTTAATCAACACTCCTCTAATGTTTATATGTTTATTTTTTCGTAATATTGATGATGTATAATTAGTGTATATGAAGTGGATTGATAAATATAATGAAGCTTATTTATAGATGATATAAATAACTTTTATATAAGGAGAACAGAATGAACGTTTTTGATTTTAAAGTTTTTAAATACGTGGCTCGTTTGAACAGCATTAGTTTAGCAGCTAAGGAGTTACATATGACACAGCCGGCTATAACTCATATCGTAAACAAATTAGAGAAACGATATGCTATAACATTATTTGATCGCTCTAGACAAGGAACTGTTTTAACTGAAAATGGAAAAGAATTTTTAGTTTGTGTAGATCGACTTCTAATGGAGTATGAAAACCTTGAAGAAACAGCTTTACAATTAAAAAATAATAACTTGTATAAGATTGTATTAGCTACATATCCTTCAGTTACTGTATATTGTTTAGCGGAGTGTATCGAACTAGGTAATTTTGATCAAAGTCAGTATGTGCTTGCAGTTCGAGAAGGAAGCTATCAAGAAGTGTTAGATTGGCTGTCTTCTGGAAGTGCAGATTTTTCTATTTCTATAAAAGAAAATTTAATACCAGGATTTCATTATGATGTAATTGGTGAAGATCCGTATGTTATGGTTTCTTCTAAGTCAGTTCCATCAGGTCTTACAATGAAAGAGTTGAAAAATTATCCTTTTATAATGCCGCTCTCTGGTTGTAAAGAAGTACTTGAACCATATTTGATGAAAAATGAAATAGTAGTTAATAAAGTGATGGAATCAGAGACAATTAGTTCGGCGTTAGCACTGGCTTTACAAGTTAAAGGAATAACAATCGTTCCATTATCAGGACTTCATAAACAAATTATTCATGACTTCATCGTGCAACCGATAGAAATTAAAATTCCACGACAACTTATTATGCAATGGTCACCTAAAAAAGAAAATGACGCACTGTTTCTGGCGTTTGTTACGAATTTACTAAGCCAACTACAACAAAAGAAAAAATGAATAAAATGATACAAAAGGTAAGCTCATTTCACTGAAGCTTACCTTTTGTGTGTATTACCAATATAGGACAGTATCATAAAGCTCGATTAATATAAGGAGAACACCGGCTATACGCTGAATGTTTTTTCCTATTTTTCGGCTCTTCTTCAGTAAAGTCCCATTTAATCCAAGGTAGGAGATGATGAACATAAGTACAACGATAGGTAGAGCAGTTCCTATCGAAAAGAATGTCGGAAACAAGTATCCATAATTAGATGAGAAAGATAAAGGGATTAACGTTCCGAAAAATAGAACGAACATAGTCGGACAGAAGGCTAAGGAAAAGAGAATCCAAGTAAAAATGAGCCAACCTCATTTTGTTTTCGTATAAATTTGATCGAGAAGAAACTTCTTCCTTTTATAATACCTGCCAACATTAGCCCCATTAAAATTAATAAAGGTCCAATTATTTTTCGTAACCATGGGAAATACAAAGTTAATATTTGCTGAATCTCTTTTCCTAAGAACCATACTAATAGTCCAAGTGTCGTAAAAGCTATTATTTTTCCTAAAATGAATAACAATATATGTTTCCATGCATGTCTCTTTTGTAAAGATTGATTGCCATAAAGTGAAACTTTAATCAGTGGGGGGGTTGTTCATCCCCCACTGATTATTAGTTGAACCAATCGGGCATTTACGGGCAGTTGATATCCCACCTAACTTCTTTGTACTATCCGAATTTTGAGGTGGGAGTTTTACTGCCCGTTAATGCGGGATAAAGTGTAATAGCGCTAATGTTTCCTGTTAATTGGCAAGGAGAAAGGGTACCTACAATGCCTAATAAAAACGCAAATAAAAGAGGAATTGATTTCGTAGCATTCGCGATATCCATTAAAGGAGACATGAGTTGATAACTCCACTCGCTAACTGTTGAAAACACGTTATATTCACCTTTCTAACTAGTTATATTGTAATGTTCCATTTTTAGTAATCTGCTTCCACGTTTTACCGTCATCCATAGAAAGAAAGACATTTGCTTTCATTGTAGCAAAAACTATTTCAGCTGAATTTTGAGGATTTTGTGATATGTACATAATTGTATCTTTAGAATCTAAAGATGGAATCTGTAAGTTTGTTTCTTCATTTGTAGCAATTGATTTCTTCGTAATTAGTTGCTCAGTTTGCTTATTAATAGAGGCATAGATAATGTCTTCATTACTTAATGTAACTGCGGTCGATTCAACTGGTTTAGAAAATAGTGCAAATGTATTTCCATAATCTGTAGACAAATATACACCGTCTTTAGCACTTACCGCGACTACACTAGATTGATCTGGATGTGCTGAAAAGGAATGGATTGTACTTGAAAGACCGTTTAATTTACTATTTTTCCAATCTTGTCCGTTGTTCGTACTGAAATAAAAACCTTGTTGTAATTTAGAATTTGGACGCTCATTGTATAAATAAATTGCTTCCGTATTATATCCGACAGCAAGGTTATGAAAATCAGATTCTCCATAAAACGCTAGCTTTTCGAGGGTATTACCGCCATCAGAACTTTTCATTAACCCTAAAGGATTTTTTAAATTTGCACCTGGTTCAGGATGACCGCTGGCAACAAATCCATTCTTTGTTGCCTGAAATCCCATGTAATCATGTAGCTCAGTCGTAGTTTCAAACCATTTACCATTTTGATAAACTTTTATACCACTGTGAGTTGCGATAGAAACCCCAGGCATATTTCTCGCGTAGCCAATTCCATGAATGTGCTCGATTTTTCCAGATGTAATTTCTTTATAGAAGTTTTGCGGAATCGTAGTTGCTGTTTCTTTATTTTTTGGCTGAGATTGCACCGTTTCTTTTTTAGCTGGTGCTGTTTCAGCATTGCTAGAACATCCTGTAATTATTAATAAAGAAGTAATTGCTAACCCTGTTGCTACATAATGTTTCACTTTTGTAGACTCCTTTCCATATAAATGAGATTTTAAGTATATGGAATAAATGTCAAGAAATTGTGGAGTGGTATGCATAATTTAGAGTGGAAGGGGCCCTAGTAATGAAGATTTTCTTTTCTCTATGAGCACTATTAATTGACGAAAAATTATAACAATAATAGAATGAATTATATTGGATAATTAGTTTCAAAATTATACATAGAACGCTAGGGGGATTATTATGAAATCAACATTTTTTGCTCAAAATAGAGAACGATTAGTAAACACATTACCGGATGAATCTATTACTATTTTATTTGCTGGGCAAGCACCTCATATGTCAGCCGATGCACATTATAAATTTGTGCCGAATCGAAATTTTTACTATTTAACGGGAATCGATGAGCCAAATGTTATTTTCATGTTGAAAAAGTTTGGAAATAGTGTGGAAGAAACTCTTTTCATTGAAAAATCAGATCCAGTAATGGAAAAATGGGACGGTAAAACAGTTTCTAAAGAAGATGCAGAACAAATTTCAGGCATAAAAAAAGTTGTATATATAGAAAGCTTTGAGAAGACAATGGCAAATACACTTTTCACAGAAAATGTGAAGCATCTGTATTTAGATTTAGAGCGTCGTGAGTGGAAGGGTACTGAGACGAAAACGTTAGCGTTTGCTAAATATGTAAGAGAACAGTATCCACACGTTTTAATTGGTAATGTATATCCGCATATTTGTGAATTACGAGTGTTTAAAACGGAAGAAGAAATTGAAATCATTAAAGAAGCGATTGCTGTAACTAAAGAGGGTATTTATAACGTGCTGAAGCATGCAAAAGCAGATGTGATGGAATATGAATTAGAAGCTCATTTTGATTTTACGCTTAAATCATCTGGAATTAAACATCATGCATTCAATACAATTTTGGCGAGTGGTAAAAATGCTACAGTCCTTCATTATGAAGATAATGATGCACAAATTCAAAATGGTGATTTAGTGCTGCTCGATTTAGGTGCTCAAAAAGATTACTACAACGCTGATATTAGTTACACATTCCCAGCTAGTGGAACATTCTCTAGTCGCCAAAAACAAATATATAATATAGTGTTAAAAGCATTGAAAGAAACAACTGAGCTTATTAAGCCAGGATTAAAGTTTACTGCATTAAATGAGCACACAAAAAAGGTACTGGCAGAAGAGTGTAAAGCTATTGGTTTAATTCAAGAAGATGAGGAACTATCTAAATATTATTATCACGGCGTGAGTCATTTCCTAGGTTTAGATACTCATGATGTAGGAACATACAAAGATAGAGTATTAGAAGAAGGTATGGTCATTACGATTGAACCAGGTCTATATATTGAAGAAGAATCAATTGGGATTCGTATTGAAGATGATATTCTTATCACAAAAGACGGGTATGAAAACTTGTCAAAAGATATCATTAGAACAGTTGAAGAGATTGAAGAGTTTATGAGAGAAAATAATGTAAATGTAAAAGAAGATGAAGTTGTTACGAAATAATAATTAGAAGAGGCGCTCAATTTTGGGCGTCTTTTTATTTGGACCATTTTAAACCTCCATATTTTCTTGAAAATTGTCTTCTATAATAATCTTGAAAAAGAAAAAGGAGGGATTTTCAATGAAGAGATTTGTATTAACAGCAGTTACAGTCTCCGTAATATCTTTAATTGCTGCATGTTCTGCGACCACAAATACAACAAATGATCATAAAAATATGGACGATAAAAAAACAACACAGACTGAAACGGCTACAAAACCATTCAAAGTTGTAAAAGGGCCAGAAGTTACTTTAGTAGCGAAAGAAGAAAAGCAAAAGCTAAGTAACGGTGTTATTGTTCCAGTCTGGACATTTAATGGCTCATCCCCAGGTCCAGAAATCAGAGTGAAAAAAGGTGAAAAGGTTAAAGTGACATTAAAAAATGAATTATCTGCACCAGTATCTATTCATTGGCATGGGTATCCTGTCCCAAATAACATGGATGGAATTCCAGGTGTGACGCAAGATGCGGTTGAACCTGGAAAGAGTTTCACCTATGAATTTGAAGCGAACGTACCAGGAACATATTGGTATCATTCGCATCAAGATTCTGTGAATCAACTAGATAGAGGTTTATATGGTGCTCTCATTGTAGAAGATACTAATGAAAAATATGATAAAGATTACACATTAATGTTGGATGAATGGGTTACAGATAAAGAAGAAATTAATAAGCAGTTAAAAGAAATGACAAAAGGGCCAACAGGTAATAAATCTAAGGGTAATGAAAATACGAAAAAGAATGATGATATGAAAGGCATGGATCATTCCGGTATGGACCATGGAAATATGAAGATGGAAGGTCATGATATGAGTATGTATGACTTATTCACAATCAATGGTAAAAGCGGAGATTTAGTAGAGCTGTTAAAAGTGAATGAAGGGGATAAAGTTCGTCTTCGACTCGTTAATGCTGGTTATCTATCACATGATATACATGTTCACGGTCATGATATAAAAGTAATTGCGACAGATGGTCAACCAATTAACGATCCAAAAGTTATAAAAGACAAAGTAATTTCAATCGCACCGGGTGAACGTTATGATATTGAATTTACAGCTAACAATCCTGGGAAATGGTACGTTGAAGACCATTCAGAAAGTAAAGGTGCAAAAGGAATGAAAGCTATTATTGAATATGATGGCAGCAAAGAGATGAAAGACAAAGCAGATGAAAAAGAAAAATTACCGAAATTAGATATGACGAAATATGGTGCTAAAAAATTAGGTAGTTTCACGTTAAATCAACAGTATATTGCCACATATAATATGGACTTGAATACGCAAATGAATGGAAATGAAATGGTATATACAATTAATGGAAAGGCATTCCCAGATATTGACCCAATTTCAGTGGAAAAGGGTGACTTAGTAAAAGTAAAATTAGTAAATCGCTCTAAAGCGGACGATCATCCGATGCATTTACACGGTCATTTCTTCCAGGTGTTAAGTAAAGATGGAAAACCGGTAGAAGGTTCTCCAATTGTGAAAGACACTTTGAACTTAAAACCAGGAGAAGAATATGAAGTAGCCTTTGTAGCAGACAATCCGGGTGAATGGATGTTCCACTGTCATGATTTACACCATGCTTCAGCGGGGATGGTAACAGAAGTGAAATATACAGATTATAAATCTGATTATGTTCCAAACCCTAACATTCCTAATAAGCCAGAATAATATGAAGCAGTTATCCTATGGATAGCTGCTTATTCATTTTCGTTGCAAGTGTTAATGCATATGTTGATCGTGCCCGGATGAAGATGGGGGAGTATGATCGGGGAATGTCACGAACACGGCAACGATAATTACCACACTAATTGAAAGTAATAATAAAAAACGCCGTTGGATAAAAGTAGAAAAGATTTCTGATAAAAGTTGAATTATACATGACATAGTTATTGTTATAGTAAGTAAAAGACTAATGAACAGTATACTGTGAGCTTGTTGAGCGTTTAACATTTCTGTAATCATTGCTCCCATCATACTTGCCATTAATCCAGAAAACATTCCTTCTAAAGCGGTAAATAGGTGAAACCGTAGACCGACTAAAAAACCGATACAACTACTAATCAAAATCGCAAGCAAAGTAGAATATAGTAATTCACCTTTAAAAAGAATACCTAAATAAAAACCGATACTTAAACCGATACACATACTAAAAGACATAATAAATACCATATACTCCATTAGGGTACCCTTGCGTTTAGATATATATGATGTAATAAGAATCGAGATACAACAAAGTGTTAAGGCAGTTAACGTATAAGCGAACATCATGATACCTCCCTGTCCTATCATTCACTTCATCATATGTTCAAATGGAGAGTACTTATGCTAATATATATCTGCAAATTATCTGCACAATTTAAAAAAGGTAAGTTCAGTATAATTTTCAAATAATGATGGTTATCTTAGTGGACGATGCTTCATAAAGAATTGTTGTATTTTTATTTTGAGAGAATATATGTAAGCAAGTAGTAGTGAATGGAAAAGATGTTCGATTTTTGAGCGTCTTTTTTGTCTATAAGCATGAGAAAGAAAGTGTTATATAATGAGTTTCTATTGTGAAGCCATAAAGAATAAGCGTATAATATTATAGGTCTCCCATTTGTGAGGCAAACCGCGAATGATAAATAAGATGGTTGTTTTATCATCGCTTCTAAACAGATAGACAATGAAAGTAACACTGGAATACAGATAGGGAGTTAGAAGATGAAATTAATTATTGCTGAGAAACCAGATCAAGGTTTGGCTCTTGTTTCACAGTTTAAATATCGCCGGAAAGATGGGTATTTAGAAGTAGAAGCAAATGAGTTATTTCCAAATGGAGCGTACTGTACATGGGCAATTGGTCATTTGACGCAGTTATGTAATCCAGAACATTATCACGCTGAGTGGAAGAAATGGTCACTTAATACATTGCCGATGATTCCAGAGCGTTTTCAATTTGAGGTAACAAAGTCAAAGTATAAGCAATTTAACGTTGTGAAACAGCTGTTACATAATCCACAGGTAACAGAAATTATTCACGCGGGCGATGCTGGGCGTGAAGGGGAACTGATTGTAAGAAATATTATTAATCTTTGCAACGTGCAAAAGCCAATGAAGCGTCTTTGGATTTCATCTTTAACGAAGCAAGCTATTTATCAAGGATTTAAAAACTTACTAGATGAAGCAGATACGATTAATACGTATTACGAAGCATATACAAGATCTTGCGCTGACTGGGTCGTTGGTATGAATGCATCGCGTGTCTTTAGTATTTTGCTAAAGAAAAAAGGAATGAATGATGTGTTTTCCGCTGGTCGTGTACAAACACCAACATTAGCACTCATTGTAAAGCGTGAAAAAGAAATAGAGAACTTTAAGTCAGAGCCGTTTTGGGAAGTGTTCGCAACCTTTAATATAGAAGGAAAGAAATATGAGGGGAAATGGGAGAAAGATAATGAGTCCCGCTTAAATGACCCTGATTTGGCAAATAAAATTGCAGCGTTTTGTCAAAACAAACCGGCTGTAGTAAAAGAAATGAAAACGGAGCGTAAAGAGTTTCAGCCGCCGTTTTTATTTAATTTATCAGCACTGCAAGCGACAGCGAATAAAGCCTTTAAATTTTCACCAAAAAAGACACTTGATATAACGCAAGCACTATATCAAAAAGGGATTGTCTCTTACCCTCGTTCGGATTCTAACTATGTTACACAAGGAGAGGCAGCGACGTTCCCTGATATTTTACAGAAGTTAAGTCAGTTTGATGAATATAAAGGTTTATTGCCAGCACCAATTGAATCGATTATGAATAATAAGCGTTATGTGAATGAAAAGAAAGTTACAGATCACTACGCAATTATACCGACAGAGCAAGTTACAAATCCAAGCAAACTATCAGGTGATGAAAAGAAAATTTACGATATGATCGTAAGAAGGCTGATTGCGGCGCATTATGAAGTAGCAATCTTTGACTACACAACGATTACAACTCTTGTAGACGAACGTGCTGCGTTCATTTCGAAAGGAAAACAACAAATTCAAGAAGGATGGCGTAAAGTCATTTTCCAAGACGATAAAGATGACGAAACGATTCTTCCAATTGTAGCTGAAGGTGAACAAGGGAAAGTTGTAAAGGTGAAAGTGAAAGAGGGGAAAACACAGCCACCGAAACGTTATACAGAAGGACAACTTATTACGTTAATGAAAACGGCCGGTAAGTATTTAGAGAATGAAGAGCTTGAGAAAGTATTGAAGAAAACAGAAGGTTTAGGTACGGAAGCGACTCGTGCCGGTATCATTACGATGCTGAAAGACCGTAAATATATAGATGTACAGAAAAACCAAGTGTACGCAACCGATAAAGGGAAAGTATTAATTACAGCAATCGGTGATAAAATACTAGCTTCACCAGAAATGACAGCAAAATGGGAGCAACGCCTTGCGGAAATTGGAGAAGGTACAGCTTCACCAGCGACATTTATGGAGCAAACGAAAAAGCTATCAGCTAAAATTATTGAAGATGCGGTAGAAATGTCGGAGAAATGGGATTTCACCGGATTACATGTTGAATCGATTGAACGAAAAGGATCGAAATTTACAACAGGTAAAAAGGTCGGGAACTGTAAAAAATGCGATGGCGATGTTATTGATAAGTCGACGTTTTACGGTTGTTCTAACTACAATACAACACAATGTGACTTTACCATCTCGAAGAAGATTTTAAGCAAAGCTATTTCGCAAAAAAACATGACGAAACTATTAAAAGGTGAGAAGACCGATTTAATTAAAGGCTTTAAAAAAGGCGAGAAAACGTTTGATGCGAAGTTAGAGTGGAAAGATAATAAGATTAATTTTGTGTTTGAGAATTAAGTGGTTTTAACAAATGAAAAAGCCCTTTCCCGAGTAAAATGTGCTGTATTAGGTTTGAAAATATAGATAGAAAAGAAAAAGCATGACAATTTTATGTCATGCTTTTTTATTTTATAATTACAGAGTTTTGTATACTAGCACTAAAATTTATTTGAAATAATTGTTTGAAAAGGTGTTATTAAATTGGACGTTTATATCATTTTGAGCATTTCTTTTATATAAAGGGGAAATAAGGAATTAGAAAATAAAAACAAGCAATGAAGAGAACAGCTGAAAGTAGCTTACACCGATGTTTATAAAAAGTTATAGAGCATTTCTTTGAATGAGGAATGCTTTTTGTTTTTGCTTGGAATAAAAATATACAACAAAAATACTATCTAAAATAATAAAAATTTATTGCAAAACGATAAAATTTATATTAAAATCAAAATCAGAATAAATAAGTGTGGTGCTTTTTATGGAAAAGGTAACAACGTTATTTTTAAAATTAGAGGAGGTATAAATATGGAGGTTAACAATGTGATAATTGAAAATATGGATAACCCTCATGAGTTGGAGAGAATGTATAGAAAAGACCCGAAAGCTTTTAAAAAGTCATTCTCACAAGCATGGGATGAAAACCCTGATTCTCAGGTTCTTGGTGCTTGGTATGAAAGATTGCATTTCAAGGAGACGGCAAATACAGAAAAACCTTCATTGTTTCAAAAAGGTTTCTTATTCATGGGCATTTTAGCTATTCTGGCAGGGCTAAGCACCAGGGTAATCTTCCATTTTGTCGAGCAGGAAGCAATTGCTCCAATTAACTTGGCTTTTGGTGTAATTCCCTTTATTGCTGCTTATTTTATTTACAATAATACTCCGAAAAAAAGTATTATTTATTTCCTTGCAGCATTGTTCCTAATTGCCGGGGTGTATCTTAATATGTTGCCATTAAATTATAAAGACAGCAGTATCCTTGCGTATTTACATCTTCCTATATTCTTATGGGTCTTAGTAGGGCTTGCGTTTACAGGAAATGAATATTCAAAAGGAAGTACGAGATTAGCTTATATTAAATTTAATTTGGAATATTGTATTCTCTACGCCAGCATGGCAGTGAGCGGAATGGTACTAGCAGCATTAACCATGCAGTTATTTAGGTTTGTTGACTTGAATATAGAAGACTTCTATTTTAGTAATGTTATTTTATTTGGTGCTGCCGCTCTCGCTATTGTGGCTGCATACTTGGCATCAATGAATCTTAAACTTGCTAAGAATATTACACCATACATATCTAAAATTTTTAGTCCTCTCGTCTTGATCACATTGTTGATTTATCTTATAACGGTTATATGGGTCGGGAAAAATCCGTTCTTGGACCGCAATTTCCTAATGGCCTTCAACGGAATACTCCTTGGTGTATTGGCTGTTACCATATTTTCCATTGTTGAGAGTGAATCAGACGAGAAAAAGAACATTTCAGATTATATCAATTTTGCCTTAATTGTTCTTGCGCTTATTATTGACACTGTAGCTTTGTCAGCCATCGTATTCAGACTTTCTTCTTACGGGATTACACCTAATAGACTTGCTGTCTTAGGAGTAAACATACTGATCTGGGCAAATCTAATTTGGATTATGTTTTCCTATATGCGTTTTCTACAAAACAAATCAGGACCGACAGCTATCCAAGATGCCGTTACGAAGTATTTGCCAATTTACGGACTTTGGGCAGCTTTCGTTATATTTACTTTCCCTATAATTTTTAATTAGAAAGACTTTGTTAACGTAACGACAAGCTAATTTTCTATAACGTATAAAATCCTTAGAGCCGATAAGTATCGTTACTTCTATACTTTCTCGACAATAAAAAAACGTCCCAAAGTAGGACGTTTTTTTTATGTGTATTGCTGTTTTTTCTTAATAAGTAATAACACTTGTGACACACACGCTAGTACTGGTAGTTCTATTAACGGTCCAATCACTAATGCAAGCGCGATAAGAGGCTCGTCTGGAAAAGCAGTCACAGCAATTGCGAGTGCAACAGGCGAGTTTCTCGCTAATGTTGTTACAGTGTCTTCATAGGATAAATGCATCATACGTCCTACAAACTGTCCTAGTATAAAGTTAATTATGAAGAACAGTAATACTGGTATAAGTAACAATAAAACAACATTCATATTTTGTAATAAGTACTTACCTTGTGAGGCAAACATCGCTACTATTGCTAAACTTAAAAATACAATTTGAGCAGAGCTGAAAAACGGAATGAGTTTATTCTCAAGTGTTTCAACTTTTTTCATTTTATGCATAATGAATTTTGTAGCGTGCGCAAGTAAAAATGGTAAGACGATTACGATAACAATACTTTCTACTAAAACAGAAACCGCTACAGTTTTCATGACACCAGCAAATAAAAATAAATAAATTGGAAGCAGTAGTACTTGTAAAATTAAATTTACTGGTAGAATTGATGTAGATAATGCGACGTTACCTTTTGCAATCTCTGTGAAAATTAAATACCAGTCTGTACACGGAGTAACCATTAACATAATAAAGCCGACCCAAAGTGCTGGGTGATCTGAAAGAAATAACGCGCCTAATCCCCAAGCAAGAAAAGGTGTCCATATAAAGTTAATACCTAGGCTTGTTCCAGCGAATTTTAAGTTACGGAAGCCATTTTTTATATCATTTAATGGGATGCTGAGGAATAATCCGTAAAGCATTAAAAATAAGAAGGGGACAATAAATTTTTCTGAATGCATATGTATCATATTAAATTGTCCTAATATAACCCCGAATATAACAGCTGCAAGAATGATAAAGGTTTGAATCTTTTCTAAAGTACTCATTAATAAATCCTCTCTATAGATGAATTTCTCTCTCTAGTTGTATTATACAAGGGATTTCACTTATGTGTTTTCGAATTTATCATTTCGAATGAGGAAATATATTTCTTTGTTATTTTTAATCCGAGACATTTTTCTTTTTGAGAAGTTACTTGACTAAAGTAAGCGGGTGTATTACAATCACTTACATAAGGTAATTAAATAACAAAAAGTTTTAATTTACTTAGGTTAAGGTATCAATTGGAACTTTTTATTAGAATAAGAATTTTTATGATGATGAATAATGAATATGATAAGAAAGTTTAGGTGAAGAAAATGGGGTTATTTAGCTCATTGTTTGGTAAAAAAGAAGAAAATACAAAAGTAGAGGGGAATAAAACAATGTCAAAAGTATTATTTGTAAAAGCAAACGATCGTCCAGCGGAGCAAGCAATTAGTTCAAAAATGTATGAAACATTTGTAAGTGCTTATAAGGAAGCAAATCCGAATACAGAAATTACGGAGTTAGATTTATTTGCATTAGATCTTCCGTATTACGGAAATATCGCTATTTCAGGTGGATATAAACGTAGTCAAGGAATGGAGATAACAGCTGAAGAAGAGAAGGCAGTTGCTACAGTAGATAAATATTTAAATCAATTTTTAGAGGCTGAAAAGGTTGTATTTGCGTTCCCATTATGGAACTTTACAGTACCAGCACCATTAATTACGTATATTTCATATCTTTCTCAAGCTGGAAAAACGTTTAAATATACAGCGAACGGTCCAGAAGGTTTAGCTGGTGATAAGAAAGTAGTTGTTTTAGGCGCTCGTGGTTCAGATTACTCTTCTGAACAAATGGCTCCTATGGAAATGGCTGTTAATTACGTTACAAACGTACTTGGGTTCTGGGGAATTACCAATCCAGAGACAGTTGTAATTGAGGGACACAATCAAT
Organism: Bacillus sp. SIMBA_074; assembly: GCF_046534555.1. Lineage (NCBI taxonomy): Bacteria > Bacillati > Bacillota > Bacilli > Caryophanales > Bacillaceae > Bacillus > Bacillus sp. SIMBA_074. The sequence goes on along the minus strand of NZ_JAWRYM010000001.1, from coordinate 84,127 downwards.
ATCCAGATCGCTCACAGCAAATTGTTGAAGAAGGTTTAGAGAACGTTAAGAAAGTAGCGGCGAAATTTTAAATAATGATAGTAAATGTAAAAACCAACATGGATGACCATGTTGGTTTTTTAGTCTATTCCCTATGTTAAAAAATGTATATTTATAAAATAAAAGAAAAGTTTGAAAATAGTATTGCAAAATATTATATATCAAACTATAATGAGTTCAAGAATAGTTGATACTTAAATTAAATATTCAGAAAATTCAATTAGTTAAAATTGGAAAATGAGATAAGGAAATTTGAATGGGGGGTTATATTATGGCGAATAAAGTACCGTTTTCGTTCATAGTAGTTATTGGATTAATGTTATTTGCACTATTTTTTGGAGCAGGAAATTTAATTTTCCCAGCTATGCTAGGTCAATCGGCAGGAGAGAATGTATGGATTGCTAACGCTGGATTTTTAGTAACAGGAGTAGGTTTACCATTACTAGGTGTATTAGCCTTTGGTTTTTCAGGTAAAGATGATTTACAGTCATTAGCAAGTCGTGCTCACCCAGTGTTTGGGATTGTGTTTACAACAGTTTTATACTTAGCAATCGGTCCGTTATTTGCAATACCAAGAACAGGAAATGTTTCTTATGAAATTGGTCTTAAGCCTTTTATGCCAGAGGGATTAGGTTCTACACCGTTAATTCTTTTTACAATTATATTCTTTAGCATCACTTGTTTTTTTTCGCTAAATCCTGCGAAAATTGTCGATATTGTTGGAAAAATCTTAACGCCAATTAAATTGACATTCATCGGTATTTTAGTAATCGTTGCTTTTATTCATCCGATTGGAGAAATGCAAGCACCAGTTGAAGGGTATACATCACATGCATTTTTCAAAGGATTCCAAGAAGGATACTTAACAATGGACACGCTTGCATCGTTCGTATTTGGGATCATCATTATTAATGCAATTAAAGAAAAAGGTGCGAAAACGAAAACACAAATTATGGTTGTTTGTGCAAAAGCAACACTGATCGCAGCATCTATTTTAGCAATTATTTATACAGCTCTTTCTTATATGGGAGCTTCAAGCGTTGCGAAGCTTGGACATTTAGAAAACGGCGGAGAAGTATTAGCAAAAGTTTCTAACTACTATTTCGGATCATATGGCGGAGTATTATTAGGGTTAATGATTACAGTTGCTTGTTTAACAACAAGTGTGGGACTTGTATCAGCATGCTCTTCATTCTTCCATAAGTTATTTCCAAATGTTCCTTACAAAGCAATTGCAATTACGTTATGTGTGTTTAGTGCTATTGTTGCAAATGTTGGATTAACACAACTAATCGCAGTTTCTGTTCCAGTATTAACAGCGATTTATCCACTAGCAATCGTGTTGATTTTCTTAACATTCTTCCATTCATTATTCAAAGGAAGAGCTGAAGTTTATCAAGTGAGTTTAATCGTAACGTTTATCATCAGCTTATTTGATGGATTAAGTGCAGCTGGAGTTAACATTGAAGTAGTAAGCCGTGTGTTCACTAAATTCCTTCCGATGCAGGAAGTAGGATTAGGCTGGATCTTCCCAGCGATTATCGGTGGATTTATCGGATATGGCATTAGCATTTTAAAAGCGAAAAATCAAGTTCGCCCAGCAGCTAGTGCGAATAAGAAAATAAGTTAAATGAAAAAAGTTATAGAATTTGATTCTATAACTTTTTTTGTTACTATTGATAAGAATAGAAAAAATAAAGTAATAGGGGAAATAAAATGAAAAAAACAATTGACCATATCGGGATCGCAGTTCGTGATATAGATAGTACGATACAGTTTTATGAAAAGGTTTTATCAGGAACTTTAATAGATCGATACGTAAGTGAAGCACCTGGTGTTGAAAGCGAAGTAGCTATTCTTGAAGTTGATGGTGATAGAATCGAATTACTTGCGCCAACGAATAATACAACTTCTCCAATAGCACGATTTATAAAGCAAAAAGGGAAAGGTGTCCATCATGTTGCGTATCGTGTAGACGATTTAGATGTAGCTTTAGAAGAATTAAAGGAACAAGGGATTCGAACGTTAGAACATACGCTTCGAATTAATAAACACGGTAGAAGATTAATATATCTTAACCCAGCGGATACAGAGGGAACAATCATTGAGTATTGTGATTATCCGGAAGCGAAATAAAGGAAGTTTATCCTTGAGAAAAGGTGTTACGTAATAACGTAACGCCTTTTTAATTTATGTATTTCTCTTTATATGGGAGGTTATTTCACACTTTTTTCACAAATGATTCACGATAACTTTTCTTCTTTAGAAACTTACATAAATATATTTTATGCTATAATGATAATCTACTTTAAAAATATAAGTAATATATATATAAGTAGCTACTATTTTGTTAGAAGTGTAGAGGTGAGGAATAAATAGAGAGTGATACTAAATAAATCCTTATACTTAATCAGGTTAATATTTTATCAAGAAATAAAACTTGGGAAGTAAAAAGTAATGAAAGTGTAGTGACGAAAAAGAAAGAAGTGAAATGATTGTGAAAGTAATACGAAGGTTAGGGGCATGGCTATTAATAGCGTGCGTGTTTATCATATTGATACCAAAAAGCGCATCTGCTCATGCGTATGTTGTGAAATCAAATCCTGCTGAAAATGAAACGTTAAAGAAAGCACCATCTGTTGTGAAAATTGAATTCGATGAGGACATACAAGTTTCAAGTTTTAATACATTGTTCGTAAGAGACACCTCAGGTAAAAGAGTAGATTTAAAAGATGCACATATTGATAAGAAAAACAAAAAAATATTAGAGGCTGGGTTAAAAGAGAATCTCAAAAATGGTCTCTACTCTATTCAGTGGAAAGCTATTTCAGCTGATGGACATCCGATTCAAGGAGTTATTCCATTCCGTATTGGATTAGCAGAAGCGGGAACAGATGATATAAAAGTAGAAGAGATGGGCTATGTTCCCCAAATCGATATGATTATGGAACGCGGAATTTTATATACAAGTTTTTCTCTATTTATTGGTGTTCTATTATTTAATCTTATCCTTTATAAAGGAAGTGTAAGTCAAGTTCAGTCGAGGAGTAAGAAAATAATATGGATATCATTATTTGGGATATTCATTAGTTTACTTTTCAATTTACCGTTGCAAGCGAAAATAAATGCTGATGTTTCATGGCTAGAAGCATTCGATCCTTTATTATTAAAAGAAACATTACAGCTATCTGTTTTTGGTTATGTATGGATCACTCAAATGGCTCTTATTAGTACGCTTATGATTGTTACATATTTTGCAGTGAAGAGTGAGAGGGTTTCGTCGTTTAAAGTATGGAGCATTCCAATTGTATTATTTATTGGGTTACTTGTTATGAAAGCCTTCAATAGTCATGCATATGGATTAAAGTTTAAAGAAATTGCTGTCGTTATGGACTTTCTGCATTTATTCGCAGCTTCGTTATGGATGGGGGGGCTATCATCGATTGTTCTTCTGTTACGTAAAGAGGCTGACAAGTGGACTATGTATTGGGATGCGATTAAGCGTTTTTCGCCATGGGCAACAGGTGCTGTCATAGTGATTTTATTAACGGGTCTTTTTAACAGTACATTTTTTATTCCCACGATCCATTCCCTATTTGATACGAAGTATGGATTGGCCTTATTAGCAAAGATACTTTTATTCGTGTGTATGGGGATATTGGGAATTATTCATTATGTGAAAGGGAGAATGCGAGCGCAGCAAAGGTTAGGAGCTACGGTGAAAGTAGAGTTTATCATTGGAATTATCGTTTTCGTAATCGTAGCTTTTATGACAAATGTACAAACGCCGCCGATGCCTCCTACGGGACCTTTTACAGAGAGTAAACAATTAGATAATGGATATGAACTTACTTTACATGTAAGTCCTAATAAGGTAGGACAGAATACATTTCATATTACTTTGAAGGATGAGAATGGACAGCCTGTTACTGATATGGAACAAATTGTATTGACGACTCAATCTTTAGATATGAATATGGGCAAAGGTTCATTTAAAGTTTCGGCAGTGTCACCGGGAGAATATGAAGCGGAAGGTATGTATATTAACATGACAGGAAACTGGGATATACAAGTTCACGGATTAACAAAATCTCTTGATAGTTTCGATACGGATTATAAATTTATTGTAGGTGGCAGATAAAAAAGACGTTATAAATGAAAAGGAGTTTATAGAAAATGAAACGTATAAAAAAATTAGGAACAACAATGATCGCAACAATAATTGCAATGGGTATTTTTTCGTTACCTGTTAGTGCTCACGTAACTGTGAAACCAGCAACTTCTGACGTTAGCTCTTGGGAGACTTATACAATAAAGGTACCTGTTGAAAAGAATATGGCAACAACAAAAGTCACACTGAAAATACCGTCTGGAGTCGAGTTTCAACAGTACGAGCCAGTGCCAGGGTGGAAAGTGGAAGAACAAAAAGATGCAGCTGGAAAAGTTAAAACTGTAATATGGGAAGCAACAGGAGAAGGGATTTTACCTGGTCAGTTCCAACGATTTACTTTCGTTGCTAAAAATCCAGATAAAGAGCAACAAATAGCTTGGAATGCATATCAACAATATAAAGATGGAGAAATTGTTGAATGGACAGGCGATGAGAAAGCTGAAAAGCCCCACTCACTTACTACGATTGCAAAAGGTACATCATTAACAGGAGAACATGGTGAAGTATCTAGTGTGGAAAAAAATGAAGGTACAAGTAATATGCAAACAATAGCAATTGTCTTATCAGTTTTAGCGATTGTATCTTCCGTAGGTACGTGTGTTTTTGTAGTACGTCGTAAAAAGTAGGGAACATTGAAAGGTCTCATTGAAAGTAATGAGACCTTTGTTAATAAAATTTTGAGATTAAGCAGCTTCGAGGGGGATTAGAGCTACAAATACAACATGGTTTATTAAGATAAGGAACTCAATTGACTGTCATTACTTCTTCTGGTAGGTTATCATGCTTAAGCCAGTTTTCAATTAAAGTATTAAATAGTTTGGGATTTGCTAAAGGGATTCCATGACCGATTTTAGGAATGATAATACCTGTGCAATTAGGATTGCTTTCAAGGATTGCAGTCATCGAGTCTTTCATGATTCTTTTTTCGTTTTCTCCAACAGTCACTAATATATTGCTACTAGCATTCTCGAAACCTTTTGGTATTGTAAACGACATATTTTCTTCTAATATCCTCACAAATGTATTTTTACTTATTTGACAACTTTCATGATAATAGTTATCAAATTGTGTTTCATCTATGCACATTGATTTTGCTTGTATTTTGGAAAACGTCTTACTCTTTATAAGTGGATAGGTTAAGCCAAGGGATCTTATTAATGTTTTAGCGAAAGGAATTAGTTTAACTAATGCGCTATTTATCATAGCGTATTGAATTAAGTTTGGTTTCATGCTGAGCATTGCAATTAATACTTGAGCACCTAACGAAAAACCGATTACTATAACAGTTTTACCTTGTCCTTTTTCTTCAACTAATTCGATGATTTTTTCAGCACTAAAGTGTATTGAAAAATGATCCTTACTACTATTTTTCCCTTGCTCGGGTAAATCAGGAACAAGGCAGTGAAAGTTAGTAAAATGTTTAATTTGTTTGTCCCACATCCATCCACTGACTCCGCCCCCATGAATAAAAACCATAAGTGGAGAGCTTGAATCTCCAAATTCTTTATACTGTAAAACCATATAATTCCCCCTTATGATTAGAATTGTTAGTCCATACATATGTATTAGAGATAATATTTTCTACTTAATTATCATCATACAATAAAAAAGAAAAATTTTCCTTTTGCTAAGATGTTAAGTGACTGTACTCATAAAATGGTAAAAAAGAAAGAGCCTACAAGTGGTAGACTCTTTCTCATATCTATTTATTTCACTTCAACTTGCTGCCTTACAGCAAGTGCTTTCGGCTTTATATTTACAAAACAAATGCTTACGATAATAAATAAAAGTCCGATGAATAAGCTAATTGTAATGGCCTCATGTAAGAAAATTGAACTTACAATAATAGCGATCAGTGGGATAAGGAACGTATAAGCCCCAACTTTACTTGCCTCACCAGCTCCTACAAGTGTAAAGTAAGCGAGCCATCCCATTGCAATAACAAAGAACGAGATGAATAGTAGTACACTTACAAATGGTATACTCCAAGCGATGTTAGACCAGCTCTCAAATTCTGAACCAAATCCGATTAAGCAAAGTCCGCCAATAATAAGCTGAAGTGTTACCATCCAAATGGCATTAACGCGGTGTCCAGTTTTCTTAATAAATACTGTGCCGAGTGCCCAGCCGATAGCGCACCCTAAAGCAAGTAGTACACCGATAATAGAAATATGTCCAGTTAAACTACTAGAGCTAATAACCCCAACACCAATAAATCCAAGAATAAGTCCGAAAATTTTCAAGCCGTACATAGATTCTTCAAGCCAAATCCATGAGAAAATGCCGAGTAAGACAGGTTGGAGAAATACGATTGCGGAGAAGAGTCCGGCGGGCATATACTGAAGTCCGACAGTTTGTAGTCCGTAAAACAAAATAATATTGAGTAAAGATGAAATAAAGTATAAATGCCAAGTTTCCTTTAAATTTAATTGTTTGTATTTCGGTAATGCGAAAGTAAGTAAGATAAATCCTCCTATTAATGTTCTAATCCCTGCAAAGAGTACGGGTGGTGTGTAATGCAGAGCGAATTTTGATAACGGCCAATTAATTCCCCACATAATAACGAGAAATGTAAGGATTATGGCAGTCTTAGTTCGAGAAAGCTGTGTCACTGTAATCCCTCCTTGTTGTATTCCATTTCACTATGATATGATATCGACTATGATAAATAAAATGAATCTTTTTTATAAGGAGTATAAGTGATTAGTTATGACCATTACACAACTTCAAGTTTTAATTAAAACGGTTGAATTAGGGAGTTTTACGAAGGCTGCTGGGATGTTAAATATGACACAGCCAGCTGTAAGTCATGCGATTTCAAGCATTGAGTCAGAGTTAGGAGTTACCATTCTTATACGCGATAAACGAAAAGGGCTAATCGTTACGGATGTTGGAAATAGAATTCTTGTACATATTAGAGAAATCTTAAACGGCGTTGAGAAGATTGAACAAGAAGTAGCGATGGAGAAAGGGCACGAAATTGGGACGATTCGAATTGGGAGTTTTCCGAGTGCTTCTGCACATTTCTTACCCAAAATGATAAATCTTTTTAAGGAGAAGTATCCGAACTTAGAAGTCGTTCTTTGTGAAGGTACGATTAAAGAAGTTGAAGATTGGTTAGTATCGAGGGTTGTTGATATAGGAATTGTTATTTTGCCTAATAAAGATATGGAGATCGTGCCCTTAACGAAGGGGAAAATGGTTGTTGTCTTAAGAGAGGATCATCCTCTTTGTAAGAACGATTCTATTACAATAGGTGATTTAGAGAATGAACCGATCATATTATGTAAGGGTGGGTACGAACCACCCATTATCGATATGTTTAAACAAGCGAACGTACCACTTCGGGTTGAATATATAATTTCCACAGTTACAACAGCTTTAAATATGATTCAAGAAGGATTAGGAATCGCAATTTTGGCTGAGTTATCTTTAACGAGTTTACCAAAGAATATACAAACGAGAGAATTGGAACCACAAGTATGGAGAGAAATTGCTTTAGCTGTTCCTTCATTAAAGGATTCTTCACTCGCTGTACAGCTATTTATTGAAGAATTCCAAGACTTGTTTGCAGAATAAGGAGAGGTGTCTCATATATTGTAATGGGGCACTTTTTTATTTGCTTTAAAAAATTTGTAAAAAGGATTGACTTATATTCCTGTTGTAACTATAATGATTACATCGAGGTGGTGATCACGATGAAAATTAGTAGCCGCTTTTCTATAGCTGTTCATATTTTATCTATTTTGAAAAACAATCCATCTTCAGTTTGCACTTCAGACTATATGGCCGAGAGTGTAAATACAAATCCGGTAGTCATTCGTAAAATAATGTCTTACTTGAAACAATCTGGATTTGTTTACGTAAATCGCGGACCAGGTGGCGCGGGATTATTAAAGGATTCACATGAAATCACATTGTTAGATGTGTACCATGCAGTGAATGTAGTAGAAGAAGACAAACTATTTCACATTCATGAAAAACCGAATCCAGACTGTCCAATTGGGGCGAATATTCAAGCTGTTTTAGAGGTTATTTTAGTTCAGGCGCAATCTGCGATGGAAGAAGTGTTGAGAAATATTACGATGGGGCAGTTATTTGAATCTTTACAACAAAAAATGAAAGCATAATATGATAATTGCAAGTCTCTAAAAGAGAATGCATATTTTTTTCTTAAAATTGTAACTGTTTTGGTTACATCTAAAAATAAAAAGAAGGTAAGGTGTAAAAGATATGACTGTAAAAATGAAAGTATACTCAGATTTTATATGCCCGTTTTGCTTTTTAGCAAAAGGCCTATTAGATGAAGTAGCGAAAGAGAAAGATGTAGAAATCGAATGGATGCCATTTGAATTGCGTCCAAGTCCATATTCTAAAATAGATCCTTGGAACGAGCCAGATAAGTTAGGTTCATGGGATTCTTTCATTCTTCCTACTGCAAAAAAATTAGGGGTTGAAATGCGTCTGCCACGCGTTTCTCCGCATCCATATACACATTTAGCTTTTGAAGGGTGCCAATTCGCGAAAGAGCGTGGACTTGGAAATGAGTATCATCACCGAGTATTTACTGCGTTTTTCCAAGAAGAGCAAAACATTGAAGATATTGATGTATTAACGAAATTAGCGGTAGAAGTAGGGCTTCCTGAAGCTGAATTTAAAGATGCTTTAGTAAATCGTAAATATAAAGAAAAACATCAAGAAGCAATTCAGCATGCATATGATGAAGCAAATATTATGGCTGTTCCAACTGTCATGATTGGAGATGAAGTCATTCAAGGACTTGCTAGTAAAGAAACGCTAGAAAGAGTAATTGATAAAGAAATCGAAAAGGATAAAACAAATTCATTTGAAGGTATGCAATGTAAGACGGATGGATATTGCTAATTCGTCTTGCATGAAAGACTCAAGTTGATTTGTTTAAATAAAAATAATAAAACATATATTTGGAGGAATTAAAATGTCAGCAACTACAACAAATTTAAAAGAAGCAATCGTGAACCGTCGTTCAATTCGTAAAGTAACAAAAAACGCTACAATTACAAAAGAAAGAATTGAAGAAGTTTTAAAAACAGCTTTACACGCACCAACTTCTTTCAATATGCAAAGTGGCCGTATGGTTGTATTAATGGATGGAGAGCATGAAAAGTTTTGGGATATCGTAAAAGAAACGCTTAGATCACGCGTGCCAGCAGAAAATTTTGAAGCAACAGTAGAAAGACTAAAAGGCTTCCATGCAGGTGTAGGAACAGTTCTATTCTTTGAAGATCAAGCAACAGTAGAAAAAATGCAAGAAAATGCACCATTGTATAAAGATCAGTTCCCATTCTGGTCTCATCAAGGAAATGCAATGCTACAACATACTGTATGGATGCTATTATCGGCTGAAGGAATTGGAGCGTCATTACAACATTACAATCCAATCGTAGATGCTGAAGTGAAAGCAACTTGGAACATTCCAGCAGAGTGGAGCTTAGTAGGACAAATGCCATTTGGTGAGCCAAATGAACAACCAGGGGAAAGAACATTCTTACCTACTGAAGATGTAGTGAAATTTTATTAAAAAATACAATTCAAAATCAAAATTAAAAAAGTTAGATAAATGAAAGGACAGTAGATAGTATATATACTATCTACTGTCCTTTCTTATTTAATATTCACACCCAATCGTGGAAGATCTTATTTAAGATAAGCATTACTGTGAGAACAATTTCTTTAATATTGATGACGTATAATTAAAAATCTATTATGTTTATTTTTTTGAAATTACAGTAAACATCCCCGTCATGTTTGGTGAGTAATCTTTAAAATCATATTTTTCATAGAACGATTCTTTACCTTGTGATGCAAACAAACCGACAAATGCCTTATCAGGGGCATTCTGATTTAAGTATTCAACCAAAATATGCATGATTTCTTTCCCGATTCCATTTTTCTGATAATCTGGATGGACTACTATATCTTGAATATAGAAATAGATAGCCCCATCACCAACAATTCTCCCCATACCCACAATTTGTTCATTATCCTTGACTGTGATGCAGTGAACAGAATTCTTCAGTGATGTTTCCACCACTTCAAAATTCATATAATTAGTCCATCCCACAGACTCGCACAAATATTTGTACTCTTCCAATGTTGGAATGTTATTTTTAAACTCATATTTTTTCAAAATGTATCCTCCAAGTCCTCAAATTCAACAAGTATAATAAATTCGACATTTTTCTATCTATTCCTCTTACGCAACAGAACTCCTTTTAGTTATTGAATTTAGTGTAGTTTCCTTATTTGTATTTGTGTTAATTTATAAGAGTTTAGGGAAGAAATATAAGAAATAATCCGGTGAGAAAGGAAGTAGAAAAATGAATGATGAGAAAAAATATACAGTGGTAGGTACTGATGTTGATGAAGTGAAACGTTTAAATAAAAATTCAGGATTAACATATAATCAGGTGAAGGAATTGTTAGCGAAGCAAATGCAAAAAAAAAGTAATTAGATTGAAATCTTTCATTTTTTCATTTAGCATTTTGATTGGAGAGAGTTAAGTAAAAGGTAACTCTCTTTTTTATATAAATGAGCAACTTTTAGAGTGGAGGAAGCAACATGAAAAAATGGGTAAAGATAACGTTGTCTATCGCCGGAGGTATTGTTCTATTGGCATGTGCCGGAGGATATTACGTGTATAAAAATTATTTTCAAAAGGAACCTGAGCGTATTGTATATGATAAAGACAGAGTGTTAAAACCGATACATAATCAGCTTAAGGGGATCGACATAGATAATATAAAGATAAAAGAAAAAGAAGTTGTAAATGCGACTGTGGATGAGCTTCAAAAAATGGTTGATGATGGGAAATTATCATATGAAGAATTAACGAGTATTTATCTTTTTAGAATACAAGAACACGACCAAAGTGGAATATCATTAAATGCTGTTACAGAGATTAATCCTGATGCGATGGAAGCAGCACGAAAGTTAGATAAAGAGAGAGCGTTAAAGAAGAAATCGAACTTATATGGCATTCCTGTCATTGTAAAAGATAATATACAAACGGAAAAAGTGATGCCGACAAGCGCAGGAACTTATGTATTAAAAGATTGGATTGCAGATGAAGATGCGACGATCGTGAAGAAGTTGAAAGAAGAAGGTGCTTTTGTTTTAGGAAAAGCGAATATGTCTGAATGGGCAAATTATTTATCTTTTACAATGCCAAGTGGATATAGTGGGAAGAAAGGACAAAATTTAAATCCATACGGTCCGATTACGTTTGATACATCGGGATCAAGTTCTGGATCTGCTACAGTAGTTGCAGCAGATTTTGCACCGCTTGCGATTGGCACAGAAACGACTGGATCAATTGTAGCACCAGCATCCCAGCAATCAGTAGTTGGATTACGTCCATCTTTAGGTATGATTAGTAGAACTGGAATTATTCCGTTAGCTGAAACGCTTGATACTGCAGGGCCTATGGCAAGAACGGTAAAAGACGCGGCAACGTTATTTAATACAATGGTAAGTTATGATGAAAAAGATGCTATGACAGAAAAAATGAAAGATAGAGATAGAATAAATTATACGAATGATTTATCGATAGATGGATTAAAAGGGAAAAAGATAGGGATTCTTTTTTCTGTAGATCAACAAGATGAAAATAGAAAAGCAGTAGCAGAAAAGATTAGAAAAGACATTCAAGATGCAGGTGCGATATTGAGTGATGATATTCAGTTAAACAGCGAGGGTGTAGATAATCTGCAAACATTAGAATATGAGTTCAAGCATAATGTTAACGACTATCTTTCGAAGCAAAAAAATGTGCCTGTAAAATCGTTAGAAGAAATTATAGCGTTTAATAAAAAAGATAGTAAAAGACGAATGAAATATGGACAAACATTAATTGAGGGCTCTGAAAAATCTGCTATAACGAAAGGTGAGTTTGAAAAAGTAGTTCAAACGAGTCAAGAAAATGCAAGAAAAGAGATAGATAGGTATTTAGTAGAAAAAGGTTTGGATGCTCTTGTGATGATTAATAATGATGAAGTTCTTCTATCAGCTGTGGCTGGTTATCCAGAATTAGCAGTGCCGGCAGGGTATGATTCTGATGGTCAGCCGGTAGGCGTAGTGTTTGTTGGGAAACAGTTTGGTGAAAAAGAACTTTTTAATATTGGATATGCGTATGAACAGCAATCTAAAAATAGAAGATCTCCTAAAATATAGAGTTGATAAAGTAGTTTTTAGAAAAGTATTAGATAAAAAAATCCGACAATAAAAAAGAAAAAAAGGATTCTTTCCAATTAGTAAGAAAGATTGTCTATAGAAGTTCATAAAATGTAATATATCCGATTTCCATCCATTGAAGGGAGAGGTTAATTCTTAATGAATGAAGTGAAAAATTTCTTTCGAAGCAGAGGGTTTCAACGGTTTCTCGTTTTAATAATATTAGCGCTTGTATTGTATGGATTAAAAAGTATGATTAATTTAATATTAATTACGTTTATTCTCACGTTTTTGATGGATCGATTTCAAAAGTTTATTTCAAAAAAATTGAAAGTAAATAGGAAAGTGGTTATTGCTTGTTTATATATTGTATTAGTGACGTTTATTGTAACTACATTATATAAATATTTACCTGTGCTAACGATACAAATTTCACAATTGATTTATCAATTTAAATTGTTTTTTCAACATCCACCTGATAATGAGATGATTAGATACGTACTTTCAGCAATTAATGAAATGGAAGTATCAAAATATATTGAACAAGGTGTGGATGTCATTTATCAATCAATAGCAAACATAGGAAAGGTAAGTTTGCAAATACTATTGTCTCTTATTCTAAGCTTATTTTTCTTATTGGAAAAAGAGCGAATTATTTCATTCACGTCTAAATTTAAAGATAGTAAATTAAAGATTTTTTATGAGGAGATTGCATATTTCGGTGAAAGATTTGCAAGATCGTTCGGAAAAGTGATTGAAGCACAGTTTTTAATTGCAGTTGTAAATTGTGTGCTCACTGTAATTGCACTTGTCATTTTAGGATTTCCACAGCTTCTTGTATTGGCTGTCATGGTCTTTCTACTCGGCTTGATTCCAGTTGCTGGTGTTATTATTTCCTTGTTTCCACTTTGTATCATTGCCTATAACGTCGGCGGGGTTATGTATGTTGTATACATACTAGTGTTCATTACAGTAATCCACGCTCTTGAAAGTTATTTTTTAAATCCAAAATTTATGTCTGCAAAAACGAATTTACCAGTATTTTATACATTTATGATTCTTATCTTTTCAGAGCATTTCCTCGGAATATGGGGGCTTATTATCGGAATACCAATCTTTATCTTTTTATTAGATGTACTTGACGTAAATAACGATGAACCGATTAAAGATAATAAATGATAGAAAATGACCGATGTTTTCTCTTGATGAAAACATCGGTCATTTATTATTTTTTCTTTGGAGGAGGTAGTTTAATGAATCTATTTGCAATTAAAGCTATAATAACAGCAGCAAAAATAAAGACTGCGATTACACCAACTCCCATACCTGCCCATCCTCCTATAAGGAAGATACTTATCGGTATTGCTAACAAGCTTAAAATAATTAGAATCAATCCGAGATTCTTATCATATTTTGTAGTTGGGAATAGCGTTCTGATGATTAAGAAGAGGAAAAGTATTAAGGATGCTACAGCTAGCAAGAGGATTACAATCGTCCAAGAATCATTCATGAAATCACTCCTTTTTATAGATAATATTACAGTTTAAATTGAGGGGGAACTATAAAAATATAAAAAAGCAATCCAATATAAATCGGATTGCTTTTTTGATTGAAAATATGATTAAAGAACAGGAGCCATTGTTTCTTTCAATACTTGAACAGAGTGATCGAATTTTAATTCTTCCTCTTCACTTAGTTCAACTTCTAAAATTTCACGAACACCGCCGCGGTTTAAAACAGCAGGTACGCCAATATAAACATCTTGTTGGCCGTATTGACCTTCAAGGTATGCTGATACAGTTAATACGCTGTTTTCGTTGTTTAAGATTGCTTTCGTGACACGTAAAAGTGACATGCCGATACCGTAGTATGTAGCACCTTTTCGTTCAATAATATGGTAAGCTGCATCACGCACGTTTATGAAAATATCATCTAAATCTTTTTGGTTATATGTGTTGTCTTTTTCAAGAAGCGTTTGTAGTTTTTGAATACCAATTGATACGTGACTCCAAACAGGAAGTTCTGTATCACCGTGCTCTCCGATAATATAAGCGTGAATGTTATGAGGTCCAATATCGAAGTACTCACCTAACATATAGCGGAAACGAGCAGAATCAAGAGTTGTACCAGAACCGATTACGCGTTCTTTCGGTAATCCAGATTCTTTCCAAGTTACGTAAGTTAAAATATCTACAGGGTTTGTTGCGATTAAGAAGATACCGTCAAAGCCGCTATCCATAATGCTACGAACAATTTGCTTGAAAATTTTAGCATTTTTCTCAACTAAATCTAAACGTGTTTCACCTGGCTTTTGTGGTAATCCAGCTGTAATTACAACAAGATCTGCGTCTTTACAATCTTCATAACTACCTTTCCAAACCTTTGTTGGAGCTGGTGCGAAAGGAACGGCATGGCTTAAGTCCATTGCTTCTCCTTCAGCTTTTGCTTCATTTACATCAACTAAAACAAATTCTTCAGCTACAGCTTGGTTAATCATACAGTAAGCATAACTACATCCAACTGCTCCTGTTCCTACTAATACAACACGGTTAATACCTTTTTTCATTTCAAAATTCCTCGCTATTTCATAAATTTTATTATGTAAGATAATACGTCTTACTTCTATAGTTTCATATCTATTTTATTACATTTTATAAAAGATATTCAAGTGATTGAAAATGTATCCACTCAATTACTTGAATGAAACATAGGAATCCTGTTAAACGAATATAATTCAGTAAAATCCTTCGTAAAAGGGGAATTGGCATGGGGAATCCATTATCGATGGAACAAATGCTTCAAATTGTTCATGAAGGGCTTGCCAAAACGAATAACCCCAAACGGATTACAGTTGCCGGTGCAGGGATATCTGGATTAGTTGCAGCATCTTTATTAAAAGAGGCTGGACACGAGGTAACGATTATAGAAGCGAATAACAGAATAGGTGGCAGGGTGTATACGATTCGTGAACCATTTAGCGCAGGGTTATATTTTAACGCAGGCCCTATGCGTATTCCGGATACTCATGATTTAACTTTAGCCTACATTCGTAAATTTAAACTACCGTTAAACCTTTTTATTAATAAAACTTCTTCAGATATAATTTATACGAATAACAAAAGAACGAGATTGGATGTGTTTGAAAAGGATCCAAGTGTACTTGGATATCCAGTTTTAGATAAAGAAAGAGGGAAAACAGCAGAAGGGTTAATGTTAGGGGTATTAGAACCGATACTTAATTATATTAAGAAAGATCCGGATAAAAACTGGATTATTGTTGAAAAAAAGTATAAAACATATTCGCTCGGTTCATTTTTAACCGAGTATTATTCAGATGGGGCAATAGATATGATCGGAGTACTTCTTGATATGGAAGCATACATGGGAATGTCCTTAATTGAAGTATTACGCGAAATGATCTTTTTCACTTCAACGACGAAATATTATGAGATAACGGGCGGGATGGATGCATTACCAAATTCATTTTTACCAGAGCTAAAGGATAATATTTTTATGCCGTATAAAGTAGAAAAAATTATACAGGAAGATAATAAAGTAATGATGCAAGTAACACATGAACAAACGTTAAATTCATTTATAGTAACTGGTGACATCGCTATTGTCACAATTCCATTTTCAGCTTTGCGATTTGTAGAAGTTCAGCCATATCATTTATTCTCTTATTATAAAAGGCGGGCAATTCGTGAATTAAATTATATTGCTTCAACTAAAATTGCGATAGAGTTTAAAAGTAGATTTTGGGAAAGAGCAGGACAATATGGTGGTAAGTCAATTACAGATTTACCTATCCGCTTTACATATTATCCGAGCTACGGCATTCATACACCAGGGGCGGCTATCGTTTTAGTGAGTTATACGTGGGCAGATGAGGCGTTAACGTGGGATAGTCTCTCGAATAGAGAACGTATTCGTTATGCGTTGAAAAATTTAGCGCAAATATATGGAAATGTGGTTTATAGTGAGTATGTTGCGGGAGAATCTTTTAGCTGGAGTCAAAATCCGTATTCTTGCGGAGCATTTACAGCTTTTGAACCAGGGCAAGAGCTTGAATTGTTTCCATATATTACGCCGCCAGCGGGTAGAGTGCACTTTGCAGGAGAACATACGACATTAACACATGGATGGATGCAAGGAGCAATCGAGTCTGGAATTAGAGTTGCTCATGAAGTGAATGGAAAATGAAACGATAATCTAGTAGTTTTGTTTACAAATAGGTATTCTTTTAATAAAATGATAAATATAAATCGTAATAATTACGCTTTGAAGAAATTTGAAGTAGAGAAATGGATGGTCAGTCGAATGAGTAAAGTAGAAATTCATATATTAGGTGGTTTTTTAGGTAGCGGAAAATCAACATTGCTGCAAAATTTATTATTAGCAGAAAAGAAGAAAAATCGAAAAGTTGCAGTTTTGATGAATGAAATCGGTGAATACTCGGTAGATACAGATATTATTGGAAAAGAGAATGTGTTAAGGGAACTGCTGAAAGGATGTATTTGTTGTACGTTAAAAGAAGAGCTTGAAATTCAATTACATTCTTTATATCAACAAGAAAGACCAGATGTAATTTATATAGAAACAACAGGTGTCGCACATCCAATTGAAGTGTTAGATGCATGTGTATCACCAATTTTAGCTCCTTTCCTTGAAGTGAAATCTATAGTAGTCGTATTAGATGCAGTAAGATGGTTAAACCGAAGTATATTAAGTGCAAATGTACAACAGCTATTACATGAGCAAATGAAATATGGAAGTCATATTCTTATTAATAAATCAGATTTATTAACAGATTCGGATAAGAACAAAGTACTTGAAGACGTAAAGGCAATAAATAATCATGCGAAATTGTTTGAAACAAAGTATTGTAATATATCTTTAAAAGATATAGAAGAAGCTGAATTTGTGAGAGATGGAGAACATGAGACACTACATGTCAAACAGCATTTACATATACAAACGATGACGTATCAATTTACGAAATCGATTGATCAAGATAAATTATATGAATGGCTTTCGAATTTACCAGATAGTATTTATCGCGTAAAAGGATTTGTGAAATTCCATGGAGATAAATACCCTCACTTATTCCAATATTCATTTGGCGTACCAACCTTACTGGAACAAGACTTCGGTTTCCCGACAAATTTGGTAGTAATAGGGGAAGGATTAGATAAGAAGCAATTGGTTGAGGGGTTAGAGAAAGTAGAACTTAATTCTAATTAAGATTAAAGGACTAACTTCAAAATAAGTTAGTCCTTTTTTGTATGTAGAAAAACGCTTGCGGATTTTGTCTAATGAAAATAATTGAAAAATTCAGAAATATATTTATAATCAAATCTAAGAGGTGATTCAGGTGTCAGAAAAAATAATAATGGATGTAAAAAACCTAACAACAAAAGGGTTAGAAACGAGAGAGAAATTATTGTGTGCTGCAGAAGAGGTATTTGGTAATAAAGGATATTACGAAGCTTCTATCGTGAATATTACACAAGAAGCAACAGTAGCGCACGGAACTTTCTATAATTACTTTCCATCTAAAAAAGATATATTTGATGAATTGATTCGCAGATTGAACCGTGAGTTACGCTTAATTATTAAAGAAGAAATGAAGGGGATATCAAGTTATGAAGAGGCACAAAGAAGAGGTTTTCAGGCCTTTTTTCGATGGGTGAAAGATCGTCCTAATCTATATAACATTGTACAACAGGCGGTAGTTGTTGATGATAATTTATATAGATGGTATTATGCAAAGCTCGCAAATGGATTTTTAAAAAGTTTATCGGCTGGCATGGAAGCGGGAGAATTTAAACAACTTGATAAAGAAACAATTGCGTATTGTCTTATGTCAATTGGTCAATTTTTAGGAATGCGATGGGGCTATTGGGAAGAGAAAGATGTTCCGGAAGATGTATTTGAAGCAGCGATGTCATTAATATTTGAAGGATTGAGAAAGAGATAAGGGAGTGGGGAAAATATGCAAGGCATTGCTTATTGGATTGAAAAACGGGCCTATTTACATCCAGATCGCATTGCCATTATTACAGAAGAGGAGGAAATGACATATAAACAGTTACATGAGTATGTAAGTAAAGTAGCAGCATATTTAATTTACGACTTAAATGTGCAAAAAGGAGAGAGGATAGCTATTTTATCACAAAATAGCTTGGAATATATTGTACTTTTATTTGCTATAGCAAAGGTAGAATGTATTGCTGTTCCACTGAATATACGGTTAACAGAAAATGAACTTATATTTCAGTTAAAAGATAGTGGAGCTACAGTTTTATTTGTAGAGGAAACATTTCAAAATATGGCACTGTCAATGCAGAATGTAACATATGTACAAAGAGTTATTTCGATTAAAAGTTTAAAAGAAATAGAAGATAGAAAAATTGACAACTTTGAAGAGATAAATGAAAGCGCATCCTTTATTATATGTTATACCTCGGGGACAACAGGACAACCGAAAGGAGCTGTACTTACACAAGAGAATATGTTTTGGAATGCGCTTAATAATACATTTGCGATTGACCTAACTGTTCATGACCGCTCCATTGTGTTATTGCCTTTATTTCATATTGGTGGGATTGGTTTATTCGCATTTCCAACTTTATTTGCAGGTGGAATAATCATTGTTCCGAGAAAATTTGAGCCAACCATAGCTCTTTCTATGATAGAAAAATATAAAGTGACTGTTGTAATGGGAGTACCTACAATTCACCAAGCATTAATTAATTGCGCAAAGTTTGAAACTACAAATTTACAATCAGTTCGCTGGTTTTATAACGGTGGTGCACCATGTCCAGAAGAGTTGATGAGAGAATTTATAGATAGAGGATTTTTATTTGGTCAAGGCTTTGGTATGACTGAAACATCACCAACCGTATTTATGCTTTCAGAAGAAGATGCAAGACGTAAAGTAGGCTCAATTGGAAAACCTGTTCTGTTTTGTGATTATGTACTTATTGATGAAAACAAAAATAAAGTTGAGATTGGTGAAGTTGGAGAGTTACTAATAAGAGGACCAAATGTAATGAAAGGGTATTGGAATCGGCCAGATGCAACAGAAGAAACGATTCAAGATGGTTGGTTATATACGGGAGATTTAGCTAAAGTTGATGAAGATGGTTTTGTATACATTGTCGGTAGAAAAAAAGAAATGATAATTTCCGGTGGTGAAAATATTTATCCCCTTGAAGTAGAGCAAGTTATTAATAAACTATCAGAAGTATGTGAGGTAGCAGTAATTGGTACACAACATGTAAAGTGGGGAGAGATTCCAATCGCCTTTATTGTGAAAAAGAGTTGCAGTGTATTAACTGAAAAGGAAGTCATTGATCATTGTCGTTTATTTCTAGCCAAATATAAAGTTCCAAAAGAAATTGTGTTTCTAGAGGAATTGCCTAAAAATGCAACTGGTAAAATTCAAAAAGCACAGTTAGCAAATCAACTGAAAAGTAGGTGAAGGGATGATTATGTATAGTTCCGGTCAACAGGCATCATGTAGTAAAACAATAACAGAAACGGATTTTGTATTATTTGCGGGTTTGAGCGGGGATTTTAATCCAATTCATATTGATCATGAGTATGCAAAACAAACTAGATTTAATCAAAGAATCGCACATGGTTTATTAACTTCTAGTTTATTATCACAATTGTTAGGCGTTCATTTACCAGGAAAGGGTTCCGTTTATATGGAACAAACTATTAAATTTACAGCGCCAGTTTTTATAGGAGATACGATTACAGCTACGGCAACAGTACAAGAATTTATGATAGAAAAGAGAGTTTTGAAATTGTTAACTGAGTGTCATAACCAAAAAGGAGATTTAGTGTTAACAGGTGTAGCGACTATGATGGTGCCAAAAGAAGGAGGAATTGTCTAATGAGAATTGGGATTGAAGCAACTGGTGTTTTCTTCCCAAAAGACGTAGAGACGGCCGCAGATTTATCTAAAAAAACAGGTATTCCTGAGAATATTATTATAGAAAAGTTTGGGTTATATGAAAAACATGTCGCAGACGAAACGATGCATGCATCAGATTTAGCTATTGCTGCTGCAAAGCCAATATTATTACAAGTAGATCCTCAATCTATTGATGTAGTCATTTATTTTGGCAGTCCACATAAAGATTACCACGTATGGTCTAGTGCCCCAAAAATTCAGCATGAACTTGGATTGAAAAATGCTTATGCTTTTGAAATTATGAATGTTAGTTCTTGCTTTCCAATCGCTCTCAAAGTCGCAAAGGATATGCTCTACTCTGATAAATCAATTGAAAATATATTATTAGTAGGTGGATGTAAAGAATCTCAAATTGTAGATTATGATAATCCACGCTCACGTTTTATGTTTAATTTTGCTGATGGCGGAAGTGCAGCTTTAGTAAAAAAGGGAGCTAGCAACGGTGAAATATTAGGCAGTGCGATTATAACGGATGGTTCATTTCATGACGATGTTCGTATTCCAGCTGGTGGATCGAAGCAGGTTGCGAGCTATGATACAGTTGAGAATCGACAACATTATATTGATGTAATAGATCCTATTAGTATGAAAGAACGTTTAGATCCAATTTCAACCCCTAATTTTGATAAGGTTATTCGGGAGGCGTTAAGAAAAAGTGGATTTACTCCTAAAGATATTAAAGTATTGTTACCACTGCATACAAAACGCTCTATGCTAATAGAATTGTTACAGGGGCTGGGCTTAGTAGAAGAGCAAGTTGTATATTTAGATCATTATGGGCATATGTCAGCACTTGACCCATGTATAGGTCTTCATTTTGCAAATGAGCAAGGGAAATTACAGCCTGGAGATATTGCAGTAGTGGTTAGTGCAGGTACTGGGTATACTTGGGCAGCTACTGTGATTAGATGGTAGTAAGCATGGATTTTATCAAAAAAATTATATGTTGTTTTTTCATTGTTATTGTGAGTCTAGGGATGTTTGCTTCTGTAGGAAGTGCCTCTGCTGTAAAATATGTGAAATCATGGGGGAGTGAGCTAGATACTTCTAAGTTATTAAGGACACCAGTGGCGATGGCAAGGGATGCAAAAGGATTTTTGTATGTTGTTGATATGGGGAATAATAGGATTTTGAAAATAGATAAGAATGGAGAAGTTGTTGATGCTATAGGAACTTTAGGTGAAGGTCCGGGACAGTTTAATATGCCATTTGGTATTGCTGTTGATAAAGAAGGTAATATTTTAGTTGCGGATACAGCGAATTATCGTATTCAAAAATTTAATGAGGAGTTTCAATTTATTAAAAGTTGGGGCACAAAAGGTAAAGGAAGTGAGCAGTTCTCGTTTCCTAGGGAAATTGCAGTAGATAGCGATAACAATTACTATATTACGGATGAATACAATCATCGTATTCAAAAATATAGCCCGGATGGGCAGTATATTCAAACAATAGGGAGTTATGGAAAGGCGAATGGAGAAATGGCTTTACCACAAGGAATTGCGATAAATAAACAAGACGAGGTCTATATTGCAGACACATATAACAATCGTATTCAAGTGTTTGATAAAAAAGGGGAGTTTCAGCGAGTAATCGGAACAGGAATTGCAGGTTTAGGCCCATATCAATTCTACCATCCAAGAGGAATAAATTTTGACTCAACATCTGGATCGCTATATGTAGCAGATACATATAACAATCGGATAATGAAATTTACAAATAAAGATCAATTTTTATATACAGTAGGTAACTTTTTTCAGTTTGTTTATCCTAATCAAGTTTTTCCGGATGGTAAAGGGAATATCTATATAACGGATACGGGAAATAATCGTGTACTTTTATATAATGAGGTAGGCCTAACAGCGGTAATGAAGAAAACCATAGGTAATGAAAGGAATGGAAATACACAATATGCAGGACCTTATGATGTCGAAAGAGACACGAATGGAAATGTTTTTGTATCTGATTCTTTTAATCATCGAATTTTGAAATATGATATATCTGGGAAGATTGTTGCTAAGTGGGGAAGTTTATTTGGTACTGGTGGGCCACTTGGGTTCGGAAGTCTTCCAGGACAGTTTTTTGTTCCAAGACAGATTGCAACGGATCGTTACAATAATGTGTATGTATCTGATTCTGTAAATCATCGTATCCAAAAATTCACCAATTCAGGGATAGCGCTTGCTTCATATGGTTCATTTGGAGTATTACCAGGTTTTTTTCAATTTCCATCTGGAATAGCTATTGATAGCAAAGGAAACATATTTATAGCTGATTCAGAAAATCATCGTATTCAAAAATTTAATCCATTCTTTGTATATATGAAAGAATGGGGGAGAAAAGGAAGTGGAGAGGGAGAGTTTTTTCAACCTATGCAATTAGCAATTGATTCAAAAGATAATGTTTATGTTGTGGATCGGATTAATAATAGGGTTCAAAAATTTGATAATGAGGGTAATTTTCTTACAAAATGGGGTACAAATCATGGAGCTGGAAACTTAGATCCACTAGAAAATTGGAGAGAGGGTTCAGGAGATCTTTTTTTGCCAATAGGAATTGAAATCGATATAAATAATACGGTATATGTCACAGATACTTCTAATAATCGTGTGAATATTTACAATGAAAATGGGAATTTTTTAGAGTCTTTTGGAAGTTTTAATGGTATGTCAGGGCAGTTTTTCTCACCACAAGGAATAGATGTGGATAGTCAAGGGAATATCATTATTACAGATGGTTTACTCCAAAGAATTCAATTTTTTAAGAAAGCTAATTAATATTGGAGACTCAAAATGCTTGTTAGAAAGGATAGAAGTTTAATAGTTTGGGAATGCGGTATAGGTAGGAATAAAATATTTATATGAAATTGTAAAGGTGTTTAATGGAAATCGGAGAAGATACATGTATACTAACAATCTCGTTTATATTATTCAAAGGAAAAGTCATAATTACGGATGGGTAACTTTGGCGTGTTTGACTCTATCAGAAAGTAAAGTATGGGGAGGATCACAATGTCGATGAAAAAACGTAAATGGCTAAAAATGGTGGCTGCTGGTTGTGTTTTAGGTTCGTTATTAATAACGGCAGCTTGTTCAGGAAAGAAAACAAGTACAGAGGATGAAAAGACGATTAAGGTAGGGGTTCTTGCTTCATTAACAGGTCCATTAGAATCATATGGAAAACAAACAGTGAACGGATTTGAATTAGGGTTAGACTATGCAACTGGTGGAACTGGGAAAGTGGAAGGGAAGAAGATTAAGTTTGTTGTAGAAGATACGGAAACGAAAGCTGATGTAGCGGTTAAAAAAGCTACGAAGTTATTAGAAGAAGAGAAAGTCGATTTTTTAGTCGGATCGTCTAGTTCAAGTGATACATTAGCGGTTTTACCACTTGCAGAGGAATATGAAAAAATAATGGTTGTAGAACCAGCAGTAGCTGATAGTATTACCGGGAAGAACTGGAATAAATATATTTTTAGAACAGGTAGAAATTCATCTCAAGATGCAGTCGCTGGTGCTGCGGCAATTGCTAAAAAAGATGTAAAAATAGCAACGTTAGCACAAGATAATGCTTACGGCCGTGAGGGAATTGCGGCATTTAAAGCTGGAGCGAAGAAATTAGGTGCGAATATTGTAAACGAGCAATATGCTGATACAAATTCGACTGACTTCACTGCAAATATTCAAAATATTATTAGCTCAAAACCAGATTATTTATTTATCGTTTGGGCAGGTGCGAATTCACCTTGGAAACAGTTAAAAGATATGAATGTGGAAGCGCAGGGTATTAAAATTTCTACCGGTGCACCAGATATACCGGCATTAAAAACGATGGATGCGTTAGTAGGAATGCAAGGTTTTTCTGTTTATTATCACACACTTCCGAAAAATAAGGTGAATGATTGGTTAGTTGAAGAACATAAAAAACGATTTAATGGTGCGGTGCCAGATTTATTTACAGCAGGAGGAATGTCAGCGGCAATTTCAATTGTAGAAGCTTTAAAGAAAACAAAAGGTGATACAGATGTAGATACATTGATTAAGAAAATGGAAGGAATGGAATTTGATACACCGAAAGGAAAGATGAAATTTAGAGAGAAGGATCATCAAGCGATGCAGACACTTTATTCTATCACATTGAAAAAGCAAGATGGTGTTGATTATCCGGTGCCAGTATTAGAGCGAGAATTAACGATGAAAGAGACAGAACCCCAAGTTCAAAATAAATAGACTGAATTTTCTGTTGTTTTCGTATAAAGAGGGAGTACACCCTCTTTATACGTATTTCTTTCATACTTAAAGCTTTAAAGGGAGGGATTTCGTGACACATTTGCTAGAAACGAAAAATCTTTGCGTATCTTTTGGCGAGCATCATGTTATTAAGGATGTGAATTTAACAGTACAAAAAGGAAAGCTCATTTCAATTATTGGACCAAATGGTGCAGGAAAGACAACGCTATTCAATTTACTAAGTGGACAAATTTCTCCAACAAAGGGTGAAGTATATTTTAAAGGACAAGAGATTACAAATTTATCAATTTCGGATCGTACTCGATTAGGAATTGGTCGTTCTTTTCAACTTACAAATATATTCCCAGAGTTAACGGTACTTGAAAATGTTCGTTTAAGTGTTCAATCATTTGTGCAAGATTACTATAGTTTTTTTCCGAGTTCGGCAAAATTTAAGCAACAAGTTGGAGAGGCAAGACGTTTCTTAAAAACAGTATTACTTCACGAGAAAGAACATGTATTAGCGAAAGATCTAGCGCATGGGGAAAAACGAAAGTTAGAGCTTGCGATGTTATTAGCTTTAAAAACGGATGTGTTACTACTTGATGAGCCGACGGCAGGTATATCAGTTGAGGAGGTACCGGCTATTTTACAAGTGATTGAAAATATTAAGAAACATCCAGAGAGTACAATTGTACTTATTGAACACAAAATAGATATGGTACTAGGTTTGTCAGACCATCTTATCGTTTTATTCCATGGAGAGTTATTGGCTGAAGGTTTGCCCGAAGAAATGATGAAAGATGAGCGTGTACAAAGTGCTTATTTAGGGGGATTATATAGTGGCACTATTACAAGTGAATAATATAGAGACGTATTTAGATCAGTTTCATATTTTACAAGGGGTATCTCTTACTGTTGAGAAAGGAACGATTACTGTACTGTTTGGAAGAAATGGGGCAGGGAAGACTACGACATTACGTTCGGTTATGGGATTTCACCATATCGCACATGGTGAAATTTATTATGATAGTACACAAGTAAATGGATTATCTACACATTTAATTTCAAGGAAAGGAATAGGGTATGTACCAGAAAATCAAGGTATTTTTCACGACCTGACAGTAGAAGAAACATTCGCTCTTGCTAGGGGGAAGGGAGAAGAAGCGGAAGAAAAAATAGACTGGATGCTTGAATTATTTCCAGATTTAAAGCAATTTTGGCACAAAAAAAGCGGACTCTTAAGCGGAGGGCAAAAGCAAATGCTAGCAATTTCAAGAGCATTTATTAATAGTGATGGTTTATTACTTATTGATGAGCCGAGTAAAGGCTTGTCGCCCATTATGATAGAAAAATTAATGATAGCCATTTTGAAAATGAAAGAGAAAACAACAGTTTTACTCGTTGAACAAAACTTTATGATGGCTAGTCAAATTGGTGATTACTTTTATATTATGGATAACGGAAGAATTGTTCATAACGGTTTTATGCATGAATTAAAAGAGGATAAGGAAATGTGTCACAAATATTTAGGAATCTCTTAACATGAATCCGGGGTGAGAAGGATGGATGTGTTAATCAATTTATTTGTAAATGGGATTTCAACAGGGATGCTCATTTTTTTATTAGCGTCAGGTCTTTCACTTATTTTCGGTTTAATGAGCGTTCTAAACTTCGCACATGGTGGGTTATTTGCATGGGGAGCTTTTACAGGTGTATGGATATTTAATACAACTGGAAGCTATTTACTCGCTTTAATTGGAGCAATTGCTATGGGGATGTTTCTTGGATTCATTTTAGAAAGATTCCTTATTAGACCGGTATATGGAAATCATGTTCGCCAACTTCTTGTGACGCTTGGAGGAATGCTTGTACTTAGTGAATGTATTAAAGTATTTTGGGGGCCAAATCCAATTGGTGCTAAATTACCGTTATGGTTACAAGGTAGTTATACATTTGAAGGCGTTATATTAATTAAATATCGTCTATTCGTTATTTTAATTGGGATCATCATTTACATTGCCTTACTATTATTGCTCAAAAAAACAAAGATAGGTCTTATGATTCGCGCAGGTGTAATGGATAAAGAGATGGTTCAAGCGCTCGGTATTAATGTAAAAGCGATATTTTCTTTCGTCTTTTTATTAGGAGCAGGGATGGCGGCTTTGGGAGGCTTCTTATTAGCACCGTATTCAGGTGTTATTTTCGCCGAGATGGGTATGCAGTATGCGATTTTAGCTTTTATAGTAGTGATAATTGGAGGATTAGGAAGCGTACAAGGTTCAGCAATCGCTTCTTTAATTGTTGGATTAGCTGGTGCTTTTACAGCATATTTTATACCGGATTTATCACTTGCAATTAATATGTTAATGTTACTATTTTTCTTAATAGTGAAGCCAACGGGACTTGTTGGTGAAAAGGGGTGAAATGGTGAACAGCACATCGAATCGAATTAAAGTATACTTCGGAGTATTTATGCTCATTTGTTTAAGTGTATTTCCATTCGTAAATGATTCACGGAGCTTGTTAATTTTGTTCACTCAAATCTTCATCTTTGCTATTTTCGCTATGAGTTTTGATGTTCTCCTTGGATATACAGGTATTGTTTCATTCGGTCATTGTATGTTCTTTGGTATAGGGGCGTATGGGGTAGCACTTTTATTTGATCGACAAGGGGTGTCTATCACAAACTTTTTTATAGGAATAGCAGCCGCAATTATTGTATCAGCCATCGTTAGTTATATAATCGGTTTGCTTTCTTTACGGCTGAAAAGTCATTTTTATGCAATGTTAACGCTCGCTATTTCCCAGCTGTTTTTTGTACTTGCTGAAAAATGGCGTTCACTGACTCATGGAGGAGATGGATTTACATTTCGTGTACCAGATATATTCCGTGATCGTTTTACATTTTATTATATAACATTTATATGTCTAATCAGTATTTTCATTTTGTTACGTCTTTTCACAAAATCTTCAATTGGGAAAGTGTTAAAGGCGATTTCACAAAATGAACAACGAGTTGAAGCACTTGGCTATAAAGTTCTTCATTATAAAATTATTGCTAGTGTTGTTGCAGGAGTAGTTGCAGCGATTAGCGGTGGTTTATTTGTCATCACATTACGCTTTGTAAATACGACTGTATTTTCAATTGAAATGACGTTAAATGCATTATTGATGACAATGATTGGGGGAGTTGGAACGTTAATCGGAGCTATTGCTGGAGCAGGAATTATTGAATCACTGAAATATTATTTATCAGAACTAGCTACAGAGTATCCGATTTTTGAAAGGTGGACGATTATTCTAGGTTTATTATACATTATCGTGTTATTAGTTTTTCCGAAAGGGTTAGTTGGAACGGTTAAGAAGTTGAAGAATTTTAAAAGAAGTAAGAAGGAGAAGAGTACAGGGGTGGAACAGAACGTGTAAAATAAGTCTTCAAGATGAAAAGGGATGTCCTAGTAGTTAAACATATTAACTAGGTAACATCCCTTTTTATTTTATTAGGCCGTACGATAGTATATGAAGTTATATTAGCGATTCGAAAAGGGATATCTATTTGCCCGTAAAATACGATAAGTGTAGCCTCTTTATTAATTAAATAGTTCACCTGGAATCACTTTATCTAAGTCTCGAGTTGTAAAGAAGTTAATAGGTAGTTTTTCAACCGCGACATTTTCAACTGGAACTAATTTATCATTTCTAATCGGTAAAAAAGCTATCCCATTTCCCTCAACAATAAACTCTTCAATAAGCGAATAAGAATCTAACTGTTGAAGTTGATGCTGAGATAGATTGTTTTCTTTTAGAAATTGTATTGTCATATTTCTAAAAGGGCACTTTTTATCGTTACTAACAAAGAAAAGTTCTTTTGAAAAGTCAATGTTACACTGTTCTTTCGCTTTTAATAAGCCTACAGAAATTGAAGTGGTGAATACTTTTTTAAACGCTGCGTCGGGATAATCCTCATAAGTTATGACCATATCAACTTTTTGTTGCTGTAGTAGTTTTTGTAAATGGCTACTACTTTCTATATATATTTGATAATTTCTGAAATTTTCTTTAATACGCATACTTAAATAATTAGTCAAAATAGATTGTGACGTCGCTATTACATAAGAAGAAGCACTTGTTTTAATTTCATCTTTCGCTTCTTCTAAAAGAGCTAATATTTTATTCGTGTAGTCTAATAAAATGTCACCAGAAGGTAACAGGGAAACACCTTTGTTATCTCTATGTAGTAAAGGTGTTTCTAATTCTTGTTCTAATTTTTTGATTCGCTCAGTTACATTTGGTTGTACATAGCCTAGCTCTTTAGCAGCTTTACTAATAGAACCTTCGTTAGCTACAGTTTTAAATATAATAAGATCATTTATTTCCATTCATTTCAGCCCCTTATACGGTATCATTATAAATGATATCAAACATAATTTATACCTATTTTACGTCAGCCGATCGTCGGTTTATCATTATGTATATAAGATAGAAAGGGAGTGATAAACATGATTGGTATGCAATATAAGGTCATTTTGCCAAAAGATTATGATATGGGGACTATTAGAGCAAGGGTGAAAAAGAATGGTTATAAAACGGATGGTTTTCAAGGGTTGAATTTTAAGGCTTATTTAATTGCTGAGGCAGGTAAGGATGGGGATTTCCATAATTGTTATGCACCTTTATATATTTGGAATGGTCATGAAGGGATGAATAAATTTATCTTTGAAGGGTATTACGATAATATTTTGCAATCGTTTGGGTGGCAACAAATAAATATAGGTGTTCCATTAGTTGTTAATTTAAGTAATGATTTTAGAAAAAGTAGATATGCTGTTGAATATGCAGGGAGTATTTCTCAAAGTAAATCGCTGATTGGGACGCAATTAAATAAAAATGTGCAAAACATAGAAAAATGTTTAGGAAATGTAATAGTTTATAATCCGGATAAGTGGGGATATAGTCAATTCAGTTTTTATAAGGAAAAGCCTGAAATAGATGTAATGGACGATGTTACTATTTATGAGATTTTACATATTTCACGAGGATATGTTGTTGAATGCTAAATTAAGAAAAAGGAATGAAAATCTATGCCTTTTGTGAACGTTTATTATCATGAAGATATATTAAATAAAGAAGAGTTGAAAAAGATAGGTGAATGTATCCATCTTTCATTAATCGAACATTTTAACATCCCTGAAAATGATTATTTTCAAATATTTTTACCTTATCAACAAAATCAATTTTTGTATAATCCATATTATTTGTTGGAAAGAGGAGAAATGAGAACTGAGAATATGATTCATGTTTCTATTACATGTGGACCTGGAAGAACAGTGCAACAGAAAAAAGGTTTGTATCAATCTATATCCTTTGAAATTTCAGCATGTTCTAATGTGAAAGTTACTGACATTTTTATTACATTACATGAGACAGCTGCTGAAAACTGGTCATTTGGTCAAGGGATGGCACAATTGGTAAAAATGAAGGGAGCAAAATGATGAATGAACCAATTGAATTCTATATTCCAAAGAAAATGAGAGAAGTAGCACCTGTATTTTCTCATTATAGTGAAGAGATATTATT
The DNA here is from genome assembly GCF_046534555.1 of Bacillus sp. SIMBA_074. Lineage (NCBI taxonomy): Bacteria > Bacillati > Bacillota > Bacilli > Caryophanales > Bacillaceae > Bacillus > Bacillus sp. SIMBA_074. Next base: position 53,912 of record NZ_JAWRYM010000001.1, on the reverse strand, counting down.
TGAGGAAGTGTGGCGGGATGCCGCTTTAACATTAAGAGAAAGAAGCTTATGTACATTGTCGGCACTAATCAGTCTTGGTAATACAGAACAATTACCATTTCATCTGAAGCTAGCTAAACAAAATGGGATAATGGAGAATGAATTAGTTGCATTAATAACACATATGGCTTTTTACGTTGGTTGGCCAAAAGCTGTGGCAGCTTTAAATATAGCAATGAATGAAATGGAAAGTTAAGAATAATGATTTTGGGAGGTATTTTTAACATATTTCTACTTGCATTACTATCACTTGAGTGGTAAAGTGATAGTAAGATCAACGCTAGGAAGTGATGAAACATGCGTGAAAATACGATAGGATCGTTAATATGGTTACGCCTAATACGATTTACGAACCAAAGTAATCAAATGTCAAATGAGTTTTTAAAACGTTTTGATTTAACAACAGCCCAATTTGATGTGCTTTTGCAAATACGGACTTATCAGCCATTAACACAAATGGAGTTAGCAGAAAAGGTTACCGTTACACAAGGCGGTATTTCTCGAATGTTAACACGTCTTGAAAAAGAAGGATATATTATACGAAAACAAGATTGGAAAACGAAAACAATTAGTCTTACAAAGCAAGGGGAAGCGGCTTTAGAAAGAGCATTGCCAGAGCAACTTGCATTTCAATCATCATTTTTTGATGATGTATTAAATGAAGAAGAGCAGAAAATACTATACGAGTTGATGTCAAAAGTTCATAAGCATAGTGAAAAAAAAGAATTACCGAATGAGTAATTTTTTTTACTCAATCAATTGACTAATCAAGTGATAAAGAGGAGGAAGTTTTATGTATACAATTCCAGGACATCACCACATTTCTATGGTGACTAAAAATGCGAAAACGAATAATAATTTTTATCGAGATGTCTTAGGATTACGCCGGGTGAAAAAGACAGTCAATCAAGATAATCCATTTATGTATCATTTGTTTTATGGTGATTTAACAGGGAGTGCCGGAACTGAATTATCATTTTTTGAAATGCCGAATGTAGGTAGAACAATCCGTGGTACAAATGCAATAACACAAATAGGCTTGCTCGTACCTTCAATAGAAAGTCTTACATTTTGGAAGAGACGTTTTGAGTCACTCCAGGTGGCGCATGGGGAAATTACAACTTACGCCGGAAGAGACGCACTGCACTTTGAAGATCCAGATGGTCTACGGTTAGTGCTGTTAAATAATAAAGATGAAGAGGTGCCTGAATATTGGACTGCATGGGATGAATCTTCTGTAGAGCAGAATCATCGTATTTTAGGCATGGGAACAGTTGAAATGACAGTGCGCAGTTTAAATAAATTATCAAAAACATTAACAGGTTTGTTTAGTTATAAAGAAGTATCTCGTTCAGACGATGAGGGGATTTATCAATCTATTGATGGTCAATCTTTTGGAGAAATTTTGGTGAAACAGCAAGATGGAGAGAGTGAAAGACCCGGAAAAGGAAGTATTCATCATTTAGCTATTCGTGTGAAAAATGATGAAGAACTGAGTTATTGGAATGAAGCGGTGAAAGATAAAGGGTTCCAATCAACAGGGATTATCGATCGCTTTTATTTTAAAAGTTTATATTTCCGTGAGTCAAATGGCATTTTATTTGAGATTGCGACGGATGGACCAGGATTTACAGTAGATTCAACAGTTGAAGAATTAGGAAAAGAGCTGGATTTACCACCATTTTTAGAAGAGAGAAGAAAAGAGATAGAAGAGAAATTAATACCACTTAATTAAAAGGGAGAGAACAACTATGGAAAAATACCGTATGGATACAAGTAAAGGAATAGAGTTTGGATTATATTCAATTGGGGATCATGTTTTAAATCCACATAACGGAGTGAAAATTAGTGCAGAACAAAGAATTCATGAATTAATTGAAACAGCAAAGTTAGCGGATGAATCTGGACTTGATGTGTTTGCTGTCGGTGAAAGTCATCAAGCGCATTTTACAACGCAAGCTCATACAGTTATTTTAGGAGCTATTGCACAAGCTACGAAAAACATTAAAATCGCTAGTTCTGCAACAGTATTAAGTACGTCAGATCCGGTTCGTGTATATGAGGATTTTGCCACAATTGATTTAATTTCTAATGGTCGTGCTGAAATCGTTGCTGGTCGCGGCTCTCGTATTGGGGGATATAGTTTACTTGGTTACGATGTAAATTATTATGAAGAACTATTTGAAGAGAAGATGGAACTTTTATTAAAAATAAATAAAGAAGAAAGTGTAACATGGAAAGGGCAGTTTAGAACGCCACTTGAACATGCGGCAATTATACCGAGAGCGAAAAATAACAATATGCCGATTTGGCGTGCTGTTGGAGGGCCACCTGCTAGTGCAATTAAGGCAGGACGCGCAGGTGTACCAATGATGCTTACGACACTTGGTGGCCCAGCTGTTAATTTTAAAGTTTCGGTTGATGCATATCGTGAAGCAGCTGAGCAAAGTGGTTTTGATCCAGCAACATTACCAATTGCGACAACAAGTTTATTTTATACAGCAGAAAATTCACAAGATGCACTTAGTGAATATTATCCTCATATTAATGCTGGTATGCTTGCGCTACGCGGTGGTGGGTATCCAAAACAACAATTTACTAACGCAGTAGATCACCGTGATGCGTTAATGATTGGTAGCCCGCAACAAATTATTGAAAAAATGCTTTATCAATATGAATTATTTGGACAGCAACGTTTTATGGCACAGATTGATTTTGGCGGTGTACCATTTGATAAGATTGAGAAAAACATTGAATTAATTGCTACTGAAATTATGCCGGCTGTTAGAAAATATACAACGAAATAAATAAAAAAGTACCGGGAATATAATCTATTCTCGGTACTTTTTTATTTAGTCAGTTTGAAAAATGACAAAAAAACGAATTTTATGTCTAGAGAAAGGGGAGTTTTTTTCTATTTGTGAATAACAATATTGTTGATTTGAATTTTGGAAATACATTTTTCTCTTGACAAAAATCTAACGTGTTTTCAGGTTTGATTCGAGGACATTTTTCAAAGGGAAAGTCAAGCGTATGAAGAGAAAAACATAATAACAATTGATATAAGAGTGTGTTGTATGTTTGAAAAGTACGTTTTTAAAATGTGAGAAATCTAATTCAAAAAAATTACAAAAGACATATTTCAGACAAAATCCTGTCAATAATACGTCAAAAATCACCTGAATTTATTATGTAAGTATATTATACAATTCGATTAACGAATAAAACACTACTGAAATAGTGAAAAGGTAAATCGTATGAAGAAAGTTCTTTTGTAATTATCTAAAAAACTGACAATCTATATTTTCAGAAAGTACATAAACGAATTTATCTTTTTGTATTTCCAAATGATTGAATTGTTCATTCAATTCAATCGATAAAAAATTATGAAGGAAGTGATTTAAGCATGGAAACGCTCGAATTGGCACGAATACAATTTGCATCAACAACGATTTTTCATTATTTTTTCGTTCCGCTGTCTATAGGTTTAGCTTTTATCATTGCGTTAATGCAAACGTTGTATGTGGTAAAGGGACAAGAAATTTATAAGAAGATGACAAAGTTTTGGACACAAATATTCCTTGTTAACTTCGCAGTAGGTGTAGTAACAGGTATTTTACAAGAATTTCAGTTTGGTATGAACTGGTCAACGTATTCACGTTTTGTTGGTGATGTTTTCGGACCATCACTTGCAATTGAAGGTTTATTAGCATTTTTCATTGAGTCTACATTCCTAGGTTTATGGGTATTCGGTGAGGATAAACTTCCGAAGCGAGTTCACCTTTTATGTATTTGGCTCCTCTCAATAGGAACAATGTTATCAGCATTTTGGATTTTAACTGCAAGTGCATTTATGCATGCCCCAGTAGGATATGAAATGGCAGCAGATGGACGTGCACAGATGAATGATTTTTGGGCGATTATTCAAAATCCACAATTATGGGTGCAATTCCCACATACAATCACGGCGGCAATTGCAACTGGTGCATTCTTTATTGCAGGTGTAAGTGCATGGAAAATATCAAAAGGTCAAGAAACTGCGGTGTTTAAAAAATCGTTCCGAGTTTCTATCGTTGTTGGAACAATTACAACTGCATTGGTATTATTTTTCGGTCATGCACAAGCACAAAATTTAATTAAGACACATCCGATGAAAATGGCAGCAGCTGAAGCATTATGGAATACGAGTGAGGATCCAGCTCCATTTACAGTATTTGCAAAAATTGATACAGAGAAGAAAGAAAATTCGTTTGAAATTCAAATCCCTTATATGCTAAGTCTATTGTCATACGATAAATTTAGCGGTCAAGTTGAAGGGATGAATCAAATTCAAAAACAATATGAAGAAAAATATGGACCTGGAGATTATATTCCGCCAGTACATACTATGTTCTGGAGTTTTAGAGCGATGGTAATGAGTGGAACATTCATGCTTCTTTTAGGAATGTACGGCTGGTTCTTATCAAGAAAAGATCGCTTAACTGAAAACCCTTGGTATTTAAAAATAATGGTATATGCAATTGCACTACCGTTTATCGGTAATACAGTAGGTTGGATTATGACTGAAATGGGACGTCAGCCTTGGGTTGTCTTCGGTGTTATGAAAACAGAAGATGCTGTATCTCCAAACGTTTCATTTGGAGAAGTATTATTCTCTCTTGTTTCATTCACATCACTATATTTAATTGTTGGAGGAATTACTGTTTACTTATTCGTTCGTATCATTAAAGGACATGCGAATAAGAAAACGAAAAAGGATTATCAAAGCCATGATCCATTTGATAAGGAGGAAGAGTATGTTATCTCTTAATGAGTTGTGGTTTCTAATTATCTCAACCTTATTCGTTGGCTTCTTTGTACTTGAAGGTTTCGATTTTGGTGTAGGAATCGTTTCAAGGTTTTTAGGGAAAAACGATTTGGAAAAACGTATATATTTAAATACAATTGGGCCGTTTTGGCACGCAAATGAAGTATGGCTTGTTTGTGCTGGTGGCGCTATGTTTGCGGCATTCCCGCACTGGTATGCAACTTTATTTAGTGGGTTTTATATTCCATTTGTGTTTATGCTTCTTGCATTAATTATAAGAGGTGTTTCCTTTAAATTCCGTGCGAAAATAGAAAATCATAAATGGAAGAGTTTCTGGGATTGGGGCATGTTTATTGGAAGTTTGCTACCTCCTATACTTTGGGGAGTTGCAATCGCAAACTTTATGACAGGTGTACCAATTGATGGAAGTAAAAATATGGTAGGCGGATTTATGAAATTACTTCACCCATTTGCGTTACTTGGGGGAGTTATGTTTCTTCTTCTATGTATTGTTCATGGTTTGCAATTTCTTACTATACGTACAACAGGAAAATTACGAGAACGCGCACGTATTGCCGCGACAAAGATTGCACCTTTTGCATTAATAACACTTCTTGTTTTTGCAGCTGTAGGGTTATGGAAAACAGATATTTTCACCGCACATGGTTCAGAGTGGCTAATGGTTCCAATTGGAGCTTTTGTAGCGCTATTTGTTTCTACTTTATTAAATAAAAGAAGAAGAGATGGTTGGGCTTTCTTTATGACGAGTTTAACAATCATTTTGTTAAGTGCAAGTGTGTTCATCGGTATGTTCCCGCGTGTCATGATTAGCTCATTAGGAGCGGTAAATGATTTGACAATTTATAATGCGGCATCAGGACCTTATGCATTAAAACTGATGAGCTATTTTTCTCTTGCTATTTTACCGTTTGTTATCGGTAGTCAAATATGGAGTTTCTATGTATTTAGACAACCTGTTAAGTCAGACAAAGATTTGGAGTACTAATGAAAAGAAAAAGAGGACTTCCGTCGTATCCTGGTAGCCGAGTTTTATATGTAACTTTAAGTCTTATTAGCATTTTAGAGGCGTGTAGTATCATTGCGCAGACAGTGTTTTTAGCACGAGCAATCACATTTTTATTTCATGGAGAAACAGTGCAAGCTGTGCTAAATGAAACTGTTTATTTTGGGATCACGTTTGCAGCACGCCAAATGTTAGTGCGAACATCGCAAATATTGGTTGAGCGTTTCGCTGAAAAAACAGGATTTGCATTACGTAAACAGTTAATAGAAGCATATTTTACGTTAGGGCCGAGATTTGTCCAAACGAATGGGACTGGTCATCTGGTTACTTTATCGATAGAAGGTATTGAGAAATTTAAAACATATATTGAATTGACAATTCCTAAAATGATTAGAAGTAGTATCGTTCCAGGGCTAATTGTTCTATATGTTTTTACACTGGACATTAAGTCTGGAATCATTTTAGTTGTAACGATTCCAATTGTGATCATATTTATGATCCTTCTAGGATTAGCAGCGCAGAAAATGGCGGATAGCCAATATGAGACATATCGTGTACTTTCTAATCATTTTGTAGATACGTTAAAAGGATTAGAGACATTAAAGTATTTAGGGAAAAGTAAACAGCACGAAGGAAAGATTGAAAAAGTAAGTAAACGATATAGAAAAGCAACGATGCGTACTTTGCGAGTTGCTTTTCTTTCTTCTTTTGCATTAGATTTCTTTACGAGTTTATCAATTGCATTTGTAGCAGTTGGATTAGGGATACGGTTAATAGATGGGACAATTATACTGTTGCCAGCTCTTACGATTTTAATTTTAGCGCCGGAATATTTTCTGCCGATTAAGCAAGTTGGAGCGAATTATCATGCTACATTAGATGGACAACTTGCAATGGAGCAAATAGAAGAAATTTTAGAGAAACAAAAAGAAATAGAAAAGAAAGATTCAAATGTAGATATAGTATGGAATTCTTCTAGTAGTTTGAAATTACAAGATGTAAAAGTAAATAATGATGAATCTGAAAAGGCTATATTAGAGGGAATTGATTTTACTTGGCAAGGTAACGGTGCTATAGGCATTATTGGTGAAAGTGGGGCAGGGAAATCAACGTTAATCGATGTGTTAGCAGGATTTCTACCGCCTTCGGGTGGGAAGATGTTAGTAAATGGTGTGGAAATTGGTGAATCTACTCGAGAAGATTGGCAAAAAAATATTGCTTATATTCCGCAGCAACCTTATATTTTTCCGCTTTCATTAAAAGATAATATTTGTTTCTATGAAACGAATACAATTGATGAAGAAGTTGAGAGAGTTATTAATGAAGTTGGTCTTCGTTCGCTCGTTGCATCATTACCACATGGGATGTACGAAAGAATTGGAGAAGGTGGACGTATGCTTAGTGGCGGACAAGAACAACGTGTCGCTATGGCACGTGCACTTTTAAGTAAAAAGCCAATCATTTTATTAGATGAACCTACAGCACATCTTGATATTGAAACTGAATTTGAAATAAAGCAATCGATGTTACGTCTGTTTGAAGGTAAGTTAGTATTTCTTGCAACGCATCGTCTGCATTGGATGAAGCAAATGGATCATATTCTTATTTTAAATAAAGGGGAAATTAAAGAAAGTGGAACATATGAAGAACTTTTAAAGAATGAGACATTACATTTTCATAGGGAAGAGAGGGGAGAGCGATGAGTAATTGGATTAAACCTTATATACAGCAAAATAAAGGTAGAATGACGTTGACTATTTTCCTCGGGCTTCTTGGAGTTAGTTCAGGTGCGATGCTACTTTTCATTTCAGGTTATTTAATTTCTAAATCTGCTCTCAGACCAGAAAATGTAATGGCTGTATATGTTCCTATAGTTGCAACGCGTGCGTTTAGTATAGGGCAAGCTGTCTTTCATTATTTAGAGCGTTTAGTAGGGCATGACGTCGTTCTACGAATTTTAGAAAAAATGAGGACAAAACTATATAGAATTGTAGAACCACAGGCGTTATTTTTACGCTCTCGATTTCACACTGGTGATGTACTAGGTGTATTGTCTGATGATATAGAACATTTACAGAATCTATATTTACGTACAATATTCCCTAGTATATTAGCGTTAGTTGTATATAGCATTTTCGTAATTGTTATCGGTGCATTTGACTTAGTATTTGCACTTATCGCAGCTTGTATGTTAGCTGTTATTGTTTTTCTTCTCCCATTCGTATCACTACTTTTGATGAAACGACATCATGTTGCTTTGAAGCGAGGAAGAAATCGTTTGTATCAACAATTGACAGATGCTGTATTTGGATTATCTGATTGGCAGGCGAGTGGTAGAAAAGATGAATTTATTAATGCGTATGTAGAGCAAAATTTCCAGTTGTTAAAGACAGAAAAGAGAGTGAAACGCTGGTACCATATTCGAGACAGTATCATTCATTTAATAGTCGGCATTGTAGTTATTTCAATGATTATGTGGACTGGAAATCAAGCAGCAAGTGAACAGATTGCACCTACAGTTATTGCAGCGTTCGTATTAATGACATTATCTGTGACAAATGCGCTTATCCCTATATCAGATGCTATTGATCGAATTCCATCTTATGTAGAATCTGCTCATAGGCTTAAAAGCGTAGAAAGTGATAGCATTTTGCAAGACGGAAATGAGTTACCTGGAGATAAAGATTACGTTGCACAAAAACATATAGATATTGAACTGAGTAATGTGTCGTATAATTACCCGGATAGTAATGAACCTGTATTAAAAGATGTATCATTGCAAATAAAGGCAGGAAAGAAAATTGCTATTTTAGGTAGAAGTGGAACAGGAAAATCTACTTTACTAAAACTGTTAACTGGGGCATTACGTCCGGTAAGTGGCCAAGTTATATTGAATGGTGAACAAGCTCATACGGATTTTTTGTCAAAATATATTTCTGTATTAAACCAAAAACCACATTTATTCGATACGACAATTGGAAATAATGTGCGGATCGGTAAACCAGAGGCTAATGATGAAGAGATATGGAGAGCTTTAGAGAAAGCACAGCTAGCACCGCACATTGCTTCTCTTCCTGATGGATTACAAACAAAAATGCATGAAATGGGAAAGAGGTTTTCTGGCGGAGAAAGGCAAAGGGTAGCATTTGCAAGAACTCTTATGCAAGAAGCATCGATTATTGTGCTTGATGAACCAACTATCGGTTTAGACCCTAAAACGGAATTAGCCTTAATAGAAACAATGTTTTCTGCAACAGAAGAAAAGACTGTTATTTGGATTACACATCATCTTGTAGGAATTGAACATGTAGATGAAATTATTTTCCTTGATAGTGGCCAAATCGCTATGCAAGGTAGTCACGAACAGCTACTGAAAGAAAATGAGAAATATCGTAGGTTATATGAGCTTGATAAAGGTATATAAGAATGAGATGCAAAAAAACACAAATTCTTGGTAGTTCAAGGTTTGAGTTTTTTTGTATTTGTGGTGAAATCATATAAGCCGTATAAGCTATTTGATCATGAAATGGTTATATATTGTTAGAAAGGGTGTTTAAAACCTATCCTTTCAAGGCAATACTTGAGCCATAGTGAATGGATTGTTGGAAGGCGTGATTATATGTTTGAAGAGGATGGCATTGTTTTAATACTGGAGCCTGCTGATGAGCGGAATATGAGGAAATTTATTTTTACAGTACCGAAGTCAGTTTATGAAAAAAAAGAAATTTTATTACATTACGGAACACCTTTAGGTCAAGGATATACGGACATTATAGAAGATATTATTAGTGTACATATAGACATAGATATTATAACAGTAATAGGGCATGTGAGAGAATAAAGAGAAACTTTAATTATTGAGAGTTATAAGTATCTGGAAAACAGACGTACTTAAAATAAGTATGTCTGTTTTTATATTTAAATGAAGATAGTTTCGAGGTACATGTTGAACAGGATAATAATGATTTTTCTAGAATGTATAAGAGGAAGATTAAAAAAATAAGATATGATGTGATAAAGTGTATAAGAAGAAAATAAAGTGTTTATAAATGAATAAAAGTATGGCAATTATTTAGGAGGTAAAAATGAAGTTTACAAAAACAATGTTACTTTCAATTGTAGTTTCAATTGGTTTGATGGGATGTTCGCTAGTAGAGGAAGGGAAGAACTCCATAGATTACGCTCAAAAAGCGACAGACTATGTAAATGAAATAAGTGCATTTGCAAATGAAGCGCCAGCATTAGCAGAAAAGGCCGTTAATGATGGGGAAGCCCGGAAAGAACTAGAAACGAAACTTACTGAAATTAAACAAGATATACCAGCTTTTAATGAATTAACACCACCAGATGTAGCGAAGGATCTTCACCAGCAAATCGTCGGGTATAATGAAAAGTTAAATACATTAATTGATACCTCTATGCAAAAGATAGAGGAAGGAAAGATGAATGTAGAGCAGTTTAAAAACTCTGAGCTTATGCAGACGATAGAACAAGTTCAGGATTTGAAAGATAAGGTTCAAAATTTAGGGCAATAACAAAAAGATCCGTTTATCATAAACGGATCTTTTTGTTATTGTATACAATAGATGATTACACCAATGACAATAATAATGTTGCCAATGATTTTTCGTTTCGTTATTTTCTCCCCTAGGAAGTACCAACTGAAAATTAAAATGATGATATAACTTAATGATTCTAATGCAGATGCTTGCTTTAACGCCAAGCCCTTTAAGGCGATCACATTTAATCCGGCATTAATTACAAATAAAAAGTAGCCGATGATAACATAAGGATTCACATATTCTTTTATTCTAGAATCATATTGTTGTAAAGTAGCCTTTTTTAATAATATTTGTGAGTAATTGGCTAAAATTATCCCAAATATCAATAATAACATATAACTATTCATCTTTTGTCACCACCACAATTCCGACGATAATAATAGCTGCGCCAAGTATGTGATTCCACTGTATCGTATCTCCAAACAGGAATACTGACCAAAGCATTGACCATAGTATGATAATCCCACGGTGTGAATATGCTCTAGAAATTTCAAAGTTCTTAATGACTTGTTGCCATAGAATTGCATATCCGAATAAAAGTACAACAAGTCCGAAGTAAGCAATAAAAAATGAAATTGATGCAATAGGGAATTGAGATGCCCATTTCATGTAAACCATAATGATAGAATATATCAAGAAGGCTACATGTAGAAATACATAGTTTTTAATAGTTGGTTTCATATATTCACTCTCTTTTACATATAAATACATACATTTGAAATGAATGTATGTAATCAATAGTTTCTTATTACATAATGTACATTGAAATTGTTTTTTCAGTACATATCATAGATTGTTGCTTATCATTTCACATTCCAAAATATATAGTAACATGTCTTCTATTGTAAAACAACAGAAGACATTAGGCACTATTAGTTATGAGTGATATCCACTTCCTTCTATTAAAAATGTAATTGTATTTTTAAGCATTACAAGATAGTGGAATAAGTGTCGTTAGTCTCTCCATCGCTCTATAATTTGTATCGTTTTATTTGTTGCATCCATCTCTACTTGAATACCTATTGGCAAAGTAATCATTGGATGAGTATGACAACAATCAAAATCGGCTAGAAAAGGAAGTTTTTGATTTTGTAATACTTCTAATAATATTTCGTAAGGTTTTCTATTTGTACCACAATCATCAAATTGCTCATGTTTTCCAAGGATGATACCTGAAACTTTATCAAAAACGCCGTTAATTTTAAGTAATGAAAAACTTCTTTCGATAGTAGCTGCATCTTTTGAGCTATCTTCAATAAAGAGAATGTCACCATCTTGAATAAGTGGCATATAGGGGCTACCCCAAATACCTTGTATAGTATTTAAATTCCCACCAATAATACGTCCAGTAGCTTTCCCACCAATTACTGAAATCCAATTGTTCGGTCGAAGATCTTTTTCTTTCGTTTTTTCTTCCCAATTAATAAATTCATCTGACCAAAATAACGGCTGGTTTATGTTGTAAGGAAGGTGTTGATCAGTTAATAAAGTATCCGCAAAATATTTGTACGTGCAATCTACGAAAGGCTCAAATTCACCAAAAGAAGGAACAAGTGCTGGACCATAAAATGTAGGAATGCCTGTTTTTGCATAAATTCCTAGTAATAATGCTGTTGTGTCTGAATAGCCAATCATTATTTTAGGATTCTTTTGAAAAGTCGCATAATCAATATAAGGTAATAATGAATTTGAATTCAGTCCCCCAATTGTCGACATGATACAAGAGACGTTAGGGTTTCTAATCAAGTCATTTAATTCCTCAGCACGCTCTTTAATGTTCCCGGAGCGATAATAATCATATTGACCTGTTAGTGAACCTTCTAATATATGAAATCCTTTCTTTTGTAAGTATAATTTTGCGCGCTCAAATCTCTTTGGAGAAGTATAGGTTACTGGTGAAGAGGGAGAGTAGATGCCAATGGTATCGCCATATTTTAATGCTTTTGGAAGTATCATTTGTATAAATCCTTTCTATTATATAGTGTTTTTGTGTTTAAATGTAATTGAATATTCTTATATTTCGTTGTTTTTAGTGTAACACATATGAAAAAGAGAACGAGGTTGAAATTATAATTGTTATAGATGAATAAATATGCTTTTTACCTTGACGATATAAAGTAATTGTTGTTATGGTTAAACATGAGTGTATAAAAGGTTTGTTAAAGGAGTTTTAGAATGAAGCGGTTAAAATGGGGAAGATTAACAATCCTGTTAGTAGTAATTCTGGGTATATGTTGGTTCTTTTTCCAAGGAGTTCAAAAGAGTGAAACAAATGTAGATACTCAGCCTTTACAAGTGGCAGAGCTACCTAAAACAGGGCTATCTGAAAAAGTAGTTCCACCAAAATATATACCACCAGAAATTGATGCAAAAGCAGCTATTATTATCGATGTGAGTAATGGAGAAGTTATTTATCAAAATAATGAAAATGAAGCTGTTGCCCCTGCTAGTATGTCAAAAATGATGACAGCATATCTCGTTTTAGAGAGTATACATAATGGGAAAGTCCACTGGGAAGATCCAGTGAAAATAAGTGCAAAGTCGGCACAAACAGAGGGTGCAAAAATCCCGATGCAAGCAAATGATACATTAACTGTTAAGGACTTATATCATGCGTTAATGATTGAATCGGCTAATAATTCGGCTGTCGCTTTAGCGGAACATGTAGCTAAGACAGAAAAAAACTTTGTTCAACTTATGAATGAAAAAGCAAAGCAGTTAGAAATGTCAGATAAAGCTAAATTCGCGAATGCTTCCGGATTGCAGGAGCCCGACGGAAGTGAAACAAAAATGACAGCAGCTGACGTATCGAAATTAGCGTACCATCTTATAAAAGATTACCCAGAGATATTAGAAGTGACTCACTTACGTCAAAGTCAGTTAGCATTTAATAATATTAATGTTACAAACACAAATGAGATGTTAAACAAAAATAATAAAGCTTTATATATAGAAGGAATAGACGGTTTAAAAACAGGGTTTACAGATAGCGCAGGGTATTGTTTTACAGGTACTGCAAAACAAGGCGATAATCGTGTTATTACAGTTGTTATGGGGACAAAAAGTAAAACAAAACGTTTTACAGAAACAAATAAATTAATGTCCTATGCATTTCAATTGCTTAATTAGGTGAAGAAAGAAGTAATTTAGATTGTTATAAAAATAAGACAGACAGTTTATTGAACCTTGATTTTGGTGACAATAAACTGTTTTTTTATTCTTTGACGTATAGGAAGTGAAAACTCAAGTGATATCATTTGAGTTTGTTTTTGTTTGTTGATATTATTAAGTTAAGAACTTATTAATAATAAGTTCGAGAGGCATTATATGCTTCGTACATATGATACTGCCTCAAATGAAAATTGGAGGGAATTGTAATGGCAAAAGATTTTTACTCAGCAATTGAAGACAGAAGATCTATTTACGCGATTAGTAAAGAGCAAGTAGTTTCTGATGAAAGAATTCAAGAAGTGATTTATCATGCTGTGAAACATACACCTTCGGCTTTTAATTCTCAAAGTGCAAGAGTTGTTGTATTACTAGGTGAACAACACGACAAATTATGGAATGTTACGAAAGAAACGTTACGAAAAATTGTGCCTGAAAATAATTTTGCACCTACTGAAGAGAAAATGAATGCATTTAAAAGTGGCTATGGAACAGTTTTGTATTTCGAAGATAGTAAAGTAGTAGAAAGTTTGCAAGAGAACTTTGCACTATATAAAGATAATTTTCCTACATGGTCTCAGCAATCTTCTGGAATGTTGCAATTTGCCATTTGGACAGCATTAGAGATTGAAGGTTTTGGTGCTACACTACAGCATTATAATCCGTTGATTGATGAGGAAGTAAAAAAAGAATGGGATGTACCTGAAAACTGGAAGTTAACTGCGCAAATGCCATTTGGTAAACCGGTAGTTTCGGCAGGAGATAAAGAATATCAGCCATTAGAAACTCGTGTGAAAATTTACAAATAAAATAAAAAATAAAAGGTGAACAGAGATATAATCTGTTCACCTTTTATAAGTAGTAAGGATTTTTTTTGTAGGAATTTTTCATCTGATTTTTTAATTTGTTTTTACGTGTTTCAATAGTTGATACTTTTTGTAATGTTATAATTGAAACGAATTGAAAAAAAGCATAGTACAGTTCTATATTTTTATTTATAGGATCATCTATTATGTTTTTCATAAATATATCTCCTTTTTTTATCTCACTATTTGCGGGCAGTAAGGCTTCCATATCAAAATTCAATGACCGACCTGTAAAAGTTAGATTGGTTTCAGTGTGGGGTGAATAAAATTTATATGGATTAAAATCCTACTTTATATATGATAATACAAATATCCTGAAAATTCCATAGATAGTGAAAAATAGATAGTGGAATGTGTATTTTCGTCAAATTAGAACAGAATTTTTGGAGTTAAATCTTACAAATCGTCAAATCTTTTAAAAACGATGGATAATATCAAAAATAGTTTTCTGAAAATATTATACTATTGATAAAAAAAGCATTTTTTTGTCATGATAAGAGTATGCTTCATGGAAGGGACTTTACTAGAAAATACATTCTTTGCATTGTATTAGATTAATAGAGTTTTTTAAAGTGGATAGCAAAAGAAAAATATATATTAAGATAATGAATGGAATGTCGAATTTTCAATGAAATACATAAGAAATTTGAAAAAAGCATTGCAAAAACACACTGTTTAATGATAAAGTTCACATGAAGTTCACACTAAATTCACTTCAATCGTTTAAAATAAATGATGTGTGAAAAATAAAACTCTTGCTAAAAAATGGAACTGGATGAATATTTTACTTTGATAATATTGTAAAGTACTAAGTTTATAGTTTTCTCAAGAGGATAGTAGGGAAAGGAAGTAAAGACAACTTATGAAAAAAGTAATCGCAGGTTTAGCAGCAGCATCTGTAGTAGGTGTAGCAGTTCCTGGAATGGATTCTGCTCATGCACAAGTTTCAAATGATGCGCTAAAAGAAATTAATGGACAAACTCAAACTCAAACGACTGTAACTGAAACAAAAACGGTAGAAACAACTTCTGAATTAAAATACACAGTAACAGCTGATGTATTAAATGTACGTTCAGGTGCTGGTACAGGACATAACGTTATTTCTAAAGTGAAATCAGGTCAAGTACTTCAAGTAATTGGACAAGAAAACGGTTGGTTCAAAGTTAGTGTAAACGGTCAAACAGGTTATGTAAGTGGGGACTTCGTAACAACTGGTGGCAACAAAGGAACTACTACTACTGTTCAGCAAGGAACAGGTACTTACACAGTAAACGTTTCTTCATTAAACGTACGTACAGGCCCAAGTGCATCTCATACTGTTTTAGGTTCTGTAAATAAAGGAAAAACAGTTCAAGTTGTAGGTGAAGTTCAAGATTGGTTTAAAATTAACTTCAATGGTGGAACTGGATACGTAAGTAAAGACTTCGTAACAAAAGGTGGTTCAGCTGTATCTAACGAAACTCAGCAACCAACTACAAACAACAACAACAATACTACTACAGTTCAAACTGGTGGATCATATGTTGTTAACACAGGTGCTTTAAAAGTACGTACAGGTCCAGCTACATATAACCCTGTAATTGGTGGGGTAACAAACGGTACAGTATTAAACGTTACTGGCGCTGAAAATGGTTGGTATAAAATTAACCATAATGGCCGCACTGGTTACGTAAGTGCAGACTTTGTTAAGTTTGTAAAAGGCGGAGTGAACAATGTAGTTACTGGTGGTAACCAAGGTACGAACCAAGGTACGAACCAAGTACAAAAACCAACAGCACCAACAGGTGGAGATACATCTTCAATCGCTGGATTCGCTAGATCTTTAAATGGTTCACCATACAGAACTGCTGGTACAACACCTGCTGGTTTTGACTGCAGTGGATTCATTCACTACGTATTAAATCAAACTGGTCATAAAGGCGCTCGTCAAACAGTTGCTGGATACTGGAGCTCTAAAACAAAGACTAACAGTCCACAACCAGGTGATTTAGTATACTTCCAAAATACTTATAAATCAGGTCCTTCTCACATGGGCGTTTACTTAGGTAATGGACAGTTCATCAGTGCAGAAACTGACGCAACTGGTGTACGCATTAGCTCTGTAAGCAACTCTTACTGGAGTAAGCACCTATTAGGTTACACAAAAGCATACTAAGAAAAAGTATTTTATATACTTTTCGTATAGAGAAAAGGCTTTCCAGGGAAACTTGGGAAGCCTTTTTCATAGTTGGATAAACTAACAGTATAGTAGTATTTATCCTGCTATTTGCGGGATAATAATCAGCGGGGATGGACAAATCCCCGCTGATTAAAGTTTCACTTTATGTCAATTTTCCATGCAAAAACTTAGCATATAAATCATGAAAATAGTTTGGACGGAATAAGTTTGCTGCATGACCTGCTAATGGAATTTCTTTATATAAAACGTTCGGAAGAATGGACTTCAAATCAAAGAGACAAGATTTATAGAGATGATCATGTTCTCCCATCACCCATAATATAGGATGGGGAAGTGCTTTTAATTTAGATTTTAAGTCGAATTCTAAGCGGTGTCGTAATGACTCAGCAATAATGGACGAGTGTAATTGTAATCCGAAACGGTAATAAATATTTCGTGAAATAACAGCGAACGGATTTGCCCTTAGTATTCCACTTGGAAAAATAGTACTAGCATACTGAGAAAGCCAAGATGAATATTCATCACCACGTTTTTCCCAAAATTTCTGAAAAACATTATATAAACGGGAAGGGTTATTATAATGTCCACCAATATGACAAATACTCAATACTTTTTCTGGATGCATTTGTGCAAATGTCGTAGAGATATAACAGCCATAGCTTAGAGCACAAATATGAGCCTTTTTAATTCCCTCTTTTTCATACAAGTTCAATAATTGATCTACGAGGCGCTGTATTGAAAAGTCGATAGCTTCTCCTTTATCGTCGCCGTGACCTAATAAATCATAAGTTATAATGTTGTAGGAGGCAGAAAATCGTTTATGCTCTTTTTTGAAGGCGCGGCGATTTCCAACTAATCCATGAATAAAAATGATTGTTTCCTTTTCGGAATGTTTATTTGTTTGCAAAAAGGATACTCCTTTCAATGCTGGAGATTTATATAGTGTTTTAAATTAGCTAATTGATAAAATTAGTTATATATTTTCTATGCGTAGTCTATAATTTACATAGAATAATAATAAGTACCAGGTAATAATATCAGATATTTATACTTGTTGTAAAGATGAGTTTATATGTATATTTTGTAAAATTAGAAAAAAGTGTGTTTACATTCAGTTTACATTTATAGCGTATTCTAGTTTTAGAAAGAATAGTTTTGTTTATAACGAGGAGATGAACGACAATGGAAGTTAGGAATACAGAAAAGAAAAAAGGGAATTGGAGGCAGTTTTTACGTCTCATTCAAGATACAAATCCACCGAAAGGCATTCTTATTTTTGCATTAATAATGAGCTTACTTTCTACTGGAGCGAGTTTGTTTATTCCAATGCTGACAAAAGGGTTAGTTGATAATTTTTCACTTTCTTCAATTAGTACGGGACAAATTGTTGGATTAATTGCATTCTTTATTATTCAAACAATTGCTGCGGGATTGTCTATTTATTTACTGAATTATATTGGACAAAAAATTGTGGCTGGACTTAGGGAACGATTGTGGAAAAAGGTACTTATTTTACCAGTGTCTTATTATGATCAAAACAGAACGGGAGATACAATTAGTCGTATGACAAATGATACAGGTGTTGTTAAAACATTAATTTCTGAGCATTTGTCAAACTTATTAACAGGCGGTATCTCAATTATTGGGTCATTAATTGTATTATTTGTTTTAGACTGGAAAATGACAATTTTACTTTTAACGGTTATTCCATTATCGGTACTAATTTTAGTTCCACTTGGACGGAAAATGTATAAGATTTCAAAAGCACTTCAAGATGAAACGGCTTCTTTTACTAGTGTATTAACACAAGTACTATCAGAAATTCGTTTAGTAAAATCTTCAAATACGGAAAAAAAAGAATATGAAACAGGTAATACAGGTATCCAAAAATTATTGCAATTTGGTTTGAAAGAAGGAAAAGTACAAGCATTAATTTCACCTGTTATGTCGTTTGTTTTAATGGCATTGCTTGTTATTATCGTAGGGTATGGTGGAATGCGAGTTTCTAGTGGTGCATTAACAACAGGTGAACTTGTAGCATTTATTTTGTATTTGGTTCAAATTATTATGCCAATGAGTCAGTTATCAATGTTCTTTACTCAGTTCCAAAAAGCAATTGGTGCAACCGAAAGAATTAATACGATTTTAGAATATGAAGTAGAAGATCATGAAACAGGTATGAATGTTACAAATGCGAAGCAGCCAATCGTTATTGAAAATGTACATTTTGAGTATAACGAAGAAGAGAAAATCTTGAAAAATATCGACTTCACGATTGAATCTGGAAAAGTAACGGCGATTGTAGGACCAAGTGGTAGCGGAAAAACAACTTTATTCTCGCTGTTAGAACGTTTTTATGAGCCAACTAGTGGTTTCATAAAATTAGGGAAAGAACCAATTACAGCATATTCATTACAATCATGGCGACGTCAAATTGGTTACGTTTCACAAGATAGTCCGTTAATTGATGGAACGATTCGCGATAATATTTGCTACGGTGTTGAGGGTGAAGTGACGGATGAAGAAATTGAAAAAGTAGCAGCGATGGCGTATGTTGATGCGTTTATTCATGATTTACCAAGTGGATACGCAACAGAAGTTGGAGAGCGTGGTGTGAAGCTTTCTGGAGGGCAAAGACAACGAATTGCGATTGCTCGAGCGTTACTACGAAACCCGCAAATCCTTATGTTAGATGAAGCGACGTCAAGTCTTGATAGTAAATCGGAATCGGTTGTTCAGAAGGCGTTAAATAACTTAATGAAAGGTAGAACAACTTTAGTTATTGCGCATAGACTTTCTACTGTTGTAGATGCAGATAAAATTATCTTTATTGAAAAAGGGAATCTTACAGGAAGTGGCTCACATGATGAGTTATTACGGACACATGACATGTACCGTGAATTTGCAATGCAACAATTGAAAATTAAAGAAGGAGCATTATAGAATGAAAACAATCAGTGAAGGGGCACTTCACTGATTGTTGATTTTAGAGTGCTAAAAAGTATGTTAAGCAGAAAGGATATGATTCCTTGATACCCAAAATTTTAATTGTAGATGATGATCCGCACATTAGAGAACTTGTTTCTGTATTTTTGGAACGAGAAGGTTTTCAAACATATGAGGCCGTTGATGGATTAGATGCTCTTCGAAAAATAGAAGAAGTGAGAGTCGAAATGGCGATTATTGATATTATGATGCCAAATATGGATGGGTTTGATTTATGTTATGAATTAAGAAAATACTATGATATCCCAATTCTTATGCTGACTGCTAAAGGTGAAACATCTCAAAAAGTAAAAGGATTTCACCTCGGAACAGATGATTATCTTGTAAAACCATTTGATCCTTTAGAATTAGTTGTGAGAGTGAAGGCATTATTGAAACGTTACCAAATTACAGTATCGCAATCTATTCAAGTTGGGAATGTACTGTTAAATCGTAAAACATTTGAAGTTAACGTTGGAGAACAAACGGTGACGCTGCCGCTAAAAGAATTTGAGTTGCTCTTTACATTAGGATCTAAAGCGGGGAGAACTTGTTCAAGAGAGCAATTAATAGAAGACGTATGGGGATATGATTTTGAAGGGAATGAACGCACGCTAGACGTTCATATTAATCGGTTGCGTGAAAAGTTTCAAGAAGAGCTATCAAAGTTTAGTATAAGGACGATAAGGGGCTTAGGGTATCGCTTAGAGGTAAGTAAATGAGAAAAAGAGAAAGAATGAGTAAGATGAAGATGTTAAAAGTAATAGGGGCGATAGTAGCGCTCTTTGCTTTTCTTACTATAATTTGGTCAATAGCCTTTTTTGTATCGTCTAGTGTAATGAAAGCTTTTGAAATAAACGTATCGCCTTTTATTACTTTTCTAATTAGTGATATGGTCGGCTTTGTTTTTATCGTTCTTATTTGGACATTAATCGGAATTTTAATGAGACCGAAGCGAGAGGCGATGATTTGGACGATCATTGAACCGATACAAAAAATTGCAAAAGGGGACTTCTCTGTAAAAATACGGAATGAAGAAAAATATGATGGCGAAATTGGTGTGCTTGTAAAAAGTATTAACGATATGACGGATGAACTTAATGCAATGGAGAAAATGAGACAAGAATTTGTATCGAATGTTTCTCATGAAATACAGTCGCCATTAACATCTATTAAGGGATTTGCTCGAGCGCTACAAGATGATAATCTACCAGTTGAAAAAAGAAAACATTATCTTACTATTATTGAAACTGAAACAACGCGATTATCTAAATTGAGTCAAAATTTATTGAAGCTAACACTTTTAGAGTCAGAGGAGTATTCACCAGAAAGAGCTCCTTATCGATTAGATCAACAGTTGAAACAAATTGTGTTAAATAGTGAGCCTCTTTGGGATGAAAAAGGACTTGAGCTAGATCTTGATATGGATAAAGTGTGTGTTACTGCAGACAAAGAAAGTATGAGCCAAGTATGGATTAATTTAATTCATAACAGTATTAAATTCACACCAAATGGTGGCACGATTACAATTCATTTAAAAGAACATAAGGAATTCCTGGAAGTAAGTATTCATGATACGGGAATTGGTATATCCGAAGAACAGAAACAACATATTTTTGAACGTTTTTATAAAGCGGATTCTTCACGAAACCGTGCTTATGGAGGAAGTGGATTAGGTCTAGCAATTGTAAAAAAAGTACTCGACCTTCATCAAGGAAAAATAAAAGTTGAGAGTGTAGAAGGAAATGGTACAGAATTTATTGTGCGTATTCCAAATCATGAAGAAAAATGCATTTACCATTACTATAGTTACCTATAAGTAACCTACGCACATAAAAGTGCATCATTGCCTTTTTACATAAACATAGATACACTTTTAATATAATAAACAACTGAGAAGATTAAGGAGTGTTACACTTGGCAGAATTATTACAAGGAAAAAATGCTTTAATTACAGGAGCAGGTAGAGGGATTGGTCGCGCTGTAGCGATCGCATTAGCGAAAGAAGGCGTAAATGTTGGTCTTTTAGCTCGTTCAGAAGAAAACTTAAAAGCAGTTGCGAAAGAAGTAGAAGCAGAAGGCGTAAAAGCTGTTATTGCGACTGCTGACGTATCTTCATATGAAGAGGTAACTACTGCAATTGAAACATTAAAAAACGGTTTAGGATCTATCGATATTTTAATTAATAACGCTGGTATTTCTAAATTCGGTAAGTTTTTAGAATTAGACGTTGCTGATTGGGAAAAAATCATTCAAGTAAACTTAATGGGTGTATACTATGCAACTCGTGCAGCTTTACCAAGTATGATTGAACAACAATCTGGTGATATTATTAATATTTCATCTACAGCAGGACAAAAAGGTGCACCTGTAACAAGTGCATATAGTGCTTCTAAATTTGGTGTTCTTGGTTTAACAGAATCGTTAGCGATGGAAGTTCGTAAACATAATATCCGTGTAACAGCTTTAACACCAAGTACAGTAGCAACTGACATGGCTGTAGACTTAGGATTAACTGATGGAAATCCTGATAAAGTAATGCAAGCGGAAGATATTGCAGAGTTTATCGTAGCGCAGCTGAAATTAAATAAACGTACATTTATTAAATCAGCAGGACTTTGGTCTACTAATCCGTAAGGGATAAATATAAAATACAAAGAAGGGACATCTATTCTGTAATGGAGTGGGTGTCCCTTCTTTATTTTTTGTGTATGAAACGGAATTTTCGGTATAATTAAATTTGAATGGTAGATAAGTATTAAAAACTTGAAGGGGATGGTATTTCCATGAGTACGATTGAGAAATGGACGGCTGTTGATCAATATATGAGTGATGTATTAATACCGAAAGACTCTACATTAGAAGAAGTTCTTCAAGCAAACGCTGCAGCTAATTTACCGGCACATGATGTATCGCCAACTCAAGGGAAGTTTTTACAACTATTAGTACAAATTCAAGGAGCGCGTAACATTTTAGAGATTGGCACTCTAGGCGGATATAGTACAATATGGCTTGCAAGAGCATTGCCATCTGGAGGGCGAATTGTTACATTAGAAGCAAGTGAAAAGCATGCTGAAATTGCACGGAGCAATATTGAGCGTGCCAATTTGAATGATAAAATTGAAATACGATTAGGATTAGCGTTAGATTCTTTAAAACAAATAGAAAATGAGAAGTATGAACCATTTGATTTTATTTTCATAGATGCGGATAAACAAAATAACCCTGCTTATTTTGAATGGGCACTGAAACTATCACGCCCTGGTACTGTAATTATTGGGGATAACGTAGTACGTGAAGGTGAAGTTATTGATAATATTAGTAGGGATCCTCGTGTACAAGGGATACGCCATTTCTATGAGCTAATAGCTGCTGAGCCGCGTGTAAGTGCTACTGCGCTTCAAACTGTAGGAAGTAAAGGGTACGATGGGTTTGTAATGGCAGTCGTAACAGAGTAATGTAAGGAGGAAAAAGGGATGAAAAAGAAGTTTCAAAAATTATAACGTGTATCTTGTACAACGAATTTAGCTCGTGGACCTCCAATTTACATAGCTTTATATTATATATTAAAAACTTGGAGGCTATAAGAAGATGAGAACTGAAAAAGAAATGTTAGACTTAATTATAAATACAGCAAAAGAGGATGAAAGAATTCGAGCTGTCATCATGAATGGGTCACGTGTGAATCCAAATGTGAAAAAAGATTGTTTTCAAGACTATGATATTATTTATGTTGTAAAAGATATACAATCTTTTACGTGTAATCATAGTTGGATTAATAGATTTGGAGAAATAATGATTGTGCAAATGCCGGAAGAAATGTCGTTACTTCCAGCTGATAAAGACGGGAAATTTCCGTATTTAATGCAGTTCATGGATGGGAATCGAATTGATTTAATGCTAGTTCCAGTTGATTTAATAAATAAATTTATTGGACAGGATAGTTTAAGTAAATTACTACTGGATAAAGACAAATGTATTGGAGAATTTCCGCCAGCAAGTGATAAAGATTACGTTATAAAAAATCCTACAGAAAAAGAGTTTTTGGATTGCTGTAATGAATTTTGGTGGTGCAGTACAAATGTAGGAAAAGGATTGTGGCGCGAGGAACTTTCTTATGCGAAAGGAATGCTTGAAGGCCCAATGCGTGATATGTTAATCGTAATGCTAGAATGGCATATTGGTATGAAAACAAATTTTACAGTGAATACCGGAAAGTTTGGTAAGCATTTCGAGCAATATGTTGAAAAAGATACGTGGGAGCAATTTAGAAAGACATTTTCAAATGCAGAATATGAAAATATATGGGAGTCATTCTTTGTAATGGGTGATTTATTTAGGGAAGTTGCGAACGAAATTGCTAACACATATGGATATCAATACCCGCAAGATGATGATGACAAAGTGACAAGCTATTTAAAACATGTGAAAGTTTTGCCGAAAGATAGTACATCGATTTATCCCGCATAAACGGGCAGTAAAACCCCCACTGATTAAAGTTTCACTTTATTAATTGTATAAAGCAGTAAGACTGTCCTAATTACGGACAGTCTTATTTTTGTTCATGAATAAGAATTTCTCTAACAAAGTACAGATGAATCACATATGAAATTTTAGGGAGGTTTTTATCATGTATTATTTTTACGCACCAGAAATGTTCGTTCCATTTCATTGGGGACTAGAACGAAATGTTTCGTATGCTTATATGCCATATCATTCATTTTATTATGGAAACTATATAGACGCAGTGCCGTATGTATTAAATGTTCCGCAAAATGATCAAGTCAAAGTGAAGGAAGAGAATCGGGGGTCATGGACACCTTTTTCATGGGTTGAAAAATATGCGTATGCATTTTCAGGACCATACAATAAAGCGGAAGTAGCTCTTACATTTGATGATGGACCAGATTTAGTATTTACGCCAAAAATTTTAGATAAGTTAAAACAATATAATGTAAAAGCTACTTTTTTCTTACTTGGTGAAAATGCAGAAAAGTTTCCGAATGTAGTAAAGCGTATCGCGAATGAAGGGCATGTAATTGGTAACCATACGTATAATCATCCGAATTTAGCGAAAGTAAATGAGGCTGAATACCGTAATCAAATTATAAAAACGGAAGAAATATTAAATCATTTAGCTGGTTATGCACCGAAGTTTATACGTCCACCATACGGTGAAATACTTGAAAATCAATTGAAGTGGGCGACAGAGCAAAATTTTATGATTGTACAGTGGAGTGTTGATACAGTTGATTGGAAAGGGGTAAGTGCTGATACGATTACAAATAATGTGCTAGGGAATTCATTTCCAGGAAGTGTCATACTTCAACATTCGACTCCAGGTGGACATTTGCAAGGATCTGTCGATGCACTAGACAAAATCATTCCGCAGTTAAAAACGAAAGGGGCACGTTTTGTAACACTTCCAAGTATGTTCCAGACATCTAAAGAGAGAAAATAAAAATGTTAATAATTGGGATTTTAAGAGTTGTATAGTATAATGAAGGTGTAAGTTAGGGGGGATATAATTGATGGATGCACTAGTAAACATAGGAATGAGCATATTGATTGGTATTATATTTATACTTGCGGCACTTATTCTTCAAAAAAATCCACCGACGGATATTAACGCAGCATATGGTTACCGTACGAAACGGTCTATGAAAAATAAGGAATTATGGGATGCAGGTAACAAGTATAGTGCAGAAGTGATGAAACAAAATGGATTCATTATGATGTTAATTGGAAGTGTTATTAGTATACTGTTTAGATATCCACATACAATGATAGCGATTATGATTGTTATGCTGTTGTTAATTATACGATTATTTATACGAGTAGAGAAAAAATTAAAGATACTTGAGCAATAAAAAATAAGACTCCCGAATAAAGTAAGCTGGGAGTCCTATTTTTTTATAAACTATTTTTGTTTAGCGATTCTTGTCCTTGCACTATAACAAATTCATAGTATTCAAGATCATAAGGATAAATATCTTCAAATGTTATCGTTATCGGATTATTGTTTAAAACAGAATTAGTCGTTAAAGATAAAATCTCTCTTCTTAATAGTTGTAGAAAAGAAGTCGCATGTACTTTCATCACATCGTCTACTTCTTCACCTGGTGCAAATGGAAGTGGTTTTATTACATTGTGGAAATACATATGACAAAACTCACGATCAGTAAGGCTTGAAATTTCATAATCTATTTTATAGATTCCTTTGTATGTTAAATCATTCGTTTGGAAGGAAAGACCCAGTTCTTCCTCAATTTCACGTAGACCGCCAATTAGTACATCTTCATCATGCATAATATGTCCGGCGGATGTAATATCCCATATACCCGGAGCTTCTTTTTTATTATTAGAGCGTAATTGGAAATATAAGAACATATCCTCAGCATCTTTTTCTATAAACCAGCAATGAAATGTTTCGTGCCAATCACCGTCACGATGCACGTCATCACGTAATTTCTTTCCAAGTGTATTTCCTTCAGCATCAAATATTGTTAACCACTCTGTCATTTTAATTCCCCTTTCTGCAAATTTTATTATACAATATTTGTATTGAATTTTGGGAAAATAAAGAAAAAGGAGTGATTATTAGTGAAGATAGAGAATAAGGAAATAAAATCAATAATTTCAACTGAGGAAGAATTACGACAAATATTGGGGCAACCAAGTGAACGGGCTTTGAAAAAAGTTATTTCATCACTTGATCACCATTGTGTAGATTTCCTGTCTAAATCGCCTTTTCTAGTATTATCTACTGCAAATAAATTCGGAGAGTGTGATGCTTCGCCGAGGGGAGACGCACCTGGATTTGTATATGTATTAAATGAAAATAAAATTATCATCCCAGAAAGACCGGGTAATCGTCGTATAGACTCTATTTTAAATATAATTTCAAATTCGCACGTAGGGTTAATCTTTTTTATTCCGGGTCTTGGGGAAACACTCCGAATAAACGGTAAAGCATATATTACGAACGATGAAGAAATTTTGAAAGAAATGCAGGCGAATGGACGCAATCCGTTACTTGGAATTGTTGTTGAAATAGAAGAATGCTATATTCATTGTGCAAAAGCTTTTATTCGTTCAAAAATGTGGGATCCAGAGTCATGGTTAAATAAAACAGAGCTACCTTCAGCACCGAAAATGTTAATGGAGCATGCGAAAGTGAATGCTTCAGAAGAGGAAGTTGCACGTTCTTTAGAAGAAAGTTATAGGGAAAGATTGTATTAAAAATTATTTTTTAAATATAGTGTTGAAGTATGAAACTCTAAACGTTTTAGAGTGAGACTTTAACTATGAATATTGTTAATTTGTATGTGATGAATATATGTGCAAGAGAATAAATCTGTATTAGATGATTTGTTATTTTAAAATATAATTATTCATATTCTTAAAAATTGTGAAGAAAAATAGGCTTGCTTTTTAAAAAGTTGATAACTATAATAAGTTAACAAATAGACATGAACGAAAAAGTAACGATAAGGACATGAGATGATTTTTACGGTTTACAGAGAGGGAAGACAAGGCTGTGAGCTTCCTAACACGAAAAATGATCTTACCACCTTTGAACTTCAATAGTGAACGAGTAATCTAGTAATTATTGACGGTATCAGCCGTTATCTGAACTTGAGCAATCTAGAAGAAAGTAAGTCTAGGTTGGAACAAGGGTGGAACCACGAAAACACATTCGTCCCTTTCCTAGGGATGAGTGTGTTTTTTTTATAGTTTTTAAGATTGAAAATTTAAAATAATTAAAAAATAGTATTGATTTTGTTTTTTATGCGAGTATAATGAGTTAACAAATAAACATGAGCGAAAAAGTAACGATAAGGACATGAGAACATTTTTACGGTTTACAGAGAGGGAGGCCAAGGCTGTGAGCTTCCTAACACGAGAAATGATCTTACCACCTTTGAACTTCAATAGTGAACGAGCAATCTAGTAATTATTGACGGTATCAGCCGTTATCTGAACTTGAGCAATCTAGAAGAAAGTAAGTCTAGGTTGGAACAAGGGTGGAACCACGAAAACACATTCGTCCCTTTCCTAGGGATGAGTGTGTTTTTTTATTACTTTGAAAGGAGGTGCGGTAACATGAAACGATTAGTACGTACGGAAATAACCACCACCTGCATGATTAAAAAGCAGAGTAAGGTGATTCACAGGTGTAACAATTAAACTATTTAGGAGGAGATTAGAAAATGAATAATGTTATTAATGTTGGGGTATTAGGGTTAGGTACTGTCGGAAGTGGTGTTGTCCATATTTTGAAAGAACATTATAAAAAAATCACTCTTGATACAGGATATGAAGTAAAGGTAAAGACAGTCGTTGTACGTGATTTGGAAAAGGAACGTGATGTTTGCATTGATGGAATCGTAGTAACAAGTAATGTCGATGAAGTTCTAAATGATTCAAATATTGATATTGTAGTAGAGGTAATGGGCGGAATTGAAGAAGCGAAAGAGCATATTGTGAAGGCTTTGCAAAGTAAGAAACATGTCGTAACAGCAAATAAAGATTTAATGGCTGTATATGGTGCGGAGCTTCTGCAACTGGCAAATAAAAATGAATGTGACCTATGTTACGAAGCGAGTGTAGCCGGTGGGATTCCAATATTAAGAGGATTATCAGACGGGCTAGCTTCAGATCAAATTGAAAAAATAATGGGAATCGTAAATGGAACAACAAATTATATGTTAACAAAGATGAGTCAAAATGGATGGTCGTATGAAGAGGCTTTACAGGAAGCGCAAAAATTAGGGTTTGCAGAATCAGATCCGACAGCGGATGTAGATGGACTAGACGCTGCGAGAAAGGTAGCAATTCTTGCAAACTTAGGTTTTTCGATGAATGTTTCTTTAGATGATGTTCAAGTTAGAGGTATTCGAAAGGTTGAAAAAGAAGATTTAGAGATGGCCGAAAAATTGGGATTTACAATGAAATTAATTGGTAAAGCTGAAAAACAAGGATCATCCATTCACTTAAGTGTAGAACCGACTTTATTACCACGTCATCATCCGCTATCGAATGTGAATAATGAATTTAATGCGGTGTATGTTCACGGTCAAGCAGTAGGGGAAGTGATGTTTTACGGACCTGGAGCTGGGAAGTTACCAACTGGTTCTGCTGTAGTAAGTGATATTATTTCAATCGTTAAAAATATGAATCAAGTTCCGAAAAATAAAAGTGCGTTAAAAGAACCAGAGCCTTACGAATTACAAGGAGATGAAGAAGTAGTTTCGAAATATTTCTTACGTATTTCATTACGAGATGAGCCTGGAATGTTTAAGAAAATAACAGAATGTTTCGTTGATTATTCTGTGAGTTTAAAAGAGGTAATTCAATTACCTTTGAATCGTGAGCTTGCAGAAGTCGTTGTTGTGACGCATCGAACTTCAAAATATCAATTCGAACAAGTTTTAGGGGCGATAGAAGATGTCGCAAGTGAAATAAACAGTTACTACATTATTGAGGAGGAAAAACAATATGTATAAAGGACTATTAAAACAGTATGCTTCTTATTTACCAGTGAATGAAAACACACCTGATGTCAGCTTAATGGAAGGGAATACACCTCTGATTCCATTATTAAATATATCAAAGCAATTAGGAATTCAGTTATACGGGAAATATGAAGGAGCGAATCCAACAGGTTCTTTTAAAGACCGTGGCATGGTAATGGCAGTTGCAAAGGCGAAAGAAGAAGGGGCAGAGGCAATTATTTGTGCATCTACAGGTAATACATCGGCATCAGCTGCCGCATATGCGGCACGCCTCGGAATGAAATGTATTATCGTAATACCAGAAGGAAAGATTGCGCATGGGAAATTAGCGCAAGCAGTTGCTTATGGAGCGGAGATCATTTCAATAGAAGGGAATTTCGATGATGCACTTAAGGCTGTAAGAAATATTGCTGCAGAAGAGCCGATTACATTAGTAAACTCAGTAAATCCTTACCGAATTGAAGGGCAAAAAACAGCGGCAATTGAAATTTGTGACCAGTTGCAAAACGCACCAGATGTTCTAGCTATCCCTGTTGGAAATGCTGGGAATATTACAGCATATTGGAAAGGGTTCTGTGAATACGAGAAAGAAAAAGGCTATAAGAAGCCCAGAATTCACGGCTTTGAAGCGGAAGGAGCGGCGGCAATTGTAAAAGGACATGTCATTGAGGCACCTGAAACGATTGCAACAGCGATTCGCATCGGTAATCCGGCAAGTTGGTCGTATGCAGTAGAGGCTGCCGAACAGTCTAATGGTGAAATAGATATGGTGTCAGATGAGGAGATTTTACATGCGTATAGATTGTTAGCAAAAACTGAAGGAGTTTTCGCAGAGCCAGGATCAAATGCTTCATTAGCGGGCGTAATTAAACATGTTCAATCTGGAAAAATCAAAAAAGGCGAAACAGTTGTTGCAGTTTTAACTGGAAATGGTTTAAAAGATCCTGATATCGCAATTTCTTCTAATAAATTTGATATTGCAAGTGTGTCAAATGATATAGAACAAATTAAAGATCATATTAAAGGGGTGATTATGTCGTGATACCATTAAGAGTTCGTGTTCCTGCTAGTACAGCGAATGTTGGACCAGGATTTGATTCTGTTGGAATAGCTTTGTCATTATATTTAGAAGTAAGTGTAAAGGAAGAAGCTGATAAGTGGCAAGTGATACATTCTTTTGACGATTCAATTCCAAAAGACGATAAAAATTTAATTGTTAGCACGGCATGTAAAGTATGTCCTTCTTTATCACCCCATATAATAGAAGTTACTAGTAATATTCCGCTGACAAGAGGGCTAGGAAGTAGCGCATCAGCGATTGTAGCAGGAATAGAGCTTGCGAATCAACTTGGAAATTTATATTTAACAACTGATCAAAAGGTTCAAATTGCTACAAACTTTGAAGGACATCCAGATAATGTCGCTGCTTCTATTTTAGGTGGAACTGTAATCGGAGCACTTGATGGAAAAAATGTTTCGGTTGTAAGGGTTGAAAGTAAGGAATTAGGCGTAATTTCTCTTATTCCGAATGAAGAGCTAAATACGGATGAAAGTCGATCTGTATTACCAGAGATGTTTCCGTTTCATGAAGCGGTTAAGGCTAGTGCGATAAGTAACGTATTAGTAGCTGCGTTATGTCAAAAGAAGTGGGAAGTTGTAGGTGAAATGATGGAAAGAGATCATTTCCACGAGCCATATCGTTTAGAACTTGTACCGTTATTACCATCAATTCGTAAATGTGCAAAAGAATTCGGAGCATATGGAACAGCGCTTAGTGGTGCGGGACCATCCATTTTTATTTTAACTCCGTACGAGAAGCGTAAAGAAATAGCTGACCAATTAGCGAGAGTATTTGCAGCTATGAAAGTATGTGAGCTTGAAATTGATCATAAAGGGATTACTGTAAATAAGGAAGAACATATTGGATTATAAAGAAAGCTAGCATCGCTAGCTTTCTTTACGTTATGGAGAATCTATTTTAAAGGGGATTTTTCGGAATGAACATTAATTTTAGAGGTGATTATATGAGTTCAAAAGAGTCACCAGAAGAAAAAAGAGAACGCATGAGACAAAGTGAATTGAAAAATAATCCTACCGGTTCTTTGAATGATGGACTCAACAGGGCGGAATCAGGTAGCCCCGCTGATATGACAGGTGGTATGAATTGGAAAGGTACAGGGATATTAATTTTAGTGCTAATTTTAGGATATATTATATATAGTTACTTTTTCAGTTAAGGAAAGCTTGATGGAATTTAGATTTGCTTGATCTAATTATTAGTGAGAATAAAAAAAAAGGATTAAAGTCCCCCTGTATTACATATTTTCTTTAAACAGATTATAGTAATACGTAAATTTTTTTGCTCATAATAGAGCTAGCATAATGCTAGCTCTATTATTTTTTTGCCATATTCCTGTAACAAACCTCCTGTATATTCATTGGTGGAGGTGCAGAAGATGAAAAAAATGATAGCGATATGTCTTCTTACAACATTGTCACTTTCGACTTTAGTCGGGTGTGATGTAAAAGGTAATGATGCTTTACAAGAGTCTAAAATAAAGAAAGCGACGTATAAAGATTTTACTTACGATGTAAATCCTGAGACTTTTACGTTAACTGTAGAACATGATGGTGTAAAAGAACAGGCATCACAACCGTTACCAAAAATGAAGGTATCGAATTTGAAAAAAGACAAGGATCATACATCATGGGAATATCCGGATCAAAAAGTAAAAGTAAATTTAGAAAAGAAAAAAGACCACTTAAATATTGAAGTGGAATCGACTGGTGCAGAAAGTTTTACATGGCCAAAAGTGCAAGCTGAAAATTATACACTTCCGTTATGGGAAGGTAAGCAAATTCCGAGTAATGATGAGAATTGGAAGAAGTTTTTAAAGGATGATGCATATTCATTTGCTGAATCATTTTCTATGAAGTTTTTTGCATTAAATGGTTCTAAATATTCGATCGTATATATTGCGAACAATATGTTTAATAATGAATTGAAATTTCATTCAGATCCGAAAATAGGGTTTGATTTTACACATGAATTCCCGAGTATAAATAAAAATAAAACATATGGGTTTCAATTATATGTGACAAATAATGATGCAGTAAGTATCGCTAAACTGTATAAGGATAATATTGCTCGAAAAGGTGAATTTAAAACATTACAAGAAAAGGCAAGAAAAAATAAAGAAATCGAAAAACTTTACGGGGCAGCTCATTTTTACTTTTGGAATCAAAATGGTTTATCAGAAAGTAACGTGAATTGGCCGAAGCTAAGAGAGCAAATAAATAGCCCGGTGTTTAGCCATATAAAAGACCTTATTCAAAAGAATAGTTCAGAGCCTGGGGAATTGAATGTATTTGAGCAGGTGAGTAAACAAGACTTTATCGATAAGTACCAAAAAAATGTTGTTTTACGCTATACAAACGAAGTATTATCTATGAAGGAATTGTATAAAGAGGATATTTTCCCGAAAGTTAATCAGGAAGCTAGTGTGTTATTAAAGAAAGGTGTAGATCACTTATCGAAGACAGAGCTGTATAGCTTAAATAAACATTTATTAAAGTCAGTACTCGGTGATGCAGTTGAAGAAGTAAGTAAATGGGGTAAAGCAGATGGAACGGATATAATAAAGGAAATGAAAAAAGTAGGGATAGACAAAGCGTGGATTGGTCTACCGAACTGGGAACAAGGATTTATGCAGCCTAATTTCGTTACAGAAGCTAAGGAAATGGGATATTTAGTTGGTCCGTATGATTCTTACCATTCTATTCACGAAAAAGGTGATAAAAATTGGAACACAGCTTCTTTTAATGACCCATCGTTATATGAAGAAGCCACTGTAACGAAGAAAAATGGTGAGAAAGTGCAAGGGTTTTTAGGGAGAGGCCGAAAATTAAATCCGACATTATCACTTCCTAGTGTAAAAGAACGAATGAACGATATATTACAAAATGGCCCTAAATATAATTCATGGTTTATTGATTGTGACGCGACGGGCGAAATTTATGATGATTATTCAACAAAACATTTAACGACACAAGAACAAGATTTACAAGCAAGATTAAAACGAATGGATTATATTGCGCAAGAAAAAGGTATGGTAGTTGGCTCAGAAGGCGGAAATGACTTTGCAAGTAGCACGATTGCATTTGCTCACGGCATTGAAACGCCTGTTATTAAATGGGACGATGAAGATATGAGGAAAAATAAAACAAGTCCGTATTATGTGGGCGGATATTGGTCACCGAATCAAAATGTTCCAGAAAAATATGCAAAACAAGTACCGTTAAAAGAAGAATATAAACAAGTATATTTAAATCCAGTATATTCGGTACCATTATATAAACTAGTATACAATGATTCGGTTATTACAACGCACCACTGGGAATGGGGAAGTTTGAAAGTAAAAGATGAGGTAGGAAACCGAATGTTATATGAGTTATTGTATAATGTGCCTCCGTTGTACCATTTAGATGAAGTAGAGTGGAATAAGCATAAACAAGAAATTACGCAGCATCTGAAAGTTTGGAATGAAGTTCATGAAAAGGCAGTAAAAGAAGAAATGACGAACTTTGCATATTTGTCAGAAGATAAATTAGTCCAATCTGCTTCTTATGGAAAAGGGATTAAAATCATTGTGAATTTCTCTAATGATGATGTGGAAATAGAAAAAACGAAAATAAAAGCAAAATCAGCTTTAATTTATAATAATGGGAAGCAAATGATATACACACCAAATGAGAAATAATAAAGTGAAATTTTAATCAGTGGGGGGTTTATCCCTCACTGATTATTAGTCATCACCAATCAAAATTTCACGGCCCAAACTTGACTCTTTTATTCCTGATAAATTATGAGGTGAAAGTCTTACTACCTGCAAATAACAGAATGATAAATCTGTAAATTTGAACGTTTTGAAGTGTTAAATTTTTGAAGTTGATAAATAGTGACTTGCCAAAAATAAGCACGAGAGTATAATGTGAAATGGAATACATATTGGATTCATGATGTAACCTTACAAAAATGTAAGGTGATTGAAAGGAAATTCAATATGAAGATTACTAGACATACATTATACTAGGAAAAGAGAAAGAGAGG
This sequence comes from Bacillus sp. SIMBA_074, assembly GCF_046534555.1. Taxonomy (NCBI): domain Bacteria; kingdom Bacillati; phylum Bacillota; class Bacilli; order Caryophanales; family Bacillaceae; genus Bacillus; species Bacillus sp. SIMBA_074. Next base: position 19,654 of record NZ_JAWRYM010000001.1, on the reverse strand, counting down.
AGAATGAACATGAGCTCTGAATTAGAACAAAATACGAGAAGCAGTAAAAAACGTTCTAAAAGAAAATCAATAAAATGGTTCATTTTAATTCCATTTTTCCTACTTGTTTTTGGAGGAGTAGGATATGGATCGTTTATATATAACAAAGCAAAAGCTGTTGTAAGTGATGCATATGCACAAATTGATAAGTCATCAAAAAGGGACAAAGAAGTGGAACCTTTAAAGGATAATATTTCGATTTTAATCATGGGTGTCGATGGAAGCGAAATGAGAAAAAGCCAATATGGTGAAGCGGTTCGAACAGATGCACTTTTATTAGCGACAATTAATAAAGATGATAAATCCGTTAAATTAGTAAGTATTCCTCGTGATTCACGTGTTTATATTCCATCTAGAAAGAAATTAGATAAAATTACACACGCACACGTATTTGGTGGTGTTGAAAGTACAAGAGATACAGTGGAAAGATTTTTAAATGTACCAGTTGATTATTATGTGAAGTTTAACTTTGAGTCATTTGTACAAATTGTAGATTCAATTGGTGGTATTGATATTGATGTACCTGTTACTTTCACAGAACAAGATAGTAAAGACCAAGCAGGTATGATCCATTTAGAAAAAGGTTACCAACATTTAAATGGTGAACAAGCCCTTGCACTTGCTAGAACGCGTAAAATTGACAGTGACGCAATGCGTGGTCAAAGGCAACAACTTGTAATTGAAGCAATTGCGAAAAAAGCAATGTCTGTTCAATCAATTAGTAAAATGGGCTCTTTACTTGATGCAGTTGATAAAAATATGAAAACAAACTTAACGTTTGATGATATGCTTGCTATTACGAAAAATATGGCAGGATCAGATTTGCAAATGGAAAAGATGCAAATAGAAGGAACGGATAAACGTATTGGTGGTATTTATTATTACATTCCAAACGAAAAAAATGTGAAAGATATTTCGACTAAGTTAAATGAGCATTTAGGTGTTACACCAAAACCAACTCGAAATGAATAAGTATAAAAAAAGGTTGGCCTCAGCCAATCTTTTTTTATGGAAATGGATTGCTTCATTTATTTTTAGTAGAAGGGCTACTAGTTTTTTCACGTCTACAGTTAAATCATTTTAATTTATATAAACAAAAGGTGCAATTGTACGATATACTAGAGGAAAGAATTTGGTAATTAACTCCTAAAATAGAGAAAATAAATTCATCTCATTGCAAGTTGAAAGCGAATTGAATTGATAGAAGATCAAACAGGTTAAAACAAATCTTCTTGAAAGTTGTACATAGTGCAATCAAGAATTGGTATGAAAAGAATAAAGAGTTTGTTGAGGCAGGAACAACAATTTTGATAAAACTCCCATTATAATTCATATTTTAGATTGTTTATATAGTGTAATAAAATAAATAGATGTATAATTATATTGGGTGATTTATATATAAGATTAATAGGGAGAGGAATTCGATAGAATGGAAAAGGCTTTTAAAATTAAACGAGTTGCAGTTGTTTCAGTAGCGATTGCAATAGTAGCTATTGGGTATTTCATGTTTCAATCTATTACTTCACCAGCAAAAGCTGTTGCGAAGCAAGAAAATATAGTGCAGCTTGCAAGTGAACAATCGAAAGTTGAAATGAATAAAACGGCGCCAAGTCGTTTTAACGGAATGGAAAGAAAAGTTGCTTATCTTACATTTGATGATGGGCCAGGAAAATATACGGCTGAATTATTAAATATGTTAAAACAGCATGATGCGAAGGCGACATTCTTTTTAATTGGTGCGAATGTGAAACAGTTTCCTGATTTAGTAAAACGTGAAAATGCAGAAGGACATTATGTTGGAATGCATAGTATGACACACAATTTTGCGAAGTTATATAAAAATGGCGAATATGTTAATGAAATGAAAGAAGATCAAGGCTTAATCGCAAATATTATTGGGAAAGCCCCTAAATTAACACGTCCTCCATACGGATCGATGCCTGGTTTAAATGAAGGTCTTCGAAATAAAGTAGTTGAGGATGGTTTAAAAGTGTGGGACTGGACAATTGACTCTTTAGACTGGAAATACAATAAAGTACCAGTTGATGCAGCGGCAGCGCAAATCGCTCAAAATGTATTAGCTGGTGCAACAAAACCGCAAGAAGTCATTTTAATGCATGACATTCACCCGCAATCAGTTGCTGCTGTGCCAGCAATTTTAAAGGGTCTAAAAGAAAAAGGTTATGAATTTGAAGCATATCATGAAGAGAGTCACTTCCCAGTGAACTTCTGGCATGATAACCGTATGTAATGGAGGAATTGAAGTTGAAATATGGAAAAGTAGCAGTTGTTGGAGCATTATCAGTAGGATTATTATCAGGTTGTTTCGGTGAAAAGCCAGAAGAAAATTTACATACGGCTTTTGAAGCAGCAGCGACACAAGAAAAATCTTTAGTTGAGGATACGAAAAAATTAGAGCAATTAGAAAAGCAAGGGCAAGAACTATATTCTCAAATTTTACAAGAAGGTAAAGAACATAATGAAGCAGTTACGAAGAAAATTGAGCAAGCTACTGTAAATGTAGATGAGCGTGAAAAAGTATTGAAAAATGAGAAAGAACTGTTAAAAAAAGCTCAGAAGGAAACGAAATCGGTTCAAAGCAATATAGAGAAGCTTGAAGATAAGAAATTGCAAAAACAAGCAAAAGCAGTAGAAGAATCGTATAAAAATCGTTATGATGCCTTCCAAAAGATGAATGAGAATTACACGAAGGCGTTAGCGACTGAAAAAGAACTGTATGAAAAATTAAAAGTAAAAGAAACGAAGTTAAAAGAAATTGGTGAAAACGTTAAAACTGTTAACGAGTTAAATGTGGAAACGCAAAAGGCGAAAGAACAATTTAATACACATACAAAAGAGTATAATGATAATAAATTAGCATTTTATAAAGATGCACAAATTAAAATTAAAGAAGTATCTTAATTACGATGAAAAATCTATAGAAAAAGCCGAAAAAACATTATAATAAAAAATGTTTTTTCGGCTTTTGTCGTTAAATGAATAGAAAAGACTGGAATTGATATCATAAAAGAGTTATAGTGAAATATTCGAAGGGAAACATTGTAAAGTAAGGAGAAGGAATTATGTCATATGAATTTTTATTCAAATTAGGTTTAGCACTTTTTTTAGGATTATTCATCGGAATAGATAGGCAGCTAAAGAATAAACCGCTTGGTGTGAAAACAAGTATGGTTATTTCCGTAGCGAGTTGTTTAATTACAATGGTTTCAATTGAATCAGTGAATGTTTATTCTGTACCGGGTCATACAAACATGGATCCAATGCGTCTCGCCGCTCAAATTGTTAGTGGGATTGGTTTTCTTGGAGCAGGGGTAATTTTACGAAGAAATAATGACGTTATTTCAGGATTAACGACAGCCTCTATGGTATGGGCCGCTTCAGCACTAGGTATTGCGATTGGTGCAGGGTTTTATATACAAGCGACGGTTGCTATGATTTTAATTATATTAGCGATTAACGTACTTCCGCAAATTGTGAAAATTGCAGGCCCTTATTCATTAAGACAAAAGGACTTATCTATAAAAATTACCGTAAACAAACATCGAGAGTTAGACGGGATTTTTAAGCAAATTAAAAATTTAAATATGCAAGTGAAACGAGTGAAAATTAAAGATATTGATAATGGGGCATCTCAGCAATTGGAAATGGTCATTTTAGCTCCAGAAGATTTATATACAACTGAATTATATAGTTCTTTAAAAGAAATCGATCATGTTGTTTCAGTAGAAGTTGAAAGTAGATAAAAAGAGTGATGAAAATTCACTCTTTTTTTAATGCATACAAAACATCTTGCTATAATTATTTTCTAAGGGGGATGAGTATGGTGGAGATACATATTAGAAGGGCAATAAAAGATGATATTTCGGCAATTGCAAAAGTGCATGTGGATAGTTGGAAAACAACGTATAAGGGGATATTCTCTAATGAAATTTTAGACAATATAACGTATGACCAACGAGAAAAGCTATGGGAAAGTATATTTCAAAAAGAAGACGGGCATCAATTTAGGTTTGTAGCAGAAACGTTAAATGGTAAAATAATTGGATTTATCGATGGGGGAGTTGAAAGAACAGGTACATATAATTGTGATGGGGAATTATATGCAATATACATTTTACAAGAGTATCAAGGAATGAAGATAGGACAAAGATTATTTCAAGCTTTACTATTTGATTGTAAAAAAGATAATATGCAATCTCTTTTAGTTTGGGTAGTTTCTAATAATCCTTCTAAAAAGTTTTATGAAAAATATAATCCGGAAAAAATTGACACGAAACTTTTAGAAAGACTAAATGTAGAAGAAATAGCATATGCTTGGCGAGATATGGATTGTTTATACAAATCACTATTAATTTAGAACGCGATAATATTATTATGTAAACTTAATCTACAAGAATGAAAAAATACATCAATAATTATATTGGTGTATTTTTTTGTTGACGGATTAAATGTTTTGAAAAGGTGAAAAGTTTAGTTAGATAAAAAAATTCTGAAATATATCTTGAAATGATTATCATTATCAATTAAAATCATAGTTGATAATAAAATTCAACTGTCAGAAGTTTCACGAAAAAATGATAGTGTTCGTCTAAAAGAGGAGGAGCAGTATGCAGCATGCGAAACAAATCGCGGAACATGCAACAATACAAAGCTTTTTAAATTGTTATTTAAGAGAAACAGGAAGTGGAGAATGGATTACGGAGGATAAAAGGATAGAAAATATTTTCTGCCATTCATTTCAAAGAGACGCTATCCCCACTTATTTATGCTGTCGGTTATCGGCACAAAACGTTACTTTGTATGGGGAAGTTATATATAAATCGTCAACGGACCGTCATCTATTTGGAGAACAATTTTATTACCAAATTGGCGAAAATAAAAATGTTATTAAAGCAGATTATATTACGGTTATTATGTTTTTAATAAAGGAAATGTCTATTAACTATGGAGAAGGTACGAATCCTGATGAACTTATGCTTCGAGTTATCTGTAGTTGTCAAAATATTGAGAAGTTTATACAAGGAAGGGAGCAGGATACAGCTGAATTATATGGTTTCCATACGACTTTTATAGAGGCGGAGCAATCTTTATTATTTGGACATTTAACTCATCCTACACCAAAGAGTAGACAAGGTATATTGGATTGGAAAAGTTCAATGTATTCTCCTGAATTAAAAGGGGAGTGCCAACTTCACTATTTTAGGGCACATAAAAGTATAGTAAGTGAAAAGTCATTGTTACAAGATTCTACAACGGCGATGATAAAAAGCGAATTAAAGAACGATGAAAAGGTAGGTCAAGAATTTATTGAAGAGTACTGTCAAGAAGATGAATATTCATTAATTCCAATCCATCCGCTACAAGCAGAATGGCTATTACATCAATCTTATGTGCGAAATTGGATGAATCAAGGTGTACTTGAATATATCGGTCCAGTAGGTAAGTGTTATATGGCGACATCATCACTTAGAACGCTATATCATCCTCATTCGAAGTATATGTTCAAGTTTTCATTCCCTGTAAAGGTCACGAATTCAATGCGTATTAATAAATTGAAGGAACTTGAGAGTGGACTTGAAGGTAAGGAAATATTGAATACTAAAATTGGAGAGGTGCTAGAAAAGTTTCCAGGATTTGATTTTATATGTGATCCGGCCTTTATTACTTTAAAATACGGGGCACAAGAGTCTGGATTTGAAGTGATTATTCGAGAAAACACATTTTATAGTGAAAATGAAAATGATGCAACGCTTATCGCTGGATTAGTACAAGATGCAATTCCGGGTGAAAGAACTCGTTTAGCAAATATTATCCATCGCTTAGCGGATTTAGAAGGTAGAAGCTGTGAAGAAGTAAGTTTAGAGTGGTTTAGACGATATATGAATATCTCTTTAAAGCCGATGGTATGGATGTATTTACGTTATGGCGTTGCATTAGAAGCGCATCAACAAAATAGTGTTGTTCAATTGAAAGATGGTTATCCAGTTAAGTTTTACTTCCGTGATAATCAAGGTTTTTATTTCAGCAATTCAATGAAGTCAGTGCTAGATAATGAACTAGCGGGTATTGGCGAACGTACTGGGAATTTATATGACGATTACATTGTAGATGAAAGATTTCGTTACTATTTAATTTTTAATCATATGTTTGGACTAATTAACGGTTTTGGTACAGCAGGATTAATAAAGGAGGAAATTCTTCTTTCGGAATTAAGGTCTGTACTTGAAGCGTTCCTTCCATATAACCGCGAACCTTCTACATTTTTAAGTGAATTGTTGGAAGAAAATAAATTGGCATGTAAAGCAAATTTGCTAACGAGATTTTTCGATGTTGATGAACTGACAAATCCTTTAGAGCAAGCAATTTATGTACAAGTAGATAATCCACTCGTTAGAGAAGTGGCTGTTCGTTCATAAGTAGTGCTAAAATTTCACGTAATACAAATAATGGAATTTGATATTCCGTATTATAGCGGAGGGATTTATGAAAGAAGAAGTTTATCACATAAAAATATTGAAGGCACTCCAATCAAAAGAGTACATTTCAGTAAGAAGAAGAGTATTCCGGCAATTAGTAGAATCGTTAATTTATGAAGAGATCATTACACCGATTCGTATACAAAAGGGAGAGCAAATACTTTTTATTATACAAGGTCTTGATGAAAAGGATCAAAATGTAATGTACCAATGCTATGGGCAAGAACGTATGACATTTGGGCGTATTTGTTTACATGACTCATTAATAATGAGAGTTCAAGATGAGGAAGAAGAAATACAATCAGTTTCACAATTTTTACAGGAGATTTTTCGGATTGTTCAAGTGGATCGAACGAAATTGGATTCTTTTATTCAAGAATTAGAACAAACAATCTTCAAAGATACGATTGCACAATATGAGAGAAGTTGTGAAGAAGACTATCTTGCGAAATCTTATGATGAGCTTGAAAGTCATTTAATAGATGGACACCCGTATCATCCTAGTTATAAAGCACGCATCGGGTTTCAATATCGTGATAATTTTCAATATGGATTTGAATTTATGCAATCAATGAAAATTATATGGATTGCAGTTCATGAGAAATATACGACTGTAGGATATGAAAGTGAAGAGAGTTATAACTGTACCTTTAAAGAAGAAATTGGTGAAAAGAAAATCGAAGAGTATATGGATCGTATTCGAACAATGGACTGTGATTCGAAGAAGTACATGTTTATACCTGTTCATCCTTGGCAGTGGGAGAACTTTATTATTCCGAATTATACTGACCATATACAGGATAAATATATTATTTATTTAGGGAAATCAGAAGATGATTATTGCGCGCAGCAGTCGATGCGGACATTAAGAAATGTTACGAATCGAGAGAAACCATATGTAAAGTTATCAATGAATTTACTCAATACTTCAACTATCCGTACATTAAAACCACATTCGGTTGTGAGTGCACCTGCTATATCGAATTGGTTAAAAGATATAGTAAATCATGACCCTTATTTAAGGGATGAATCGCGTTTAATTTTGTTAAATGAATTTTCGAGTGTTACGTACGATGCGAATAAAAAAGCTACGTATGGCTCATTAGGATGTATTTGGCGCGAAAGCGTTCACAAATATTTAGATAAGAAAGAAGAGGCAATCCCATTTAACGGTTTATATGCCAAGGGAAAAAATGGGACACCAACTATTGATTTGTGGTTAAAGAGATATGGAGTAGAAAGCTGGTTACAATTGCTTATTCAAAAAGCAATTATCCCAGTTGTACACCTCGTTGTAGAGCATGGAGTCGCATTAGAATCACATGGACAAAACATGATTTTAGTTCATGAAGAGGGAATACCAGTCCGTATTGCACTAAAAGATTTTCATGAAGGACTGGAGTTTTATCGTCCATTTTTGAAAGAACTCGAAAAATGTCCTGACTTTACTAAAATGCATAAAACATATGCGAATGGTCAAATGAATGATTTCTTTGAAATGGACCGTATTGAATGTTTACAAGAAATGGTTTTAGATGCGCTTTTCCTATTCAATCTAGGTGAACTGGCTTTCGTGCTGGCAGATGAGTATCAGTTGAAAGAGGAACAATTTTGGATCATTCTTGTTGAAGAAATAGAAGATCATTTTGAAAGATTTTCGCATTTGAAAGAACGTTTTGAAGCATTACAATTATATGCACCTACATTTCATGCAGAGCAATTAACGAAGCGTCGTTTATATATGGATGTGGAATCGCTTGTTCATGAAGTTTCAAATCCATTGTATAGAGCAAAGCAACTTACAATACAAAAATCAGTTGTTACAGGGGGAAATCATGCTAATCGTTAATAAACAAGAATTTAGCAAATATGATTTTGAATTGAGATTACAAGGTTACGAGGGAGTGGAACAATTTCAAGAAGCAGAAGGAAATAGATTTGCACTTTGTCTGAAAGATCCATTCGATATTATTACGTTTGTGTTTTTCCTAAAAGAAAAAAGAGCATCTGTACTACTTATTCATGAAGATACGCCAAAGGATACAGCTATTGAAATGGCAAAGCGCGCAAAGTGTACTGCACTTTTATACGGAGAAAGTAACGCCTTTACAAAATTAGAAGTTCCAAATCTATTACAAGAAGAACCGTCTTTATTGCAGTATAGTTCAGGTACAACAGGAGAGCCAAAACTGATTCGTAGAGCATGGACGGAAATTGAAACAGAAATTGCTGCTTACAATGAAGCTTTAAAATGTGAAGAAGACGAAGTGCCAATTGTAATGGCTCCAGTTTCACATTCATACGGATTAATTTGTGGCACGTTATCAGCAATTACGAGAGGTAGTAAGCCTATAATCATTACAAATAAAAACCCTAAATTCGCATTAAATATAGTTCGTAATACCGAAAAACATATCATATACGCAGTACCACTTATGTTACATATTATGGGGAGTTTTCCACAAGGGACTTTTCAGTTTCATAAAATTATGACATCAGGATCACCTTTGCCAGAAACGCTATTTTATAAGTTAAAGGACATGACGAAATACATGATGCAGCAGTACGGCTGTTCTGAAGCTGGTTGCATTAGTATATGTCATGCTATGGAAACACATTTGGATTTAGGAAAACCACTTCCTCATGTAAGTATTAACATAGGTTCAAATGAAGATGAACCTGAAGAAATCGTAGTGAAAATTGCTGAAAAGGAGATTTATACAAAAGATTTAGGTTATAGATCTGAGCAAGGCATTCATTTCATGGGGCGAATAGATGATGTTATTAATGTGTCCGGTCTAAAGGTATTTCCTATAGAAGTGGAAGAAACGATACTTCGATTAGAAGGTATTCAGGAGGCGATTGTATACCGGGGCAAGCATCCTGTGATGGGAGAAATAGTAAAAGCGAAAGTAGTCTCTCGTATTGAACCAGTACAAATACGAGAATGGTGCATACAGCATTTACCGTCTTATAAAGTGCCACATGAAATTGAAAATGTAGCAGAGATTCCGAAAAATAAAACAGGGAAAGTAAGTCGGAAGTTATTAGAGATGGGAGAGATAACAACATGAGTCGTGAAATGTTAAAAGAAGCAGTTTTAAGTATTATGAGAGAAAAAATGGAACTGAAAAATGTAACGCATTTAGAAGAAACGATGCGTTTAAATCAAGATTTATATATAGATTCGGTAATGATGTTACAGCTTATAGTATACATAGAAATGGATTTAAAGCTATGCGTTCCAGAGGATGAGATAGACCCAAAGGCTTTTCTTACTGTAGGATCTTTGCTTGACTTTATGGAAGAGTTACAGCCGTTACACGAAATAAATGTGAATAACTAACCTTTTAGGAAAGTGGATGAGAGTATGACTTCAATTAAAGTTCACTGTTTAGTGAGTTGTTTTTGTGAAATTATAAAAAGGCGTAGCGATATAGATTTCCGTCCATTTTATTTCGGATTATGGGATGGAGATTTTGATATAACAGAAGACGGGATTATTTCTTATCATTCCGAAAACATTAATCATGATAACTACTTACTTTGGTATGAAAAATTGTATGGCATTAAAGTGAACGAATGGTACGATCATTCAAAAGATAAAAGTAGCAATGTAGAAACATTTTTAGAATTAGTAGAAAATAAGCCGGAAAATCGTTACGTAATTGTAATGGTTGATATGTCTTTATTGCCTGAGAGAGAAAATAAGTTTCATCAAAAACCGTTTCCGCATTACTTAATGATATCGAAGACAGAGAAAGAAGAGGAATGGTTCATGCTTGATCCTGATTTTCGCTGGGAAGGGAATATGGAAAGAGAAAAAGTGCTCCATTCTGTTAAAGACAACCCATTTGGTGGAGGCTATTTCATTGATATAGAAGGAATTCAGGAGCCAACACAAGAGATGGTAGAAAGTTATTTCATGGAAACATTCAAAAAAGATGATAATGAACTAACAATGGAATTAAAAAAATTAATAATAAAAATGGTAAATGAAGAGGATGGGTATTCACTTTCCGGGCTCGTAACGGCAGTAAAGCAAATACCCGTATTGGCAATACGTAAATATAGCTATGAACATGCCTTTGCATACTTCCGTGAAACTTTACAATATTCGGAGCAAGAATTTGATTATTGGTGTGATCGAGTGGAAGACATTGTACAAGGATTTACAAATGTACAGTACCGTGCTATTAAAATGGCAATGACAAACAATAAAGATATGTTATTACCAATTGTTGAGAAACTTGATGAAATGAATACAATTGAACTGCAGATTAAGGATGAACTAGAGAAACAGTTTCTGTTATGGAAAGAAATGATAACAAATCAGTCTTTCTTAACTAATACAAGTTCATTGAATTTAAGATAAGGGAGTTCAAAACAATGAAATATTCGCTATGTACAATTTCATTTCGCCATCAACTAATTTCATTTACTGATATTGTTCAATTTGCATACGAAAACGGTTTTGAAGGAATTGAGTTGTGGGGGACCCATGCACAAAATTTATATATGCAAGAGCGTGAAACGACAGAACGAGAAATAGATTATTTAAAGGATAAAAATTTAGAAGTTACGATGATAAGTGATTACTTGGACATATCATTATTAGCGGATTTTCAAAAAACGATGGAAAAATGTGAACAGCTGGTAACACTAGCTAATTGGTTTAATACAAATAAAATTCGTACGTTTGCCGGGCAAAAAGGTAGTGAGGATTTCTCGGAACAAGAGAGAAAAGAGTATGTGGAGCGAATTCGCATGATTTGTGATCTATTTGCTCCGCATAATATGTATATACTATTAGAAACACATCCAAATACGTTAACGGATACTTTGCCGTCTACTTTGAAATTGTTAGAAGAAGTAAATCATCCATATTTAAAAATAAACCTTGATTTTCTTCATATATGGGAGTCTGGTGCAGACCCTGTAGATAGTTTTCATCGATTAAAGCCGTGGATACAACATTACCATTTTAAGAATATATCATCAGCGGAGTATTTACACGTGTTTGAACCAAATAATGTATATGCCGCTGCTGGAAGTCGTATAGGAATGGTTCCATTATTTGAAGGTATTGTAAACTATGATGAAATCATCCGGGAAGTGAGAGATACTGATCATTTTGCTTCGCTTGAATGGTTTGGGCATAATGCGAAAGATATATTGAAAGAAGAAATGAAAGCATTAACGAATAGAAAATTAGAAGTAGTAAGTTCATAAGGTGAAATGATGAAAGAGTCTCGTTTAGGAGACTCTTTTTTTATTTTAACAATAACCAAAAATTACCATGTATTTAATTTCGGATTTGATACAGTTTAATATATATAAGGAGGTGATCGGTAATGGCTAGAAATCGTAACGCTAATCAATTAGCATCACATGGAGCACAAGCAGCTCTAGATCAAATGAAATATGAAATTGCACAAGAGTTTGGTGTACAGCTTGGAGCTGATACTTCTTCACGTGCAAACGGTTCTGTAGGCGGTGAAATTACAAAACGCCTTGTAGCGATGGCAGAACAACAGCTTGGTGGCGGATATACTCGCTAAATGTAGAAGGTTATAGGAGAAAGGAAGGATTCTTCCTTTCTTTTTTATTTTCAATTAATTGGTATGGATATATTGTGAACAGGATTCAAAGAATAGGAGTAATGCTATATTTTACCCAATTTCTTTTGTTGTAAATGGAAAGTAGTAAAGATGAAATAGCCCTGGTGGAATGTAAACATAATTTCCAGCAGGGCTATTATATGGTAAGAAATATATGATGAAAGGTTCCGAAATCAACATGTTAAAAAAAGAAAACTGTTGTTTAATTGCACTTGCATCAGTTCCACTTGTTATGACGCTAGGTAATTCAATGCTTATTCCAATCCTGCCAACCATTGAAAAGAAATTACATATTTCATCTTTCCAAGTATCCATGATAATTACAATTTATTCTATCATTGCAATTATACTTATACCGATTGCTGGTTATTTATCAGATAGATGGGGACGAAAGATGGTAATGGTTCCAAGTTTATTAATTGCAGCTATTGGAGGAGCGATAACGGGATGGGTATCATGGAAAGTTGATAACCCTTATGTTTGGATTCTTATCGGAAGAGCAATTCAAGGGATAGGTGCTGCTGGTGCTATGCCAGTTGTCATACCATGTGTCGGTGATTTATACAAAGATGAAAAACAGGTTAGTGCAGGTTTAGGAATCATTGAGACGTCAAATACATTTGGAAAAGTATTGAGTCCCATATTAGGATCAGCTCTTGCAGCTATTGTATGGTTCTTACCATTTTGGGCGATTCCAGTTTTATGTGTAATATCGATTGTTTTACTACTGGTACTAGTAAAGGCGAAGAAACAAGAAGAAGAAGCCCCACCACTTAAGGAATTTATTCAATCTATTATCTCTACGTTTCGAGAAAAGGGAAGATGGTTAATTGCCATTTTTATACTAGGTGCAATTATTATGCTTATTTTATTCGGAATACTTTTTTATCTGTCAACTATACTGGAGTCGAAGTACGATATTCATGGTATATGGAAAGGGTGTGTACTCGCTATTCCTTTACTTGTACTATCACTTAGCTCATATATGGCTGGTAAAAAAATTGGAGATAAACAAGATATTATGAAAAAGTGTATCTATATTGGATTTTTACTGGCTGCTGCATCTGTCTTCTTACCTTTATTTCTAAAAGGAATCTATTTGCTACTTCTTTGTCTCGTTATTATGGGGGGAGGAATTGGTATGGCGTTACCATGTCTAGATGCTCTTATTACACAAGGGATTGAAAAAGAGCAGAGGGGGACAGTTACGTCATTTTATAGTTCAATGCGATTTATCGGTGTAGCAGCTGGACCACCCCTGTATTCTTTTTTTATGAAAGGGGCAGACCATGAAGTGTTTTATTTAACAAGCATCTTCGCTGCTATTGGTGCTGTCATAGCAATTATTTGGATTAAACCAGCAAAAGATGAAATGATGTTAAAACAGAAACCGGAACCAACTTCATAATGCGAAAGAGAATTGCATGCCAATTACATAACATGCAATTCTCTTTAATTAGTTAGGAAAAACAACTTGTTTTAACATATAAAGTGCGACTCCCCATATGAGTAGCCCTGAAATTTTATTTAATACTATAATCGTTTTTCCTGTTGAGTCAAATCCTTTTAGAAATTTTCCAGCAAAAGCTAAACTAATAAACCAGATCCAAGAAACTATAATTGTTGCAAAAGTGAAAGCCCATTTCTCACTTCCTATGTACTGTATAGAGTTTGTTCCGATTACACCAATTGTGTCTAAAATTGCGTGTGGATTTAGTAATGAAACTGATGCGGCGAAAATAATTTGATTTTTTAAAGGCATGCTTTTTTCTTGTTTTACATCATTTGAAGAATCGCTTCTCCAAATAACCCAGCCCATATACATAAGAAAGAAAAATCCAATCATATACAAGGTGGTTGTTAACCAAGAGAAAGTTAAGAGGAAAAGGGAGACACCTTGTACAGCAATTAATATTAATAATGTATCACATATAGATGCAGTCAAGACTACAGGAGCAGCTCGCCAAATATTTGGTTGACTAGCGCCTTGGTTAAAGACGAAAACATTTTGGACACCTAATGGAATGATAAGACCAAATGCAAGGATGATCCCGTGAATAATTGCTTCACTCATCAGATTACCTCCTACTTAATTTGATTAATTATGATAGTCTATATTGTATAGAAGAAATGAAAATTTGTATCCATCCATATGGTTGGATAGGTTACCAACCATAAAATATGTGAGGTGATATAATGGAAAGGCTCGTTTGGAAACCTAATATGTCTTCATCTATTCCTTTGTATAAACAAATAGAATCTTATATAAAAGAGAGAATTGTTAATGGGGAATGGACAATTGGAACTAAATTACCTTCACAAAGAGCTTTGGCGCATGCGTTTGAAGTGAACCGAAGTACAATTGTAATGGCTTTCGATGAGTTAATAGCAAAAGGGTATATTGAGGGGAATGGACGGAAGGGAACAATTGTTATAAAAAATAGTGAGAATACTTCAACATATGCCCCGCCTCCAAACTGGCAGTCTTACGTAGAAACAGGACTTCATTATCCGAATCTTCCTGCTGTACAAGAGATTAATCAAGCTGAATTTACTCCCAATGTAATTCGATTAGGAACAGGTGAACTTTCACCGAGTCTCTTACCTGAGAAAAAGATGAAGGGTATTATTAATAAAATTTTACAATCATATGTTCCACTTGGGTATGAGGAACCGAAAGGGAATCTCCATTTAAGAGAAAAAATTGCGGAATATTTAAAAGGGCATGGGGTATATGTATCTCCTGACTCTATTTTAATTGTTTCAGGGGCAATTCAAGCATTGCAGCTTATTTCTATGGGGCTTCTTCCGAAAGGAGCGTCAATTTTATTAGAAAAACCATCATATTTATATTCGCTTAATGTATTTCAATCAGCAGGAATGCGCTTGATTGGAATACCAATGAATGAGAATGGTATAAATACTTCATACATTACAAAATATAAGAAACAATTTAACGCATCTATTTTATATACAATCCCATCTTTTCATAATCCGACCAATTTTAGTATGAACGCTAAGAAGAGGGAAGAAGTGATGGAGGTATGTAATGATATTGGATTACCTATTATTGAGGACGCGGTATATCAAGATTTATGGTTCGATGCACCAGTTTCAAAACCTTTAAAGGCATATGATAAAAATGGGGTCGTGCTACATATTGGAAGTATGTCCAAAGTCATTAGTCCTGGTTTAAGAATTGGGTGGGTTGTTGGATCAGAATCCGTTATTCAAAGATTAGCAGATATAAAAATGCAAACTGATTATGGTTCAAGTTCTATATCCCAGCAGATTGCAGCGGAGTGGTTTGAAAATGGATTGTATGATGAACATTTACAGTTTGTAAGAAGTGAATTGAAAAAACGTAGAGATTTTATGATAAGTATGTTAGAAAAGTATTGTAGTGGCATTGCAACTTGGCATGAGCCAGCAGGAAGCTTTTACATTTGGCTACATATAAATCTACCAATTTCGAATCGTAGTTTATTTGAAAAAGCTTTACAAGAAAAGGTGTTGTTAAACCCAGGCACTTTGTATGATAGAAGTGCAAACCAATTTTTACGTCTTTCTTATTCCTATGCAACTGTAGAAGAAATTGAAGTTGGAATAAAAAAGATCGCGCAATTAATTAAAATGTAAAAGGAGAAAAACATGAAACAATATGTGATTTGCCAAATGATTGATGGAGATAAATATTTAGCTGCTTATGCGGAGACAAAACAGGATGCAATTGAAAAAGCAGAATTGCTAGGTTTAAGAACTGGAAATCGTTACATAGTAATTACCGCAAAAGAAGCAGAAGGGTTAACTTATCCTTAAATAATGGGAGAGTACATAAGAAGTAAATAAGCCTAATATATTATTAGGCTTATTTACTATTAAAGTGTGACAGGGAAAATAATATAATTATGAGTCAAGTTGACGGAAATACCGATTTGTTTTTCGATTCTGATTTCCGTCTCTATATTCATCAACATATTGTCTGAAGTTCCAGGATTGTAAAAACTTATTAGCTGCATTATAACCAGAGTTATAGAGCCATTCTTTCTCTTCTTTAGTTAGTTGAAAATTAGTACTGGTAATGCTTCCTGTCGGAATTGTAATAGTTCTAGCCTTTGATTCTTTATCTAAATGACGTAAATCATGAGCTTGCATCATCGTTTTAAATAATCCTTTGAACATGGAAATAGGTTCGTCATAGTGGGCGGGATCAGCTTGAATCTCATCTTTTACAAAATGAAATCCAAAGGTAGGCCAGCGAGGAGAAGTCGGTGAATCGAAAATCCAAATTGGGTAATTACTTAAAATACCGCCGTCAACCATATAACAAGGCTGCTTCCATTTTGGTGTTCTCCATTTCACTGGTTCGAAGAAGAAAGGAATGGTTCCACTCATTCTTACTGCTCTAGCGATAGAGAAGCGGTAATTTAAAAATCCGTAGTTTGGTAAGTCATCGGGAAAAATAACCATTTTACCATTGCTTATATCTGAAGCAATAATTTTGAGTTTATTCAAATCGGGTAAGTCTGTAAACAAATGAATTCCTTTTTTTCTAAGCAGGTCTTCTAGCCATTCTTCGAGAAATACATTTGAATAAATACCTAGAGTAGACCAAGCGCTTAATCCTTTACCAATAACGGGGATTTTATCAAGAAAAGTTTTTTTAGTGAATTTTTCATGATCAATGTCTGTTACAATCGTCTTTAATTCGGAACAAGAATATCCTGCTGCTAGAAGAGCTGCAATAATAGCGCCGGCTGATGTTCCAGCTAAACGTTCCCATTCATATCCTTTTTCGGCTAACGCGCAAATTGCCCCTACATGAGCAATTCCGCGTACACCGCCTCCTTCAAAAACACCATCAATTTTCATTGAACATACTTCCTTTCTAAAAAATGAAAATGGAAAAAAAGCACGTATTGTACGTGCTTTTTTACAATAGTTTTTAAGTTTACTAGCAGCCTACAAAGCCGCCCCAACAGCTAGCTCCGATGATGATTAGAAGGATAAATAAAACGATTAATAAAGCGAAACCTCCATAACCACAACCGCCACCACAACTACCGCCGTAACCGTAACCACCGCCGTAACCGCCGCAACTATATCCGTAACCCATGTGGAATTCCTCCTTAAATTAAAAATAAAAATGAACGAGGGGAAAATGTACTGGAAGAAATAAAGAACTATCGTGTTTGTAGGAACAATGTATACTATGCTTTTTTAAACTTGTTCGCGTACGAGGGATAAGCCCGTTTTTTGGAGGGCTTGTTGAATTTACAATGAATGAAGTATAATCTTTGTGCTATGATACAAATAAGTATGTAAATGTAAGGAGAATTTATGGAACAGAAAATTGAAATATTAATTGATAAATATGAACTAACACATTTGAAACAGGAACTTATTAATACTGTATTTCCTTGTATAAAAGTTGTGCCAAAACAACAGGAAATAATTGCGATAGGCAGTTCGAAAATGGGCGGAGTTCCTGATTTGCCAAATACATTTGAATATCCAACATACAAAGAGAATCCGTTACGTTTTATCGCACAATTTAATTTAAGTGATTTACAAAACGTTGGTATGGATCATAATCTTCCTAAGAAAGGGATGTTATATTTCTTTAGTATTGAAAATTACTTTGAAGAAGATGTGAATCCAACCGAAGCTGGACGTGTACTTTATTATGATATCCCTGTAGAGCAATTACGTAGAGCAGATGAAATACAAGCGAAATATAACCAGTGTGCAATTACTTTTGAACTGACGTATAAATTACCGGAGCTTTTCATTGAAGATGAGGCGGATTCAGATCGTTTCTTGCAATTACTTGAAGAGCTAATCCCAGACAACTATGATAATCATCAAATGTTTGGAGAACCATTCTCTGTACAAGGTGAGGTATTGTACGAGACTGGACAATATATGGGGATAGATCCACAGCATATGACGCTCTTATTCCAAATTGATTCAGATACTAAAAATTGTAATATGATGTGGGGAGATTTAGGGATGCTTTATTTCTGTATTGGAAATGAAGACTTGAAAAATCGCCATTTTGAAAATACATGCTGTGTGTTGCAAACTTGCTAAAAAAAGGGTTGTTCTTTTTCTAAAAGAACAACCCTTTTAAAAATGTTAAATATGCATAATCTCATATGACCTATTTTGAAAAGTATTGTATACTCTGAAACTATACGATACTTTTTGTATAGTTATAGAATGTAAGGAGTGACAAGATGGGAAAGACAAGTAAGTATGTGACAGCTGCCGCACTTTGTTCAACTATAGTAATGGGAGGCTTACAGGCGTCAGCTGTATCTTATGCGGCTACGAATCCGACTACAGTGACAACACAATCAGATGCAAAGTTGTTAAATGATTTCAGAAAAGAATTAAAAAAACAGATTGATAATAGAGAAGAAAATATTACAATCACATATAAAACAAAAGATAGAAATGCTAGAAATATTATGGACCAATTGTATGGCGAGTTTAATAAAATTGTAGATGCTGATGAGTATGTAAAATATAATGTAGCGTCTACTAAATATTCTATAAAAGGGATGCCTGGGAATTATACATTTACATTACAAGTGAAGTATCGTGAATCAAAAGAGCAAACACAGTATGTAAAGTCTCAGGCGAAAGCAATTGTAAATTCTATCATTAAACAAGGCATGGATGAACATGAAAAAGTGAAAGCTATTCATGATTATGTTGTGAAACAAGTATCATATGATACGTCTTATCAAGCATATACAGCGTATGAAGCGTTAGCGAATCGTTCTGCCGTTTGCCAAGGATATACATTGTTAACATATCAATTACTAAAAGAAGCAGGTATTCAAAATCATATTGTAACAGGTACAGGGAATGGACAAGCTCACGCATGGAATTTAGTGAACATTGATAACAAGTGGTACCACCTTGATACTACATTCGATGATCCAGTTCCTGATAAAGCTGGGCGCGTAACATATTCATATTTTAATATGTCTGATGAACAATTAAGCAAAGACCATGAATGGGATCGTAGTGAATATCCAGCGGCAACTACAAGCTACTTCAACGAATTAACAAGCAAAATAAAAGCCGGTAGTTCAAAAACTGCTGTATATGAACAAATGTTAAAAGAAACAAATTTAAAGTATTTATCTGCACAATACGGAGCGGAAAATTACAATGAGTTTAAGAAAAAATTACAGCAACAATTTGCTTCCAAGCCAGAAAAAGTAGAAGTACGATATAAGCAGTCAATGGATGGAACGATGCAAGATATAAAGAAAGTATTAAATGAAATAACTTGGCCAAAAGGTGCAAAGCGTGTATCTTATCAAGTTGCGCCATATAGTGCAATGACAGGTTATTCATTAGCGACAATTACATTTACGTATTAATGAAAAAGAGCATCTTTAAATGAACTGCACCCCAATTGTTAGACACAGTCTAACAATTGGAGGTGCAGTTTTTCTATGGCTAAATTTACAGCTGATA